>CAZQES010000006.1:0-49387 GCA_964591425.1 uncultured Anaerolinea sp.
TCCGAGCGCGATCGCGCCGCCATTGACGTTGACCTTACTCTCGTCAATTTCGAGCGTGCGGATGACAGCCAGCGACTGCGCGGCGAAGGCTTCGTTCAATTCGATCAGGTCAATATCATGGAGTTTGAGACCTGCTAGTTTCAACGCCTTCGGTATCGCCACGATCGGACCGATCCCCATCAACTCCGGCGGGACGCCTCCAATGGCAAACGAAACAAATCTTGCCAGCGGAGTTAATCCAAGCGCCGCGGCTCTTTCCGCTGACATCACTATCACCGCCGCCGCGCCATCGGACATTTGGGATGAGTTGCCCGCGGTGACGACTCCGCCTTCCTTGAAGGCGGGCTTGAGTTTGGACAACGCGTCCATGTTCGTATCCGCACGCGGACCTTCATCACGCTTCACTGTGAAATTTTTCTTGCTTGGTTTATCACTGCCATTCAACTCAATTACCTCAACATCAAGTGGAACAAGTTCAGGGTCGAACAATCCCAAATTCACCGCCTGCGCGGCTTTCTGATGACTCCTCAACGAGAATTCATCCTGGTCTTCGCGGCTGATCCCATATTTGACCGCGACGTTCTCGGCAGTGAGTCCCATGTTGGTGTAATAGTGTGGCAGGTCTTGAGCAAAATACGGATTGGGTGAAAACTTGACTCCCGTCATGGGAATCATCGTCATCGACTCCGCGCCACCTGCGATGCCAATTTCGATCTGACCTGATTGAATCGCATACGCCACATGCGCAATGGACTGTACACCCGATGCGCAATAACGATTGATCGTCTCGGCAGGCACAGAGTCGGGCAAGCCTGCACGCAAAGCGATCATGCGCGCCATGTTGAGTCCCTGCTCGCCTTCGGGGAAGGCACAGCCGATGACCACGTCTTCGATCTGGGCGGGGTCGAGATTCGGCGTCCGCTTGAGCAAGGCTTGGATGGTCGCAGCAGACATCTCGTCGGGGCGAACCGTGGCAAGTCCTCCACGTTTGGCTTTGCCAACCGGTGTCCTTACGGCAGAAACGATTACTGCATCTTTCATGTCATCTCCTTTGTAGAAAGTGGAAAGTAGAAACGATCCACCACTTTCCACTTTCTAATTTCTAAGAGGTTTCCCCGTCTGCAAAATGGACCACATCCGCGCTTGCGTTTTCTCTTCACCGAACAAAGACAAAATCGCTTCGCGTTCGAGATCGAGAATATACTGCTCGCTCACCCATTGACCGCGCGTGAGTTCACCACCGCACATCACATAGGCAAGTTTGCCCGCCACATGATGATCGTACTGCGTGATGTAGTGACCTTCCTTGAACATCCACGCGCCGATGCGGAGCGCGGCAAGCGCATCACGCCCCGCGGCATAGATGAGTTCAGGCGCGGGCGGTTTGTACCCAGCGGCGATCATGTGCAGAACCTCCTTCTTCGCTTCAGCAAGCAGATGACTGCGATTCATCACGATGCGGTCTTGCGGATTCAAAATATTCATACCGCGCGCTTCTTCGGCACTCGCGGCGACCTTTGCCTGCCCCATTTGTAAAAATGCTTTTTGCAACGCGGCGAGCGGTTCAGCATGTTCGATTCGCATCACAGGGTTGACGATGCGCCGCAACAGTTCCTTCGTGCCCGCACCCGCAGGGATGACCCCCACGCCGAGTTCAACAAGACCGATGTAGGTTTCCGCCGCGGCAACCACACGTGAGGCATGCATCGTGATCTCGCATCCGCCGCCGAGCGTGAGACCCGCAGGCGCAACCACGATCGGCTTTGGCGAATAACGCATCCGCATGTTCATGTCCTGCAACTTACGCACCGCGCCATCGAGCATATCCCACATGCCTTGTTGCGCACCGATCACCATCATGAACAAGTTCGCGCCCGCGCTAAAGTTCTCGCCTTCGTTGCCGATCACGAGTCCATCGAAATCAGTCTCGAGCCGTTGCATCGCTTCCACAGCCATGCTCATGATGTCGTCGTCGAGCGAGTTCATCTTCGTATGAAATTCCAAACACGCCACACCGTCGCCAATATCGCGTAACGTCGCGCCTGCGTTCTGCGAAATTACCTTCGTGCCTTTGAGCGTCACGACCCCATCAGGCTTCTTCAACTTCACATACTTGCCTCTCACCGCGTCATACACCGCGACCTTCTCGCCATTCTTAGTTTGATAAAACGACTCGATGCCGTTCTTCAACATCTCGTTCACCCACTTCGCGGTTGGATAGCCCGCGTCTTTCATCCTTTTGGCTGTCTCTCTCACACCGAGCATGTCCCACGTCTCGAACGGACCCGCCTCGTGCATAAAGCCCCAACGGACGGCATCGTCGATCGGCTTCACGGTATCCGCAACTTCGGGGATGAGGGACGATGCGTACTGGAAGCCTTGATACGTCAACGCTTTGACGAGATGCGCCGCTTTATCGTCCGCTTCAAGCAGGACCTTGAGCCTGTCTCCCAATCCCTCGACATCTTTCGCTGCTTTGACCGAATCGAATCGCGGTTTCGTCGGCGGAACATGTTCGAGTGTCTTCAGGTCCAACGACCAAAACTCTTTCTTTCCATCCTCACCGCGTACTTCTTTGTAAAATCCGATCTTCGTTTTGTTGCCGAGCCACTTGCGTTCGACCAGCGACGAAATCAACCTGTTCGGCGCTTCCGACTTGAGATATTCCTGCCCCAGCTTGTCATGCGGTATCAACGGGGCAAGATTGCGACCGACATGATCCCACACGTCAATACCGACCAGATCCATCAAACGGAAAGTTGCCGTCTTCGGTCGCCCCATGAGCGGACCTGTGACCGCATCCACTTCGTCCACGGTGTAACCGTTCTTGAGAATGAAATCCATGGCGAACGCACCCGTCCCAAACGCGACGCGGTTACCGATGAAGTTCGGCGTGTCTTTGCACAACACAATTCCCTTGCCCAACCGATATTCGCCGAAGGTTGAAATAAATTCAATAACTTCTTTAGCCGTATCTTTCGTCGGGATGACTTCCAGCAACTTCAAATAGCGCGGCGGATTGAAAAAGTGCGTTCCAAGAAAATGTTTCTTGAATTCCTTTGAGCGCCTCTCCGCAATATCATACACAGGGATACCCGACGTGTTCGTCGAAACGATCGCGCTTGGTTTACGAACCTCGTCAATCCGCGCCATCAATTCCTGCTTAATCTTCAAATTCTCAACAATGGCTTCGATGACCCAATCTGCTTCACTTATAACCGCAAAATCATCCTCAAGATTGCCTAGTTTCGCCAACGTTTTCAACCCGTCTGCCATCAAATTGGCAGGCTTGGCTTTCAGACATCGCTCCCAGCCTTCGTTGACGATCTTATTTCTTGAGTCTTCGGAAGTCTTCGCGGCAATATCGAGCAAGGTCACAGGCACGCCTGCATTTGCCAAATGCGCCGCGATCGCCGCGCCCATCGTCCCCGCGCCGATGACGACTGCCTTGTGAATTTGATATTTCATAAGCACCTCATTTCAATCTAACTTGGTGGTCGAGTTGGGCGAAGCCCGTATCGAGACCACCACGCGGTGATGCAAATCTCGTTTCAAGAGATTGTATGCTTACCTGTGGTTTCGATACGTCCTTCGCAAAAACCGCTCAGGGCTACTCAACCACCGATTTCACCAGTCTCAATTCTCCAATAACCATTTACCAATTACCAACTTATCGCAACTCCGCTCCACTGTATCCAAGAATTTGCCGCGCAACAACCAATCTGTTAATTTGACCTGTGCCTTCGTAAATATCCGTTATCTTCGCATCGCGGAACCACTTCTCAGCGAGGTGTTCACGACTGTACCCGAGGGGACCTAAAATTTCGACGACCTTCTGGGTGATCTTCGTACACACATCCCCTGCTTTGACCTTGCTCATCGAAGACTCGAGCGCGTTCGGCTTTTTGTTATCCGCCATCCACACCGCCTTGATGACCATCAACCATGCGGATTTGAGCATGATCTCCATATCGATCACTTCGCGTTCGATATTGGTCAACTTTTGCCGCGGCAATCCATAGTGGATTTGGACACCATTCTCGGCAAGTTTTTCCTTCAGGAATTCCAAGGCGGCTCGCGCCACACCGACACCTGTCGCAGCGACAAGCGGACGAGTCGCATCGAAAGTTGCCATTGCTTTCTTGAAGCCTGCGGTGTTCGTTTCCACAGTTGGACTTCCCAAGATGTTTTCGAAAGGAACGCGCGCGTCCACCAGCGAGATCGCCGCCGTGTCACTGACGCGGATACCCATCTTGTGTTCGAGTTTTGTCACGTTCACGCCGGGCGTCCCACCTTCGACGACGAAGGCGCGCATCCCCGCACGTCCCGCGGATGGATCAATGGACGCCCACACGACGATAAAACCTCTGCCAAGTTTTTCATATTCGGTGAACGACTTATCGCCGCCCGTTACGAAGATCTTCTCGCCGTTAAGGATCCATTCATTGGTCTTTTCATCCAACACAGCGCGCGTACGGATGGCGGAATTGTCGGAGCCTGCGCCCGCTTCGGTGATACACATCGCCGCGAACGTGGGCTTGTCGCCGTTGAAGCGTGATAGAAATTTCGCACGCTGGTCAGGCGTCCCTGCAGAATAGACCGCCGCCGCGCCAAGTCCACCGCCGGGCAGGCAGTGATACATCCCCACGTCGCCCCACGACAGCGCTTCCAATTGCGCCGCGATCAGTTGATAGCCGATGGGTGGTCGTTTTTCTTTTTCAGGATCTTTTTCTTTCTCGCCTCCGTTCTCGCGCGGGGCAAGAGAATTGCCACCCATCGCTTTCATGGCGGAGTGCATAAACTCGATGTAATCCCATGGAATCTCATGTTCGTGTTCATCGAAATAACGCGACTTCGGTCGCATCATTTCCTCGGCGACGGTCTTCAACACGAACTGCGTTTGCGTGATCGGTTTTGGCGCATCAAATTCGATTGGCATGTCAAACTCCTTCGTAAACAAGTAGACACGTACACAAGCAAACTCGTATCTACTTGTTTACCTGTGTACCTGTTTACACTATGGCTAATCCAGTAAACATCGCAAACCCTCTCCCATTCCTCATCCACATTTCAACGGGATGCTCGCGGATGTAACCGTGTCCGCCTAAAATCTGCACAGCGCGGTCGGTGATCATCATTGCCATATCCGCGGCGCCGGCGGAGGCGAGATAGGTTTCGTTGACGGCATCTTCACGTCCCTGATCCAACTTCCACGCGGCTTCCCACGTGAGCAAACGGATCGCTTCAATTTCGGTCCGCATTTCGGCGAGCATGAACGCGATGGCTTGTTTTTGTGCGATCTTCACGCCGAAAGCTTCGCGCTCCTTCGCGTAATTCTTCGAATATTCGAACGCGGCATTCGCCACGCCGACGGCTGTCGCGGCGTTGGCAACGCGCATCGAAGCAAGAAGCAAATCAAAATCATGACCCGACGCGCCGCCGAGTCGATTCGCAATAGGGACTTTGACATTATCCAGTTTGACTCGATACATCGGCAACGCGTTGAGACTCATCAACTTCTCTCGCTCGTCGCTGACGGATAACCCCGCTGCGTCTTTTCCGACGATGAAGGCTTGACTCTGCCCATCGAGATTCGCGTACACCAGAATGGACTCAGCCTCCCTCGCAAACGGGACAAATGCCTTCTCACCGTTGAGGATGTACGTATCGCCATGCAAGGTCGCGGTTGTCTTCAGCACGGACGGATCGAAGTCGAACGCATATTCGATCAACGCGGCAGTGTACGGACGCCACTCGCCTTCGATGATCTTCGGCAGGTATTCCGTTTTCTGCTTATCACTGCCTGCCAGGAGAATCGGAGTTGCAAACAGGCTTGGAGTCAACACACCCAACGCGCCTGCCAGATCGCCGAATGCCATCTCTTCGAGTGCTAACACACCCGTGACCGCGCTCCGCTCCCCAAATCCGCCGTAGACTTCGGGGATTGAGGCTTGCAACAAGCCAAGGTCCCATCCTTTGTTGATGAGTTTCGTCGGGAGTTCTTTGCTCTCCTCCGCCTCATGCGCGGCGGGACGCAGGTCATTGGCGGCATATTTCTTCACCGCATCGATGAGCATTTGCTGTTCTTCGGTTGGGTCGAATGAGTACATGGTTTTCCTTTCAGGGTACACACGTAAACACGTACACGAGTACACACGTGTTCCCGTGTTTACATGTCTGCCTGTATACGTGTTTCCGTGTTTACTTTTCTTATCAATCCTTCCAACATTTCACTCACATCAAACAATCCCCGATACCGCGCCGGCGATCCCTGCTCCACTTCATTTGTATTCACGATCTCAACCAAGCCATGTTCATAGAAATATTCAACATACGCGCCAGTTTTCTCGATGACAAGTAATTGGTTATAACCTTCTGTCTTGCCATAGACGGCGTCGCAGATTTCAGTAATTGTGAGCGGTTCAGCAAGCGCTTCCACCGCTTTGCTCATGCGGCGGACAAGATTCTTGTGGGTTGCGTCAATTTTTTCAGGGAGGTTCGTGATAACTTCGTCGTGTCCGTTAAAGATCAACCGCGCGTCGTTTGCCCATGTTCGGAGTTTTTCAAGAGATTCGAGATAGTGATCGAGTCCGTTCTGTGGACTGATTGACTCTGGATATAAATGGGGTGTGACTCCCTCAACAACCATGTCGCCGCAGAAAACCACATCGTCCACGCGAATTGCCACATGACCCGCGCAATGCCCGGGCAAATGGATCATCACAAACGGGCCGACTTGCATGTTTTGGGCTTCGTAGGTGAAATCAACAGGAACGGATTGGTACAGGCTCTTCGTGAAGCGAAAAATGCCGAGGAGCGAATCACGCGTCTCTTCAGCGAGTCCAGTCTCGGTGAGGAAAGAAGCGAGGCGCCGACTCATTAACGCGAGTTTTGAATCATGATGCGCGACGGTTTGCACATCCAGTTCGTGACATCCGATCTTCGCGTTTGTCAGAGGCTTGAGTTTGGAAAGTCCGCCGTAATGGTCGATGTGTGCGTGGGTCAAAAGGATGTGTGTCAAATCAGACGGAGAAAGATGCGCTTGTTTGAGTCCGTTCAACAAGTCTTCGTGTGAAGCGTCTGTTCCTGAGCCAGTATCAAGGAGAAAAGTGTTGTGATCGTGTTGCACCACATACACATACGCCCAAAAATTCGGAAACGCTTGAAGCGGCACGCGAAAGATTTTTGCGCCGCCAGCGGACTCGAATATGGCAAAAGACGCGCTCATTTCAGTAAGCCGTTCAACAACAAGTTGGAATAATCATCGGCGATCTCTTCGATGGATTTTTCACCGTCCGGCGAAAACCATGTGATCGTCCAGTTCATCTGCCCCAGCAAAGCGCGGACAACCATCGGCGGGTCGTCGCATTGGAAGACCTTTTTGCTCACACCTTCTGCGAGAACATCCTTCCAAAGCGTTTCGAATTTGTCGCGATTCGGAACGTGCCGCGCATGTTGCCTGCGTTCGAGGGCGCGGTGCTCGAAAAGCAAAACTGCGGCGAGGTCCACGTTCTCTGCAAGGATCTGCAGGTACTGGCGGATCATCAACCGCAGTTTCTTGTCGGCGGAAATATCTTGTTTCGTGATGTTGGAAATTTTTACGAGGAGCAATTGCAGAGCGCGGTCGAGGATCTCAAGCAGAATTTCCTGTTTGGAGGAAAAGTGATGATACAGGCTCGCCTTCCGTAAGTGTACGGCGGCGGCGATATCTTCCATGGACGCGCCGTGATAACCTTTCTGGCGAAAGACCTGCGCGGCGGTCTCGATGAGTTCGTCTCGTGTCATGCCATCTCCCTACCGAACGGTCGGTTTGTGCTATCATAGCGGACGTAGCCGTGAATGTCAAGGTCGGCTACAATAGCGGCAGGTTACAGATCCGGACCGTGGAGACGCACAATGAAATATTTCATAACAGGCGCGACAGGCTTCCTGGGTGGTGAGATAGTTCGGCAACTTGCCAAAAGCGGACATGAAGTACGCGCCTTGGTGCGCGACCCACAAAAAGCGCAATGGATGGGTCAACTCGGCGTCAGACAGTTCAAGGGTGATGTTACCGACAAGGAATCCATGCGCGAGGCGATGACCGGTGTGGACGGCGTTTTTCACGTCGCTGGCTGGTATAAACTCGTTGAGCGAGTCAAAGGCGAGGCATACGCTGTCAATGTCGTGGGTACGAAAAACGTTCTCGAGTTGATGCGGGAGTTGCATATTCCCCAAGGCGTATACACCAGCACGTGCGGCATATATTCGAATACTGGCGGTAGAACGGTTGATGAGTCGTATCGCTTTTCAGGGGCATATCTTACAAATTACGAAAGCACAAAAGGGGAAGCGCACAGGATCGCCGAAGATTTTATGAACACAGGGTTGCCGCTAGCCATAGCCATGCCGGGCATGATTTACGGTCCCAATGACACCAGTGCGGTACGAGCAAGCCTGATCGACTTCCTGCGAGGAAAACTCCCGGCAATCCCGGCGAAATCCGTGATGCATTGGGCACACGTGGAAGATGTCGCACAAGCACACATCGCCTTGATGGAAAAGGGTCGGATTGGCGAAGCGTTTATTATCTCGGGGGAACGAAGCACGGTCGTTGAAATGTATCAAGTCGCCTCCGAGGTATCTGGCGCAAGGATGCCGATGATCCTCCCCGATGAAGTGTTGTTGTTCATGTCAAAATTGTCACGCCCCTTCGACAGATGGTTGCCAGACACGTTCACTTCGGAAGGATTAGTGACCATCGCCGGTTTGTCGTACCTTGCAGACGACGGCAAAGCTCGCCGTGAAATTGGATTCAACCCCCGCCCCATCCGCGATGGATGGGCAGAAACCGTCCGCCACGAGATGAAACTACTCGGAATGTCGTGACAAATTTCCACCGCTAACGATGCTATAATTTGAGCATGTCAACACCGTCCACAAATCCCGAAATAACGCCGCGCACTCCTGAACAGATCGAACAGGAGAAGCAGATGAAACGACTGGTGGCGGCTGTCATCGCCGGCGCACTCGTCCTGCTCGTCCTGCTGGGCGTCGCGATTTATTTCCTCCTCCAACCCGCCACCCCCACCGATAGGATTCGGGACATTTTCATCATCGTGGTTGCGCTTGAATCCCTCGTTATCGGCGTAGCGCTGATCGTCCTGATAATGCAACTCGCCAGCCTGATCAACCTGCTCCAAAATGAGGTGCGCCCCATCCTCAAAGCCACCAGCGATACGGTCAACAACCTGCGCGGCACCGCCGAGTTCCTCGGTGAGAATGTGGTGGAACCGGTAGTCAAACTTAACGGCTACCTCGCCGGCTTGTACCGTATGTTAGAATTGATGGGACTCAAGAAAAAATAGTTGATCAAAGACCTCACGGGTCTGTAAGACCTGTGAGGTCTACTAACCAAAACCACTAACCCCAAGGAGGTTACCATGTCTGATCGTGATGAGTTCGGAGCCTTTCTCGTAGGCTTCATCGTCGGTGGACTCACCGGCGCAGTCGTTGCCCTGCTCTTTGCACCGCAATCCGGCGAAGAGACCCGCGCGCTGATCAAGGATAAGTCCATCGAATTGCGCGACCGCGCCTCGCATACCGCGGAAGAAGCGCTTGCCCGCGCCGAAGCCGCCGCCGCCGAAGCGCGCGCCCGCGCCGATGAGCTCGCCCGCCAATTGCGAGATCGCGGACAAGCCGTCTACAGCGACGTGCGCGAGCGCGGCAAAGCGGCCGTCGAGTCCCTTCGGAAGCCGAAGAAATCAGAAGGCGAAGAAGCCGCCGCGTAAGGTGCGCCGCAACAACGCGAGACGAGGGCTTGGATGCACCAAGCCCTCGTTTGATTATGAAAGCGTTTCTAAGACTCTTTTTCAAACTTCTCTATCATCAGTTTGCATTCACGTACGATCTCGTCGCTGCGGCAGTTTCGTTCAACCGCTGGAAGGATTGGATTCGAGAAGTCCTTCCCCTCATCGAAGGGATGCGACTCCTTGAACTCGGGCATGGACCCGGACATCTGCAACGCCTCCTCCGCAGGGACGGCTGGTTCGCCGTAGGAATTGACGAGTCGCCTCAGATGGGACGTCTCGCGCGGCGCAACACGAAGGGCAACGCCTATCTTACGCGAGGGTTGGCACAACATCTACCCTTTCCGAACGAGGCGTTCGACACGATCATCTCCACCTTCCCCTCGGAATACATCTTCGACCCACGCACGCTGGCTGAGGCTAGGCGATGTCTCCGATCGGGAGGCAGGCTCATCGTCCTGCCTGTAGCGTTGCCGAAGAATCGATTCCTCGACTGGTTGTACAAGTTTACCGGCGAGTCCCCCTCCGAATCGGAGGACGTCGTCAAGAAAAAATTGAGGGAACCGTTTGTGAAAGCGAATTTTGAAACCGAAATTCTGACGCGCGAATTGCAATCGAGTAAATTATTTATTGTGACAGCAAGGAGAAATCATGCTGAAAAAATTACGTGAACCGGTGAACAGCCTCACGCATTGGGCAGGCGCACTCCTCGCCTTTGGAGGTTTGATCGCGCTACTCATCCTCGGGTGGGACACACCCGCGAAGATCGCCTCGCTGGCAATTTACGGCGTGAGCCTGATCGCCATGTTTTCAGCGAGCGCGACCTATCACATGGTGCGCGTGAAAGAACGAGCACTGGAGGTTTTTCGAAAGGTCGACCACGCCGCCATCTACCTGCTCATCGCAGGGACGTATACACCGTTTTGCGTGAACGCCTTCGAAGGTTTTTGGAAGTGGGGCATGTTGACCATAATTTGGTCGCTCGCAATCGTTGGGATCATCGTGAAGGTGTTTTACATCCGCGCGCCGCGCTGGCTGAATGCGGGTATCTATCTCGTAATGGGTTGGCTCGCGCTCGCCGCGGCTGGGCAAATGTTCGAGTTGCTCCCCGGCTGGGTCATCGGGTGGCTGATCGCGGGCGGCATTCTCTACACGCTTGGCGCGGTTGTGTACATTACGAAAATTTTCAACTTCAAACCCGGTGTGTTCGGCTTCCACGAAATGTGGCACATCTTTGTCCTGCTCGCCGCCGGGGCGCATTACATTGCAGTGTTGGGAGTAGCGGTGTAGCAGGAAAATTGTTGTACAATCAGATTTGCCACCCATCTCAACAACAAAGCGAGTGAGGGCAATTTCAATCGACGGGAGAAGGCAACATGATCCCAAAATTAGATCGACGAATGATCTTGATGATCAACATCGGGCTTGCACTGATTGGGGTAGTGCTAGATGCCATCAGTTTCAACATGATAGGAGAAACATTTGGGAAATTCTTTATGGAATCAGTGGGTGTAGGCTTGATTGCAACCGGATTCGTCAATTTCTTCGACAAACTCCTAGTCGAAGAAGTAAAGGATGTGGAGATCGAAATCGTGGCGATGGAGCGCGCCCGCACCAACCAGACCATCCATCGATTGAAATATCAACATGAAAAGGTGGATATCCTTGGGGTAAGTATCGCCGCTGTATTGCGGGAAATCTCAGAAGACCCTCAGAACGAAATGGTTGACCGCATCCTCAGGCACAGTACGAGACTGCGTCTCATCTGTGTGCACCCGGAATCCCCATTCCTCAGCCAGCGGGCACGTGAAGACCACGTCTCCTGGGACGATCTTCACAACCGACAGATGCAAAGCGTGGAAAATATCGTCCGCTTTTTCAAGCGGATGCAGTCGGCGTATCAACGTGAAACCGTAGCGGGGACGCTGCGTCATAGCAATGTGGGGAGCGTAGAGGTGCGATTGATCAATGATTGCCCCTACCTAAGTATTTACCGCGTCGATGACACGATCTATTGGGGGTTATACACGACCAGCAAATCAGGGCATGAATCGCCGCAATTCATGTCTAAGAAATTGGATAAAGATGGGATGTTCGAACTCCTCAAAGACCACATTTACGCCCTTCTGTCGAACGAGAATGGCAATAATTTCACACTGATCAAAATGGCAATGAAAGATCAGCCTCCCACACTCAACCGGGCATTAGCTGAACAAATCCTTGGCGCTGAGAGAGTAAGAGAAATTCTTGATTGAATTATGGAAAGTAACTCGCTTTGTCGCATTGATAGAGTAAGATAATGGAGCAAAATTAGCCTTGTCCATGTAACCAAGCGAGCATCGCTCTTACACTGGCTGTCGCCATGGCAATACTTGTATCCGCCGCCCCGTAATAAAGGCGCAGAGTATCGTTATCCGGTGCGAGGGTATAGCCGCAGGGGAAGACTACTTTATCCACATCCCCATGTTGTTCATAGGGTTCTTCCGGTCCGAAGACCCATTCATCGCTGCGCTTCAAGCAATGCTCCGGGTTATTCAATTCAAACAGAGCAAGCCCCAATCGATAGATGGCACCTGAAGCGTTATGCTTGACTCCGTGATAGATCACAAGCCAGCCTTCCGGGGTTTCAATGGGTGGAGGTGAGAGCCCGATTTTGTTCGCATCCCACCAGCCGCCAAGCCGCGCCTCCAAAATCTTCTTGTGATTTCCCCAGTTCCGCAAGTCCGAAGAATACGAGATCCACATATGCGCGCTGGTCGTGGTGACTGGTCGGTGTATCAAAGCCCATTGACCATTAATTCTGCGGGGCAAAAGAGCCGCATCTTTATCGTCCGGTTGCATGACAACGCCGTACCGTTCAAAGGAGTGGAAATCTTTGGTGAGCGCAAGCGCCACGCCGGGTCCCCCGCTTGCATACGCGGTAAAAGCGATGGCGTATTGTTTTAATTCAGGGACGTAGGTGATCCGCGGATCTTCTATCCCCCACAATTCCTCCGGATAGTGTTCTGGGTCTGCCCTAAAGGTCGGCTGAGAGTCGATCTGCCAATTATCAAACCCATTCACAGAGCGAGCCGCGCATAAATGCGAATGACCGCGGCGGTCTTCCACGCGGCACAATAACAATGTCGTGCCGTCGGCGAGCAACGTAGCGCCGGGATTGAATACGCTATTGACCTGATAGGGCCAGTTCGAGGCTGTCAGGATGGGGTTGAGTTTGTGGCGATGAAATAGGGTTGTTCGATGGTTGTTCATTGTGACCATGCTCATTGGGTTCCTCGATATTTTCCGCAAACCTTAATTCCAAAAGCGATTGGAGAAAAGCAAGCGTCGACTCGGCGCCTTGATTCTCGTTCACACGATCCGGGTGTAAGCCATCGCGGCAACCGCCTGTGGTTGGATCGTAGACGGGCAAATGGAGATCGTTTCGGCCGAGGAACCATTCAAAGGCGCGACGGGCTTCGATCTGCCAGGTCTTCTTTCCGGTGATCCGATGCGCTTCAAGGCAGGCAGAGACCATCGCCTGCGCCTCCACCGGCTGTTGATCGAAGCGGGCACGTTCTCCGCCGCGTGGATAAAATCCGTTCGAACCGATGGAAACGAAATGCTTTCCTTCCGTATCGGCGTGCTGTATTTCGGCAAGCCAGCCGAGAGACTCCAAACCGATCATCGTCATTTCAGAGTTAGGTATGGATTCGCCGCACAATAACATGGCATGAGACAATGCCGCGTTGCAATACGTCAACTTATCCTCGAACCAATTCCATCCATCCACCTGGTTGTCCTTGTAAAGCGAGAACAGCCGACCGGCTAATTCCTCCTGCACCTGGCTCGCGCGGCGGTCACCCGCAAAACGTCCCAAGTATTCGTGGATGCCGATCAACGCAAACGCCCAAGCGCGCGGACTGGTCGTTTCGAGAATGGCAAGCAGAGATTGTTGAAACACGCGTCCAGCCATATCGTGAAGCGTCGGCGTAGTTGACCGCCCCAGTATCATACCCAGCGCCCACAAGGCGCGACCATGGCTATCGTCGGACCCGCTCTCCTCCAGCCAGTTTCGTTGGTAATCCATAAAATTACGGAAGCGCCGCGTTTCAGTATTGAATGCGTACCAGGTGAATGCGAGATAGCGCGTCGCCAATTCGGCCGCTTCCTTGTTCCCCAGTTCCTCCAAAAGCACGCTGACCATTAACGCGCGGGCATTATCGTCGGTTGTGTAGCCTTCTCGGTAGTTGGGTATTGTGAAGATGGCGTGTTGCAAGATACCGGTATCATCCGTGAGGTGGCGCAAATGATCCAATTTGAGGGGCGGCAGATCGCCGACGCGCTTGTCCAACGCCTTGACCACGAACTCAGCCTGGGCAAAGTGACGGCGTTCCGCGCGGGCGCGTTCGAACGTCTTCATGTAACGTCGGGCAACCTGTGACCAGATCATGTCCCGTCCAAACAGGTAGGCGCGCTTTCGCATGGCATGACGTTTCGACTCATTACCCAACAGATCGATCACCTGCTCAGCCAGCGCGTGCGGATCACTGAATGGCACCAAAGCGCCTCGGTCATCAGCCAGCATTTCCTCGGCATACCAATATGGCGTCGAGATGATCGCTTTACCAGCGCCGAGTGTATATGCCAGCGTGCCGGAGGTGATCTGTGCCTCGTCAAGATATGGAGTGATATAGATATCCGACGCGCTGATGAATTGGACAAGTTCCTCGGGGCTGACAAAGCGGTTGTAAAAGATCACATTACCTTCCACTCCTTTTTCATGCGCCAGCCTTTGCAGAGAAAGGCGATAGGTTTCTCCTTCATTTCTGATGACGTGCGGATGAGTAGCTCCGACGACGATATACACGATGTTCGGATACTTTGCCAAAATGGCAGGAAGTGCGGCAATGACATTTTCGATGCCTTTATTCGGAGAGAGCAAGCCGAAACTGAGCAAAACACTTTTGCCCTCCACGCCAAATAGGTCTTTGTGAAAACTCGGATCGACAAAGGGGACATCTGGAATGCCGTGTGGGATCAGATCGATCTTTTCTTCAGGGACGTGATAAATGCTCTGAAGAAATTCGGCGCCGCGTTCGCTCATCACAACCACACGGTCCGAAAGGGAAACGATCTCCTCGAGCACCCTGCGCTGATCAGGATTTGGGTCCTTCAGGATCGTATGCAACGTTGTTACGATTGGCATGCGCAATTCGCGTAGAAGAGTCAAGATATACCCGCCAGCACGTCCGCCAAAAATCCCGTATTCGTGCTGTACTGACACCATATCTACATTGTTGATGTTGAGGAAATCCGCCGCGCGGCGATAAGACTCAGTATCTTTCTCGGTGAGTTCAAAACGCACGCGCGACGGATATTCGTAACCCTCTTCCGTATCGTTGACGGGCAGGGCGATGCACGCTGTGCCTTTGTATTCGTCTGCAAGGGCTTCGCAGAGATCGGTTGTAAAGGTCGCGATTCCGCACTGACGTGGCAAATAATTGCCGATAAAGGCAACCCGTTTAATGATCGAATGTTTTGTCGTGCTCATTTGGCTACTCCTTCCAATGTCTCACGGAGTTGTACTTTTCACGTCAAGACCGTTGGCGTCCGCTACGCCGTTGGGACAACCTGCAACGTCTCAAGAAGATCCTTGAGCATTGTCAGATTCTCCTTGATCTGTTTTTTCATCGTCTTTTCCACAATACGCTCGTCCATTTGGAAGAAGTTGACAAGATTGGCTTGTGTTGACACATTGACTTTTGTGCCGCCATCCTCGATCTCGAAGGTATAGGAAGTTTGCGAATTTAACGGTCCTGATCGTGATTTAAACCCGTATTTTACGTGCGGTTCATATTCGATCACCTCGTAGGTACCCTGAACCCTTCGGCCCATCAAATGACCGATGCTTTGAAAGAACGAGCCGATCGTACCCAGATTTGTGGGAAGCCGGGTTGAGGCTAACGTTCCATACTGCCATTGAAAATCGTTTTCAGGCTTGCTCACGAAATCAAAGACCTGCTTAATAGGTCGATATATTTTTGTACTAACGCTCAAATTGATCATGTAACCTTTGATTCAAGTTCCAGAAGAGAAATTCCGCCAACCCCAATATAGGATTGGCGGCTTCGATGCCGGTCAAATCGAGCGATTCGATCCCGTTCGATTCAATCCGAAACTCCCTGCCTGTGAACGGCTAGATCACCGGCATTTTGACTTCGAGTTGTTGGAGAATAGCCATCAAACCAGCGCCCTCGATGGACTCCACATCCCAGGCAGTGACCTTATCCGCCCTAACGGTAACTTTTGTCTTTGTAAGCTTGGCTGAAAAGGCTTTGTTTGTCGCGGGGATCACTCCCATGTTCTTGGTCGTAAGATCGAACGAGCCGCTGTGGGTTCCGCTCAACTGCGAAGTTGATTTCACCACGTCGCCCTCCGCGCCGATGACCTTGAAATGATAGTTCAGGTCCGGGAATGCCGCTTTCAGACTAGCGCTCATGCCGAGCCAGGTTTCGGCGTTGATCGGTTCGGGGATCGGTCCACTGAATCGAAAATCATCTGCCAGCATCGACTTTGCCAGCACGAAATCGCCTTCCTGAATGGAATCCATCAGGGCTTGTACGGTCTCTCGCTTATTCATGTTTTCTTCCTTTACTGCTAATCGTGCTACTACCGAGCAAATGGGCGGTGGTGTAAATGGATGTCCCCTATGGAACATCCTCCGATTCCCCCAGATTAGTAAACCTTTTGTTTATGGTATGCCTGTATCAGTGTAACACACTATCGACTCAAAATACGCGGCAACTTGAAAGAACCTCCAACTCAACTATTATTGCGAAAGGTAATGATTTGTTACAGCGAAGCGCGAATTCATGTACAATCGGGCAATGCGCTCACTCGAAATCATCACCCCCCTTCTTCTCGTTATCCATGTGCTTTGGCGGAACCCTCGACCCACATCGGTTCGATTCCTCCCTGCGGTTGCGCTCCTCGTCATTTTGATCCACTTCACGGTCGAGGGCTATCGCTGGCAGATGATCCTGCTGTATGTGTTGACCGTCATCCTTGCCGCGCTTGCCTTCTTTCACGTGGAGATAAAAACCGTCGGTTCCATTCTGACCATTCTTCTGCTCGCACTTGCGACGGCGATTCCCGCGCTTCTGCCTGTTCCGCGCATCGCCAACCCCAGCGGACCCTACGACGTTGGCACGCGCATCTATGAATTGATCGACGATTCGCGCCGCGAGATCTATTCCGGGCGGGAGGAAGCGCGTCGGTTCATGATTCAGGTCTGGTACCCGTCTGAAGCGGATTCATCCTCCGAGCGCGCGCCGTGGATGAGTGAAGCAAAAGTATATGCACCTGCGATCGCAAGCCATATTGGCCTGCCATCATTTTTTCTCGACCATCTTGCCTTGGTCAAAATCCCGTCATACAAAGAATCGCCACTTGCCGCGTCGTCAAAACCCTTTCCTGTGATTCTATTT
Source organism: uncultured Anaerolinea sp. (assembly GCA_964591425.1). Taxonomy (GTDB): domain Bacteria; phylum Chloroflexota; class Anaerolineae; order Anaerolineales; family Villigracilaceae; genus Defluviilinea. The sequence continues at coordinate 17,258 of CAZQES010000006.1, forward strand.
TCACACGGCTGGAACGGATTCAACGCGCAGAACACGGGCCAGGCATTGGAACTCGCCAGTCACGGATATGTGGTGGTCGGCGTGCAACACACCTACGGCGCGGTCGTCACTGTTTTCCCGAACGGCGACGTGGCTTTGAACAACCCAGCGGCGTTGCCTCCCGACGAGACTCCCACTGACGAGTATGAAGTGACTGCGCAGAAATTAGTTGAGCAATGGGCTGGCGATTTGGGATATACACTCGATTTTATGAAAGGCGAAAACGAGGATTCATCCAGCCCATTTTTCGGTAAGCTGAATTTGAATTTGGTCGGCGTGTACGGTCATTCGACGGGCGGCGGTGCGGCAGTCCAATTCTGCGGCACCGACCCGCGTTGCATCGCATTGCTCGGCATGGACCCGTTCATGCGTCCCGTTTCGTACGAAGTGATTAACAACGGAGTCGAACAGCCATCATTTTTCATGTTCAGCCAAACATGGGCAGACAACACAGAAAGCCGAAACAACGAGTTGTTCAATCGGTTTTATCCAAAGGTCGAACAACCGCGTGGCGCGATAACGATTGACGGAACTGCACACTACGATTTCACCGACCTGCCCTTGCTTTCACCACTCGCCCCACAACTCGGATTAAAGGGTCCGATCAATGGCAACCTGGTTACGAGCATTGTCAACGATTATTTGTTGTCGTTTTTCGATCTCACACTCAAGGGTGATGCGACCGATCTGTTCGATGCTCAGACTCAAAAATATGCCGAAGTAAAGCGAATGAAATAGGAGAGAATCATGGACACGAAACCCGCGCTCGAAAGCAAACTGGTACAGGAATTTGTCGCAGTCGCTCATACCGACTTGAACCGCGTAAGAGAGTTATTCGCGCAAGAACCCGGTCTTGTCAACGCCACATGGGACTGGGGTGGCGGCGATTTTGAAACCGCCCTCGGCGCTGCGGCACACATGGGAGCGAAAGAGATTGCCAACTTTTTATTGGAGAACGGTGCGCGGCTCGATATCTTCGCCGCGGCAATGCTTGGAAAACTCGATGTGGTACAAGCCGCGCTGACCGCGTATCCCGAGTCAATCAACACGCCGGGACCTCATGGCATTTCGTTGATCGCTCATGCAAAAGCGGGTGGTGATGATGCCAAAGTCGTGCTTGAATATTTGGAATCACAAATAAAATAATTTCACAGAGTGTCATGCTGAGCGCAGCGAAGCATCCCTACTATCGCAATCGAGACCCTTCGGTCGCTGGGAAACGCTCCCTCAGGGTGACACATTTGAAGTTTTCATCGTAGCCCTCATCGCCTGGCGCTTGATGGAGGCGCGAAAAATTCGATCCAGAAAACCATCGTGCCCCGCCGCGTCCCAAGAGATGGGTAGATCGGCATGACTACGGTCATCAGGTCCATAATATAAAATTCCACAATTGGGATTGATCTCGATAATTACGATTTCGCCGTTGGGTCTCACGCGCATATCAACTCGCGCATATCCGCTCCCCTCCATTGCCAGGAAGAATTTGCGCGAAACATCCTGAATTCGGGCGGCAAGGATTTCATCGCGCAGTGGCACAACATGAATATCCCAACTGTACCACTTGGTGGCTTCGTGCAAAAAAGTTTCGCCCTCTGGGAACTGCACCTCCGCCGGGGGATACACAAACGGGGAATTGGGATCATCCGCGTTTTCAACCACCAAACAAGATAACTCCCGCCCTTCGATAAATTCTTCCACGCGGGCTGAGCCGTATTCCTTCGAAATTCTCTCAAATTGGATTTTCAACTCGTCGGAATTCAATACGCACGATTCTTTTGTCAGTCCGGTACTGGCAAAACTGTTCGGGTGCTTCACGATCAAGGGATACGAAAGACCGTCCGCTTGGTTCAAATCTTCATACGACTCTGCGTGAAACCCGCGAGCAAATCGGATCTGATGTGCTTCTGCCGCCGCCTGCATTTCCTCGCGGGTGCAACGATAGAATTTCGACTCCGCACCCGTGAACGGAAGGTTTAATTTTTCCAGCGCTTCCACGAACCGCAAACCCGAGTTTTCGTTCTCGTCGTGTCCTTCGTAGATGTTGATATACACATCGTATTGACGCGAACACGACAACTCACCGATAAATTCAGTGATCGGCGGCGTGACCGTTACATACTCCCAATCGTAATTTTTCAAATAAATAGCTGGATTGAAGTCTTCGATCACCTCATCGGTCAGCAAACAAACACGCATACAGCCTCAACGCGCCGAGCGCATTTGTTGTCGCAGTTTCGCCACGCGGAACATGCGGTCGAAGAAAACTTTATATCCGCCTTCGTCATACAGGATCATAAAATCGGCGGGTCCAAATTCGTCGGGGCGAAGCATGATGGCGGGGTTCGGGTTGATTTCAAGGACGAACATCTCCCCGCGTTCATTCATCCGCACATCGCAACGCCCATAACTCACCGCGCCGATGGCCTTGTACATCCGCACGCCGATATCTTGCAAGCGAGGAATCAACTCCGTGTCGGTAACACGTGAAAAATTGAAAGGAAGCGACGTGTCCCATTTCACAACCGTATGCCAGAATTCTTCGCCGGGCGGAAAGACCAATTCCGTCGGCGGGTACGGGATCGGTTTGCTAAGATCGTCCGGGTTATCCACGATCAGCACATCGAATTCCCTGCCGACAATAAATTCCTCCATGCGCGCCGCGCCATATTCGTTGCATACGCGCTCCACTTGAGTCATCACTTCCTCCATCGAATCACAACGCGACTCTTTGATCATCCCCGTGCTTCCATAACTTTGCGGATGCTTGACCATGATGGGAAATCGCAGATTTGCGACGAGACGCTTCGCCTCTTCGGGCGAGCTGACTCGGTATCCTTTGGCGAATCCGACCCCATGCGCGTCCGCGGCGGATTGCATCTGCTCGCGCGTCGGGTCGAAGAATGTCGAGTCAGCGCCTGTGAACGGCAGATTCAATTCCTCCAACGCCTTGACGACTTCGATGCCTTCGTATCCGTGCTCGCCGAGATCGTCTTTTTCATATCCCTCGCACAAGTTGATGTACACATCGAATTCATTGCGAGCATCGAGCTCGCGCAAGGTATCCATGACGGGTTTCTTCATCGTGACAAATTCCCAGTCATAACCTTCCATGAATTGTGTTGGGTTGAAGTCTTCGATCTTTTCGTCGGAGAGAATGCAGACTCGCATGATTCACCTCGTGAATTATTTGATTCATTATCGCACAACTTTTCATTCGAAAACAAATTTATTAAGGCTGACTGATCGCGCTCGAAAGTATAATTCCGCCCATGAATCGCAAAAACTCATCATCCGTTTTTCTTGTTCTCGGTCTCGCCTTTCTCGTCATCGGCATTTCCACCGACCAAACTGCATTCTCATGGATCGCGATTGCCTTCGTGGTTTTGTCATTGGTATTGGGCGGCAGATGGATGAGACCGAGAAAATAGTTGTGTGTCACCCTGAGCGACAGCGAGGGGTCTCTACGAGAGTCTCAGAGATTCTTCGCTCCGCTCAGAATGACACTGGCGAAGCGAGTAACGAATAAAGCCCAGTGACTCACTGCGCTTTATTTTGTCTTGGTCACTTTGCGGATCGTACGCGGCTTTTCTGTGTCATAGCCTTTTGCTAGTGTGAGATGATATGCAAATAACTGGGCAGGTAGAATGCTCACAAGGGGTGAAAGCCATTCTGGCACATCAGCAGGAATAGGTAATGGAACCTGCGCCAGAGACAAAGCCCGCTTTTCGTTCGAAATCACAACCAGTTCAGAAGAAATCTCTCTTCGCAATCGTTGAAGCATTTCCAACATTGACTTGAATACTTTCCCCTTCGGTGCGATGGCAAAAACAGGATAACCGCTTTCCACCATCGCAATCGGACCATGAGCAAAGTCGGCGGAGGAATACGGTTCGGCGATGAGGTATGACAACTCTTTCAACTTCAACGCCCATTCGAAGGCGGTCGCATAATTGAATCCGCGCCCCAGCACGACGGTCTGGTCAATGTAACGATAGCGTTGCGCAGATTGCGCAATGAAATCGTCCTGCCCCAAAACAGATTTCATCCATCCCGAAACTCTTCCCAACTCGCTCCACTGCTTTTTATTTCCACTCAGCGCGGCGGAGAGCATTGCAATCGTCATCAATTCGGTCGTGTACGTTTTCGTCGCGGCGACTGCTTTTTCCGCGCCCGCCTGAATATCCAATACAAAATCAGAGGCTTGCGCGAGCGGGGAATGCGAGTCGTTCGTGATAGCGAGCGTCAAACATCCCTGCTTCTTGCCCTCCTCCAACACAGTAACAATATCAGGCGATGCCCCTGATTGCGATACGCCGATCACCAACGCGTTCTTCAATTTCGGCGGGCGGTTGTAATATGTGAACAACGATGGCGTCGCCAACGCAAGCGGCAGTCCGTTCATTGCGCTGAGCAGGTAATTGGCATACCTGCCCGCGTTATCCGACGTCCCACGCGCGGCGAGAAAAACATATTGAACATCGCGCTTGCGAATTGCGGAGGCAATCTGTTCGACATTTTGTTTCTGTGAAGCCAGCAGGGATTGAATCCGTTCGGGCTGTTCAAGGATCTCGGAATGGAGGGACATGATTTGACCTACACCGCTCCTTTCAATCCCGGGATTGATACAGGCAAACGACCTTTCATCTCCCCTTGACCGAAGAGCGCTTTCGCCACCGCACGCATGGACGGAGCCAAGATGCTGTAGGTGCAAATGAAAGTTGAAGCCTGCGGGAAGGATGCTAGATCGTACGGCAGTCGCATCGCAATAACAGTGACAGGTTTGTCAACCTCCAAGAGCTTACGCACATACTCTGCTTGTTTCACCTCAGAATACGCGTTGATCGTACCCATAACAATTACATCATACTCACGAACCCGCTCTAAAACAGACGTGGCTTCCTGCTCGCTCGGAAAATAGGGAATTACGAACTCATCCACGCGGGGATGATACTCGCGAATAGACTCCGCCAAATTGGGTTGAATGTAAGACGATGTATCGGCAGGCGTCAGGTCTTGCGGTTTGGGAACGATAACTGCAATTCGTTGGTCCGATTCGAGTTTTAGTGGTAAGTAATTGTTGTGGTCGCGCACCAAAGTGATGGATCGTGCGGCAATTTCATCAGCGACTTTCATGTGTTCGGCAGACCGAATCACAGCCAAATCGTGCAGCATCGAATGTTCGGAAATCCATTTTTTCAATTGAGAAATTCGCTCGACGGATGTTTGCAATTCATCCATTGCAAGTTGCCCTGTTTGGAATCCTTGCATCAATCCTTCAAACGCGCGAGTCTGATCAAGCGGATCACTGGTGACGAGCAATAAATCTGCGCCTGCCTTTGCCGCACGTAATGACTCTTCGCCAAGAAGTTCGCCCTGTCGAATTGCTTTCATATCCATTGCATCGGTGATGACGACCCCATCAAAACCGAGGTCGCGGCGTAAGAGTCCGTTGATGATCTTGGGAGATAACGTTGCAGGCGGCGCATCGGGACCGTCTATCGAAGTGATTCCCAGATGCGCAGTCATCACCAATTTAACATCCGCTTTCAGAGCAGTGGCAAACGGAGGTAATTCCACGGCACGGAGTCGTTCCAGCGAGTGTGGAACAGTTCCAAGTCCGTGATGGGAATCACTGGCAGTATCGCCGTGGCCGGGAAAATGTTTGACCGTCGAGGCGACTCCCTGCGATTGAATCCCTTCGATCATCGCGGCGGTCAGTTCGGCAACGAGACGAGGGTCTTCGCCAAACGAACGCACGCCAACCACTGGATTTTGCGGGTTGATATTCACGTCCGCGCACGGCGCGTAGTTGACATTGATACCAAGCGCGGAGAGTTCGCGTCCTAGCACCTCGCCCGCTTTACGCGCAAGTTCTGCCGAACGTGTTGCACCCAATGCCATATTGCCGGGCAGAGGTGTGCCATCGCCAATTGCCATCAACTGTCCCCCTTCCTGGTCGGTCGCGATGAGGAGGCGAGGCAGGTTGAGGTCACGCGCGAGGCGTTGCAAAGAGTTGGTCAACGCCCGCACTTGAGTGGGAGTCCCAATGTTCAAACTGCGAAAGAGGGAAATTCCGCTGGGATGATATTTTTTGAAGGCTTCAATGATCTCGGGCGAGAGCGGTTCTTTGCCATGAAACGCAAACAACAATTTTTGCCCGATGAGATGTTCGAGATTCACATCAGCCTTTCAAACCCGAAACGACGACACTTTCGAGAATGTAGCGTTGCGCAAGGAAAAAGACAATGATGAGCGGAACGGTAGTAAGCACGGCAGCGGTCATGATCGTGGGCCACGGCTGGACGGTGTTGTTGATGTTGTACAACGTGGACACATAAACAGGCAGGGTGTAGAGGTCAATGGTTTGCAGATAGATCAAGGGCGTTAAGAGACTGTTCCATAACCCGACAAAGAGAAATGTTGCCACAGTGGCAAGCGGCGCTTTGACAAGAGGCAGAACGATCTCCCACCATATTTGAATGTGATTCGCGCCGTCCACAAACGCGGACTCGTCCAACTCTTTGGGAATTTGCGCCATTGCCTGACGCAACAAGAATATCATCGCCGCGCCGCCTGCAAAATAACCGGGGATGATCAACGGGTTGAACGTTCCGATCCAATCCAGCTTGTTGAAGAAAACATATTGCGGAACGATCAATGCCTGCGGGGGAATCATCATCGTGGAAAGCATGAGGAAGAAGACGACGTTTCGTCCGGGCCATTCCACGCGACTGAACGCATACGCCACTGCGGCAATCGAAATCAACGTGCCAACCAACGCAAGTGTGACATAAAACACGGAATTGAAATACGAACGGAGAAAATTTTCATTTTGAAAAATGCTCGTGTAGGCTTCGAGGGTAGGATTGTCGGGAATCCACACGATGCCTGGGGAATTCGTTTCCTGAAGCGTTTTGAGCGATGAAGAGATCATCCAGAAAAGCGGAAAGCTCATCAGGATTGTCGCGCTTGTGAGCAGGGCATACAGTAGAACGCCTTTGATGATGGCAATGTATTTTTTCATTCGTACGCCTTAATAGACATCATACGTCACCCAGCGGTCTTGAAGCCTGAACTGGATGAATGTGAAGATGAGGATGATGACAAGGATCACCCACGAAATGGCAGAGCCGTACCCGATCTCGAAATGACTGAAACTGGTCTGCCATAAATAGTAGACCATCGAGATCGTCGAAGAGACGATGGGTTCGTTGTCGCGGTAGAGAACAAAGATCGGCTCGAAGATCTGCAGGGAACTGATCAAACCGACGACGAGGTTGTAAAAAATGTACGGCGTGAGGAGCGGAAAGGAAATTTTCCAAAACTTTTGCCAGCCGGTCGCCCCGTCCACTTCGGCGGCTTCGTGCAATTCTTTCGGGATGTTGTTCAACCCTGCGAGGAAGATCAACATCATCGTGCCGCATCCCCACACCATAAGCAATATCACAGACATCTTCGTCCACAACGGGCTTTGCACCCACAGCGGAACGCGGTTATCGGCAGGAAAGCCCGCTTCAAATACCCGCATGAGCAGGTTATATTTCCCCGTGTTCAGCCCCAGGAAAAAAGCGGTGACAATTTCCTGCACGTAAATCAACCCGCGAGTAAGAAATCCAAACAACGGAACCGCTAATGAAGCCTCACGAATGAGTTGATTGATGATGCCTGTGCCTGTGTTCAACATCAGACGCCAGCACAGTAGGACGGCCGTGTTGAAACCGAGGATGACAGGCAGATAGAAAGCCATGCGGAAGAGGCGTTCGCCGCGCCTCTTTTGGTTGAGCAGGACTGCCAGAAACAACGCCACCCCCATTTGCAACGGCAATCCGATGACGGTTAGATACAACGTGTTGACGAGCGACGCGCGGAAATTCTCGTCTTTGAACAATATATCTTGATAATTCTCGAACCCCTTCCAAGATATAGGGCTTCCCGAACCAATGCGAAAATCGGTGAGGCTCCAATAAAAAGAAAACGACAGCGGAACAATGACAAAGATAATAAAGCCGACGATCCACGGCGCAGCAAAGAAGTACCCGGCGAACGCGTTCTCCTGCTGTTTCGGAGATGCACCGCGTCTTCGTACCGCCCAGCGCGCAGTAAATCCCAACCCATAACTACACGCGACGATAAACACAACAGTCAGCAGGGCAACGATCAGCACACTGAGATAGGGGTTTTCAAGCATATTATTTATTCCGGACAGATAGTGGAAGTCTGGGCAGGGATCGCTCCCCACCCAGACTTGAGTATAAACGAGAAGGCTTACTCGCCGAGGGCGTCACTGTATTGCTGCTGGATGGTATCGTTCACTTCTGCAGGAGTCAGTTCCTCGGTGACGAGTTTGCCAAGCGCATCCTGCATGATGGTCGAAAGTTTCGCGGCTTCCTTGATGCCGGCAAATCCCACACCGTATTCAGCCGCCAACTCGGCTTCGCGTTGCAGTTGCGGGGATTCGGTCACATAGCCAAATTGCGCGTCGTTGCGGGCAGGGATCAAGCCCATGGTCTCGTTCCACTTGTTATTGGCATCCTTGCTGAATGCCATCTTCAACCATTCGGCGGCGAGTTCCTTATTCTGGCTGTAGTCAGCAACCGCAAGCCAGTCGTTGAAGGCAAGCACCACCGGTCGGCTGTTCGGGAAGTTCTCTGGGTCGCCATAGAACGGCTCGATGGAAATATTGTCCCAGACCGGGCGGTCAAACGCAGGGGCTGCCCAGCCGGAGTGGGCGAGGCAGACCGCCCCGTTGTTATTACCCGTGGCATCATCCACATCGATCACAGATCCTTGACCAGTCGGGAGAGTCCCAACCGCGTCTGAAGCGGGACCATATGTGGCTTGCCGCATATCGAGCAAGAACTGAGTTGTGGCAAGCGCTTCCGGTGAATCGAAGTTGGGCGAGCCATCTGCTTTGTAAAGTTCACCACCCAACGAATAGAATACGAGCAACCACCACTGCCAATCAGCCATCGTACCGGCATCCACCGGCTGGAGAGCCTGCTGGGTCAAAGAATTCGTCGCAGGGTCAATTACCGTGTTGGCTTTTGCGAACGTAATCCAGTCGGCAAAGTTTTTCGGTGGAAGCGTTCCGGTTGCGAGGTCGGTGCGGCAGAACACGTAACGAGGTGCCGTGAAGATTGGCAAACCGCGCAGTTTGCCCTCGTACTTGGCATTTTCGAGTGCAGGACCAAAGTTGCTGATCTCATCCCATGCACCTGCACCAAGATACGGCTCCATATCCGAAAGGTTCTCGCCGTACAAGGTGTTCATTTCAGAGCCGAGGTTGATGATATCGGGACCTTCACCTGCGGCAAAGAAACCCGCAAAGGTGGTATCCCAACCGGACCATGAGCCTTCCGTGATCTCAACCGTTACCCCCGGATGAGCGGCTTCGAACGCGGGATTGATCTCGCTCTTCAACCAAGCGATCGTATCCGGCGTGTAATCAAGCAGATAGATCTTCAACGTTTTCGGCTCATTCGCAGCCGCGCCACCACACGCCGTCAACACGAGGCTGGCAAGCACAAAAACTGAAAGCAACGTAAACAGTTTCTTGTTCATTTTTTCTTCTCCTTGTAATTTTTAGATCAAAGTTTGTCAGGTTGGTCTCTGTGATCTTCTTTCGTTCGCTCGATCTCCTTTCTGCTGGATGAATGGGATAATGGCAGTGAAGTGTTAGTTCACCCGGCGAATACGCGAATCAACATCCTGTGCAAAGCGCTGAATAAACTCCTGAACAAAAAGGATGGGGTCGAGTTTCGTATCGTTCACTAAAGGAGTCATATCCATCGCGTACGACAGCCCGTTTGTCACATCCACGCCATGCGATTCGAAATACGTAGCATTGGCGCGGCGGCGGCCCATCGAAGCAAGGTCATAGCGTTTACCGCCCGCGATTTGGGAATCAAAGACACCCAACAATGCCAGTTGAAGGTTTTCGTGATCTGAGAAATTCATCAACACTTTATCGGGATCAACCATCCAGTCGAGCGAACGCCAGACTTCACACCCCACGAGTCGCGCGGGACGGACAGCCTGATCCAATCTGCGGATGGCTTCTACCACCCTCAGCGCGACCGCAACGTGAGTGTCATGTTTGTCAGTGAGGTTGTGTGTGTAAACAACTTGTGGTTTTGCCGCGCACAACAACTTCACAAGATCCTCGATAGGCTGTTTGTTGGAAACATCTTTGATCGCCGCGCTCGGAAAGTCCAGCATCACCTGCGCCGAAAATTCGCCCACATACGCGGCTTTACGTTGTTCTCGAAAACGAACATCGCGCATTTCATCGTCCGTATAATCTTTATATAAACTGTCGCGTGGCGAACCCCTACCATCGGTCACAACGACGCCTGTAAACCATTTGTCCATCCGCTGAAAACATTCCAAAATAGGCTGAGCCGCCATGATCTCAATATCATCCTGATGTGCGGCGACGCACAAATACGTCGTCTGCGCCAACGCCTGCTCAGTGGGAACGCCAGCGGGGACAAAGATTTCAGCGGAATCCATATGAAACTTCATGCCTGCACCCGTTCGATCGCTGGCAAACTCGCCGCGGCAACCGCCTGCCCTACCCGACGAATTTTTTCGTCAGGCAGGTGTAATTCAATCCTGCCGAGCAAGTCGGGAAATTCTGCTTCAAACACTTTCTTTACGCCTTCGAGCAACAAATTTCCGCCTTTGCCAGAAGTACAGCGACCTAAAATCAAAACATGTTTAATATCGTAAAAATCCGCGTAGTGAGCGATGCCGTAGCCCAGATAAACTCCCATGCTCTGCCAGATTTTGACCGCACCTTGGTGATCGTCATCCAATTTCTTTTGCACAAACTTTAATTTTTCAGCATCCGGCACGTCATTCGGAATTTCTATCCCTGCTTTCTGCGCCAACCTGAAAACACACTGCTGTGAAAAATACGACGCGCCGCACCCTCTGTCGCCTGACCATTCTTCAATTGGCGCGTTCGGGCTGTAATCAATCGGCGCAAATGCAAGTTCGTTCAGCCAGCCGGTGATTTTTCCTTCCATATCTACATATCCCGCTGCTTCGCTAGAACCCAATGCAATTCCCAGTATCCCGTTATCTTCAATGGACATCGAACCAGCCAACGCAGTCACATCACCGTCGTTGATCACTTCCAACGGCACGCCCATTTCATTTCTGATTCGAAGGAACATATTTTTGATTTCGCCGTATCGCTCAGCAGGAATCCCTCGAAATAAAGAAGCGACCATTGGACGGTTGTCAATATAGATTCCCGCCGAACTTCCGCCGATCGCATCCACGCGCGGCATTTTGCTCATTGCGGTTCTCAATGACTGCATAATCTCGTTGTAGTGATATTCAGGATTGGAACGTTTCCGTGGCTCCCAGATTACTTCCTCGCTGAAAATCGGGGTCCCGTCAACCACCGCGCTGACCTTTCTATCGGACGCACCCAAGTCAAAGCCGATACGATAACCTTGTAAATTTCGCCCGAGCAATTTCCCTGTCTCGTATGAAGCGGGCACTTCGTCCGCATCGCATGAAATCACTTCAAAATTTCGCTCGTAGACTTGATTCCCCATGAAGTGATAATCAAATTTTCTCGTGCCTTCGGTGACATACAACTTGTGGATGTGGTCACCAATTTGGCGCGACCCGCCGATGTAGATCTTGTATCCACCGCGTTGCCACAGGAGGAATTTGACAGTGCGTTCAACAAACTCAAGATTTTCAGGAGATGTCGGATGCTTTTCAGGAAAGACATTCAATTCGATTCGAGAAAACTCCCCATTGTTTCTTTCAAGCCCGATCACCAGCCTTTCACCTTCAGCACCAACAGAAAGCTGAAAAGCGCGTCGCGCTAAAACCGCTGGGCGGAAATCTTCGTCCATTGGAGGCGAAACGCGTGGAGGGATTAACGGTAACCTCATTGATTCTCTTCAGTGAACAAAGGCGAATAACCATCCTGCAACAAAAACGCGGAGGCTCCGAGAATGCAGGCGCGGTAATCCAAGGTGCCTAATTCAAGTTGGGTGCCTTCGGACATGCGAGCTAGCGCGGCATTTTGCATCGAAGCTCTAACCCCGTCCAGCCACGGGGCGCCAAAAAGAGTCATATCGCCTGTCAGAACAATTTTTTGTATGTTCAGCGTGCCAATTAAATTCGCTAAAGAGATGCCCAAATAATGTGCGGCGCGTTCAATGGACTCTTTCGCTTTGAGATTCCCAGACTCTATAGAAGAATGAACTGCATCAAGCGAGTTCAGATTCAGGTGTTGCATCACCGCGCGAGCGCTTGAAATTGTTTCCAAACAACCGTGTTTCCCACAGCGACATAATTCGCCATTCTCTTCAACAACCACGTGACCGATCTCGCCTGCCCCCCCACCATCTCCCTGAAACAATTGCCCATTCACCAAAATACCCGCGCCAATACCATGTTTGACGTTGACGACGATCAGGTTTTCATCTGGCTTATGGTTGTTGCCATACACATATTCCCCGATGGCAGTCGCCTGGCTGTCGTTGAGTACTAGAACAGGGAGTTTGTATTTTTTCTGAAGTAACTTTCCAAGTGGGAGGTTTTCCCACTCCAAATTAACAGCATTCAACACAATTCCTTCGCGGGTGTTGATCAAGCCCGGCGCGCCGACTCCGATTCCGACAAGGGGTTTGAACTTTTTACGAATAAGTTGATCAAGAATCTGAAAAACAAGCTGGAGAGCTTTTTCCCCATTATCGTCATGTACTTCGACTTCAACAGTCTCTTTGATCTCCCCTCTCAAATTGACGACTGCGCCAATAAACTTATCCTGAGCAAGATTGAGCCCAATCAAATATCGAGAGTCGGCAATTACACTCAACAAGATTGGAGTTTTTCCTCCGATTGATTCCCCGCGTCCTACTTCATCAACCAATCCCTCGGTGAGCAAGCCCGAAACAACATCAGATACCGTTGTGCGCGTCAGGTGCGTGATTCGGGCAATCTCCGCGCGGCTGATCGGATCATTGGCAAAGATAGTTCTGAGGACCAAATCTCGATTGTGTTGCTTCGTCTGTTGATGTGTAGCCTTTTTCATCGAATTTCCTATAAAAAGGATTTATGGTTTCACTACACGAAAAATCATTTGTCTGAAGGCTTTGTAAATTCACTGGACTAACAAACCGCATTGTACCGACTCCCCCATAAAAAGTCAACCCTGTATTCTTAGGGTTATGGTTGTAGTGCCGATCTAGGTCGTTTATGGAGTATTTGGGTCAACTTCAATTTGCCCCTTGACAGAATGTTCCTACGCTCCTAAAATTTAGGTTGACCTAAACTTTATATTAGCCTAAACCACCGGAGCATCTTATGAGCACAAAATTCACTCGAAGGGATTTCCTCAAAGCAGGCGGGCTTACTATTCTCGGCGCGGCGGGGGTCAACGCTCTTAGCCGGGCTGGGCACGACCACAGTCCGCTAAACAAACAGAAGGTCCTCGTTGCGCCTGCGATGCAACACGGAGACCCCGAACGAACCCTGCCAAACGTTGTTGGCGAAGTGGATCACGAAGCGAACGGCTTCAACCCCGATGATATTCTGACCGACTTCGATTACGGTGAAGTCTCTACCCTGCCTAACGGACAAATTCTACGCGAATACAAGATCGTCGCACACAATAAAGATATCGGGGTTGTTCCGGGCATTGTTTATCCCGCATGGGTTTACAACGGGCGGATTCCCGGTCCCACCCTGCGCGCCACCGAAGGCGACCGTATCCGAATCCATTTCAGCAACGGAAGCAATCATCCGCATTCGATGCATTTCCATGGCTTCCACTCGGGCGCCATGGATGGCGTTCCAGGCTCGGGGCCGGGTGGTTTCGTTGAACCGGGAGACAGCTTCACGTACGAGTTCGATGCGGAGCCGTTCGGGTTACATCTCTATCACTGTCACGTCTTCCCTCTCGCTCGCCACATCGCAAAAGGGCTCTACGGCACATTCATCATTGACCCCAAAGGCGGGCGGCCACGTGTTGACCGCGAGATGGTCATGGTGATGAACGGCTTCGATGTGGACTTCGATGATGCCAATGATTTTTACGCGGTCAATACGATCCCATTTCATTATCAAAATCATCCGATCCAGATCAAAGTCGGCGAAACAATTCGGGTCTATCTCGTAAACATCCTTGAGTTCGATCTCATCAACTCCCTCCACCTGCACGGAAACTTTTTTCAATACTACCCCACTGGCACAAGCCTCACGCCCGCCGAATTCACCGATACGATCATTCAAGGACAAGCGCAACGCGGCATCCTTGAATTCAGTTACAAATATCCCGGCATGTATATGTTCCACGCGCACGTGACAGAGTTTGCAGAACTCGGCTGGAACGGCATGTTCGAAGTTACGGAATAGAGGTATACAATGACTCAATCCACTGAACCCACACGCTTCACCTTTCGGACCTTCCTCCTGCTCCTCCTCCCCATCGTTCTCCTCGCCGGGGTGATCGCCCTCTTCCTCTCCACAGGCGGAGGTTTGGACCTCGAAGCCCCAGTGCCTGTCGAAAATCTCGACATCGAGCGCTATCATCTTGAACAAGGCACGATCGAACTTTACGTCCGCAACACGGGACCTGAAGCGATCACCATTGCTCAAGTTGGTGTGAATGAAGCCATTATGCCATTCACTGTCACACCAGATACAACCATTCCACGTCTTGGGCGAGCCGTGATTCACATTCCTTATCCATGGTCATACGCGGAAGCATACGGAGTTAGCATCTTCACGACCAACGCGATTGCCTTCGGTGTGGATATTCCCGTTGCATTCGAAACTCCACAACCGGATGCCGCGACTTTCTGGGGTTTCACGCTCATTGGCTTATATGTCGGTGTGATTCCCGTTTTCCTGGGAATTCTCTGGTTCCCTGCACTGCGGACACTTGGTCGCCGTACCATGGCGTTTCTCATGGCGGCAACCGCTGGCTTGTTGATCTTCTTAGGCTTAGACACGCTTGCCGAAGCGCTGGAATTTGCAGCTGAAGTGCCATCCACATTCCAAGGCATTGGCTTGATCGGCATCGGCGCGGTGGCAACCTTCCTTCTGTTGGAGGCGGTTTCCAATCGCCAGCGCAGCGTTTCAGGCACCGAAGCGGACAAGCGTCTTGCCATCGCCTTTGTCATCGCGATCGGCATGGGCATTCATAACCTCGGCGAAGGACTCGCCATCGGCGCGGCATATAACGTCGGTGAAATTGCACTGGGCACGTTCCTCGTCGTCGGCTTCATCATCCAAAACATCACCGAAGGGCTTGGCATCATCGCTCCCGTGTTGCGCGACAGACCAACGATCGGAAAACTCGCGGTCATGGGTTTGATCGGCGGCGCGCCTGCCATCCTCGGCGCATGGATCGGTGGTTATGCACCTTCGCCATTCTTTGCTGTTTTGTTCCTCGCTATCGGAGCAGGCGCGATCTTCCAGGTGATTTACGAAATCGCAAAACTCATTCAAAAAGATACGCAACGCGAAACCATGTCCATGACCGTGTTCAGCGGTGTGTTGACAGGCATGATGTTGCTTTGGGTTACAGGGCTGTTGATTAAATAAAACAATATCGTCATTGCGAGGGCGATGGTATTCGCCCGAAGCAATCTCCAACACGTTGAGGGAGATTGCTTCGTCGCAATGAACAAGAGCGCTCCTCGCAATGACGGAAAACATTATGGAAAACATCCTCCCCCTCCGCATTACCGGATCACTCGCCTTCCTCGGCGCGTTCATGTATGCCATTGGCGATGTGTTGTTGCTTGCAAACAAGGTCAACAAAGATGATTACCCGAAACTCAAACCGTTTGCCAAGTTGCTTTCAGATGCCGAGATTATGGTGACACTCCCTCCCAGCCGCATGATCTGGGGCGCATTGCTAGGCGTATTTGCAACGCCTTTGTACGTTGCAGGCTATTGGCAGATCTATCAAGCTTTGGGCGGCGCGGACGCGTCCGCTGTGCTGGCAACTGTCGGCTTGTTCGGAAGCGCTTCGATAATCGGCGCGTTCGTCCACGGCACGTTTTATTTCATGGGCGAATACATTCAGGCACTGAACAACGTCAGTGATGAGTCGCAAGTTGTGATCGTCAAAATGATCGAGCGTCACAAAAAAGTTTTGATCATCACCTACGCGCCGGTGTTGATCTTCATCGTCATTGCATCCATTCTGTTTTCGGTTTTGGTTGCATCAGGCGAAACCGCATTTCCAGTTTGGATGGCTTGGATTAATCCAGTCACGATGACGATTGCATGGTTGATCCTCAAACGCATGCTGCCGCAATTCGTACGCGACGCGACGGAAGGTGCAGGCTTCAACATCGCGTTCATGGCATTCTTCGCCTGCACAACGATCACACTTTGGAACGGATAATGGAACAAGCTCTCACGATCTCGATTCAGGATTACCTGAAACACATTTACGAATTGACCGACCGCGGCACGCCCGCCAGCACGAACGCGCTCGCGGAACGACTCAAGATCAAACCTGCGTCTGTAACGGGCATGGTGCAAAAACTCGCCTCGGCAAAACCAGCGCTGGTTGAATATCAAAAACATCAAGGCGTGACCCTTACCAAAGAGGGCAAGAAAGCCGCGCTCGAAGTGATTCGGCATCACCGATTGCTGGAAGCGTGGCTGGTGCAAACGCTCGGTTATTCGTGGGCTGAAGTGCATGAAGAGGCGGAACGACTCGAACACGTGATCTCGGAAGATTTCGAGCGACGCATCGCCGTGGCGATGGGACATCCGATTCGTGACCCCCACGGAGAGCTGATCCCCACTGCCGATCTTAAGATGCCGCTGGAAGATTCGTCTCCACTCTCCGCGCTTCGACCCGCTCAAACCGGCAGGATCCAATGCGTGAAAGCCGCGGACGATGAATTACTTCGTCATCTCGAATCTCTTGGCATCACGCCCGGCGCGCAGATCGAAGTGAAAGAATATTCACCGTACGATCACAACCTGACCGTAAAAGTCGGGAGGAAAACCTCCGTGCTTGGGTTGAACATCACGAGCAAGATATTTGTGGAGGAAAGCGATTTACGATGAACGGCGCGGCGATCCTATTCCCATCTTTACCAGCCGTTAGTTCGGGTAAAATACTCATCGTTTTAACGATCGCGAGCATTGCCTATTTTCTTGTTTTCAACAATTTCGAAAAACACATCCCAACGAGAAAAAGATTGGCGAAGCTAATCGTGGTTGTGGGCACATTAGCCAGCCTTGGCATCCTCTTTGGAAGAGTCGCCTTTTGGTGAGTGATCGCGTTGATGACGGTGGGTCAGGTTATTTTGCACGGCTGGTACTTTCCGAAACACGGGATCAACGGTTTGACAGCCGAGCCTTACGATATTTATTTGGAAACCATCGAAAGAATGAAAGGTAAAAAATGACGGAGCATACATTTCGTATTTCAGCCTTCGCGATCTTGCTGACAGCCATGAGCATTTCATTTTACTTCCGCATCAAGGCAGATAAAGACACGGGCGAGAAAATATCGCGCAAAGCAGACGGTTCTATCATGATGAACTTCATCCGCATCGGCGGCTTGATCCTATGGCTCAGCCCTTTTGTGTATTTGATCAACCCTGCGTGGATGGCTTGGTCGAAGCTCGGCTTGCCCGAATCAATTCGTTGGCTCGGTGTCGGGATCGGTATCGTTTGCGTGTTCGGAATTTACTGGCTTTTCAGCAGTATCGGGAGCGGAATTACCCCCACCAGTGCAACGCGTTCAGAACATAAACTCGTGACGAAGGGAATTTACAAATATATCCGTCACCCGCTCTACACGTTTGGTTCCTCCCTGTTTATCGCTTTTGGCATGATGGCAGATAACTGGCTCATCGCCCTGCTTGGCGTCCTTGCCTTCATCGGCATGGCGATCCGCACGCCGAAAGAGGAAGCAAATCTCATCGAAAAGTTCGGCGATGAGTATCGCGATTACATGAAGCGCACAGGTCGCTTTTTACCAAAACTTTTCTAAAATCTATTAGCCACAGAGAACTCAGAGAAAAAAGAGTTTTGTCTCAAAAGACTCAGTGTTCTCTGAAGCTAAGAAAGACTTACGAATGAAAAAACAATTCATCATCCCCATCATCGCGGCATTCCTTGTATCTGCCTACGCCATCCTGCAGATCGGCGCAGTCAACGTCGCTCCGCAGACCAACGTCAGTTATGCAAATGATGTTCAACCAATTCTCCAAAGCCGATGCGGCAGTTGTCACATGGGCGAGTTCACCAGCAAAGACTTGAACATGGACACGTATAACAACCTCATGGCAGGTTCTCAAAACGGACCTGTTATCGTTGCTGGCAATGCAAAAGACAGCCTCTTGGTGAAAAAAATCTCCAGCGGCGAAATGCCCAAACGCGGACCCAAACTCACGCCTGCTCAAGTGCAGGTGATCGAAGTGTGGATCAACGCTGGCGCGCCAAATAACTAAAATTGATTAAATGTAAAAAATGACCATTGACAGGTCATTTTTTACAGGGTAATATATGAACAATTGCTCAACTATTCAATAATATGAAACTATCGGAACTCAAAGCCATTCAACTCGCCGAACTGTTCAGCGCCCTCAGCGATGCCAGCCGCGTGCGGATCATTTCCCTGCTTCTCGATGGAGAGATGGGCGTCAGCGCTCTTGCTGATAAACTGAATATGACCGAGTCCGCCGTTTCGCATCAATTGCGCGGACTTCGACAGATGCGTTTCGTGCGCGCTCGCAAAGCGGGCAGACAGGTGTTTTATCGTCTTGACGACGATCACGTTGAAAAACTATACCGCATGGGTCTTGAGCATGTGGAGCACAAATAAGTGAAACCATTTCATCGCTTTTTCTTCATCCTGCTAACCGCTGTTGTTGTAAGTTCCTGCACTACGAATAAAACTCTTACCGTTAACGACGCCTGGGCGCGTCCCGTTCGCATGAATGAAAACGGCGCGGTCTATTTCGTTATTGATAACGGCACAAATGCAAACGACGCTTTGATCGGCGCAAGCACAGACATTGCTGAGGCGGCGGAAGCGCACATGACAATGGAAAACGCACAAGGCGTAGTTTCGATGTCCATGCAAGATGCAGTCCAAATTCCAGCAGGCGAGAGCGTTTCGTTCAAACCGAGGGGTCTGCATCTGATGCTTGTAAACTTAAGCAAGGATTTGAATGTTGGCGATACATTCTCCGTCATTCTACAGTTTGAACAAGCCGGCGATATCACACTACAAGTCGAAGTGAAGGAGCAGTAACCATGTCGCAACAAAAATACAATTCGAAAAATTTTGCCCTACTTTTGCTTGGCGCAGGATTTCTACTGATTGCATTGGCGGTATTTTTAGTCATGTCGCAAAGTCCTTCCGCATCCACAACTCCTGCGGCTCTTTCCGACGAAGAGGCGGACGCGCTAGTGCCTCGCGTGTCGCTGAATGAAGCAAAAACCGCACTGGATTCAGGCTCCGCCATCTTTTTAGATGTTCGTTCTGCCGAAGCGTATCAAAGTGAACACATCGCTGGCGCGATCAATATCCCGCTTGCCGAACTCGTGTCTCGCAGCGCTGAACTTAACCCGAATCAATGGATCATCACGTACTGTACCTGACAAGACGAACACTCAAGCGCCCGTGCGGCGTCCATTCTGCTCGATAACGGATTTAAAAAAGTAACTCCGATCCTTGGTGGCTTCGAAGCATGGATCAATGCTGGCTACCCCACACAACCATAAAAGGTTTACCGATGAATATTTTCCTTCTTGTTTACTTCCTCCTGCTTTTTAGCTTGGCAATGATTTTGCCAACCTATCGAACGTGGAAATCCACAGGGATAAATCCCTACAAACTTGGCTCCTCCGACTCGGCGCACGATTACATCGGCAGAAACTTTCGAATCGTGATGTTGGTTTCCTTTGTTGTAACAATCGTTGCACTTTTCCCAAACATATACTCATTCCTCATGCCAATTACGCTTCCAGCAAGTGGTATTTTTATAACCATCGGAATCGTCTTGTTGCTGTTCGCATTGGTCTGGGTATTGATCGCCCAAAATCACATGCGAAAATCATGGCGCATCGGGATTGACGAAGATGTCAAAACGGAATTGGTAAAAACAGGGTTATTCAAAATATCCCGTAATCCTATTTTTCTTGGGATACGAATAATGTTGTTGGGGCTTTTCCTAATCATTCCAAACGCCCTGACGCTGGTTATCGTAATTACCGGTGAATTGCTTATTCAAATTCAAGTACGCCTCGAAGAGGAATTCCTAACGCGAACGCACGGTGAGTCATATCTGGCGTATCGAAAACAAGTCCGCCGTTGGCTGTAAGGATCTAAAATGTCTAACCTACAAATTCTCGAAGTTCCGATCAAAGGCATGGATTGTGCCGAATGCACGCAACACGTTCAACATGCAATTTCAAAGCTGGACGGCGTGAAGTCAGTAGACGTGTTGCTTGGGGCTGAAAAAGCCATCATCCGGCTCAACCCTGAAAAAGTGGATATGCTTGCCATTCGCAAAGCCGTTGCCAGCGCAGGCGATCAATATTCCGTCCCTGAAAATGTTCCCCTGCCTGCTGTTCAATTAGCGGGAGATTTCAACCGCCGCTTGATTATTCTGTTGGCGGCTGTGTTCAGTATCGTATTGTCAATCGTTGTGGCTGGTGAATGGCTGGGATTGTTCAAATTCCTTGATGATCTTATTCCGTTCCCTGGGGGGGTTGTAATTGTTGGATTGGGAGGCTTACCTATTTTTCGGAATGTCTTCCGCGCCACACTCAAACGGCAGATTATTTCTCATACACTGATGACCATCGGAGTCATTGCCGCTTTAGCCGTCGGTGAGTGGGTCACCGCGGCAATTGTTGTAGTATTTATGCGCGTGGGCCAATACGTTGAAAACTTCACCACCGAAGGAGCGCGTCAGGCAGTCAAAGAATTAACAGCCATTGCCCCTCAAACTGCTCGTGTGGAACGCAATAATCTTGAATTGGAAATTCCAATTACGGAAGTGAACGTGGGTGAGATTGTAGTTGTAAGACCTGGCGAAAAGATTCCAGTAGATGGCGAAGTGATTAATGGGCAGGCAACCATTGACCAAGCCGCCATCACAGGCGAATCGATGCCTGTTGAAGTGACAAAAGGAAATCATGTTTTCGCGGCGTCAATCGCAAAATTAGGAGGTCTGCAAATAAAAACCTTGCGTGTGGGTGCAGATACAACTTTTGGGCGTGTGGTCAAAATGGTGGAAGAGGCAGAAGCAAACCGCGCTGACGTACAGAGATTTGCAGATAAATTCAGCGCCTATTATCTCCCCATTGTTGCTGGGATCGGTGCGCTCACTTTTCTGATCAGCCGCAATCCCCTATCCACTGCGGCTGTCCTTGTGGTGGCGTGTTCATGTTCTATAGCATTGGCAACGCCTGTTGCAATGTTGGCATCCATCGGCGGAAGCGCAAAACGCGGATTGCTGATTAAAGGCGGCAAATATCTTGAAATACTCGCGCGCGCCGATGTTGTGTTAGTTGATAAAACAGGCACATTGACGCTCGGTCAACCGAAAATTACAGATATTGTCCCGCTCAATGGCTTGCCCGCATCGGAAATTCTTTTGCTTGCGGCTTCTGCTGAACGCTATTCGGAACATCCACTGGCTGAGGCTGTGCGGAGAATGGCGCGAAGCGAAAATGTTGAACTGTCAGAGTCGCAGAGTTTTGAAGCTATTCCCGGTATGGGCATTCGCGCAAAAATAAATGGTACAGCAATCCAGGTTGGCAATCGACGTTTAGTCCCATCAGCAGACGCCCTGCCTGTCGTTAAAGAATTGGAAGAACAAGGAAAAACTCTATTATTTCTTTCACGCGACAATCAACTTGTCGGAATACTTGCCGCTTCCGATACGCTTCGTTCCGAAGTCCCAGCCTCTTTTTCAGAATTACAACCTCTTGGAATAAAACATGTTGAACTGCTCACGGGTGACAACGAACGCACGGCATCCGCGCTTGCCAGGCAATTAGGCATTAAATATCGCGCCAATCTATTACCTGAAAACAAGATTGAAGTTGTAAAAGAATATCAGGCAAAAGGACATATTGTTGTAATGATCGGTGATGGCGTAAATGATGCCCCTGCACTGGCACAAGCAAATATTGGTATCGCAATGGGCGCGGCAGGATCAGACATCGCCATCGAAGCGGCGCATATTACCCTAATGCGCGAAGATTGGACTCTTGTGCCAGAAGTGATACGCGTTGCGCGCCGCACAATGGGTATCGTGAAAATGAACCTTGCTTTCACGGCTGTATACAATGTAGTGGGATTGGCTCTCGCGGCGTTTGGGTTCTTGCCGCCCGCATTTGCCGCCGCCGCGCAATCCTTACCAGACGTAGGCATTCTCACAAACTCTGCGCGCTTATTGCAGCAGAAAAAATAATCGAACAAGGAATCAACTCATGGAACAGACGATTGATCTTGAAATCCCGCTATTACTGCCAGGCATTGAAAACGAGAAAGATGAATGTCTTGTGCGTCTCGAATCATCGCTTCAAAACAAGAAAGGCATCTTACGCGCCCACGTGGAGCGCGACAAATCGCCTGTTGACCTGTGCTTACACTACGACCCCAACCTGTTGACACTCTCCGATGTGAAACGTCTCGCCGAACGCACAGGGGCACAGATCATCAATCGCTATCATCACGACTCAATCCCCATCGAAAACATGGATTGCTCCGACTGTAGCCTCGTCATCGAGCACAGCGTTGGGCGCATGGATGGCGTATTGTCGGTCAATGTAAACTATCCCACCGAAAAGATGTGGATCGAGTATGACAATCACAAAATAAATCGAGCCGTCATCGAAAAGAGGGTCCGTTCGCTAGGATATCAAATCCCTCTCAATGAATTCCAGGCTCGCTTGCAGGAAAATCGAGAATTGCTGTTCAGCCTCTTTTCGGGTTTGTTCCTGCTGATCGGCTGGCTTGGCGAATCATTCTTTGGGTTTCCCGCGTTGCTCAGTATCGGTTTCTTCATCCTCGCGTACGTCTTGGGCGGATGGGATGTTTCCCGTCACGCGTGGCACGCCTTACTCGAACGACGATTGGACACCGACGGGTTGATGGTCGTTGCCGCGATTGGCGCGGCATTCCTTGGCGAATTTGCAGAAGGCGCGCTCCTGCTTTTCCTCTTTAGCCTTGGGCACGCGTTGGAAGAACGCGCGCTAGACCGCGCGCGCCGCGCTGTCCGCGCACTAGCTGACCTTGCGCCGAAAACGGCTTTGGTCCGCCGCGATGGAAAAGAACAGGAACTACCCGTCGAGTCATTGCAACTCGATGATGTAGTGATTGTCCGCCCTGGTGTGCGTATCCCTGTAGACGGAATCATTCTTGATGGAAATTCTGGCATTGACCAATCCTCGGTGACAGGCGAATCGCTTCCTGTTGATAAAGCGCCTGGGGATCAGGCCTTTGCAAGCACAGTCAACGGCGAAGGCGCGCTCGAAGTAAAAGTGACGCGCCTTGCAAAAGATTCGACTCTGGCGCGCGTGATGAAAATGGTTGAGGAAGCGCAGGCACAAAAATCACCAACGCAACAAACGGTCGAAAAATTTGAACGCGTCTTTGTCCCAGCCGTGCTGATTCTCACCACGCTGGTGATCGTCATTCCACCACTGTTTGGTTTTCCGTTCCGTGAATCATTCCTCCGCGCGATGACTCTGCTCGTCGCCGCGTCACCATGCGCCCTCGCGCTTGGCACACCAGCGACAATTCTTGCAGGCGTCGCGCAAGCCGCGCGCAACGGTGTGTTGGTTAAAGGCGGCGCGCATCTTGAAAACCTCGGTCTGCTCAAAGCCATTGCTTTCGACAAAACTGGAACCGTGACGCATGGTAAGCCTGAGGTAACGGATGTAGTGGCGTTTCAATCGTCGGGCTGGAAGGAAGCGGATTTGCTGTCCCTCGCGGCAGGTGCGGAATCACGCTCCGCGCATCCGCTGGCGCAGGCAGTTGTACGCTCGGCTCAGACTCAGGGTCTGCCTGCTTTGGTTATGGACGATGTCGAGTCGCTGACGGGACGCGGTCTGCGCGCGTTATCAAATGGCAAAACGATTTGGATCGGCAATCAAAAATTGATGAACGAAGCAGGCGCGACGCTTTCATCCGAATCGATTTCACGCGCGGAAGCGTTGCAAGGACAGGGAAAAACATTGATGTGGCTCGCAGTGGATAAAACAGCGGTGGGTTTGATCGCGCTGGCAGACACCTTACGCCGCGAAGCCGCGCCGACCATGAAAGCGCTCAAACGATCGGGCGTAACTCACACCATCATGCTGACAGGCGACAATGCGCGTTCTGCCTCCGCCATTGCAAAGGAAATCGGTCTGACCGAATTCCGCGCAGACCTCATGCCCGAAGATAAACTGACTGTAATTCGCGATCTTGTAAAACAATATGGTCAGGTTGCCATGATCGGCGATGGCGTGAACGACGCGCCCGCACTTGCCAATGCAACAGTTGGAATCGCAATGGGCGGCGCGGGAACAGACGTCGCGTTGGAAACAGCCGATGTTGCTCTGATGGGCGACGACTTGAGCAAGTTGCCGTTTGCGGTCGGCTTGGGACGCGCCACGCGCGCCATCATCATGCAGAACCTGTTCATCTCGCTCGGCGTGATCGCGTTTCTCATCGTCACATCCCTGACGGGCATCGTCAGCATCGGCATCGCTGTAATTTTTCACGAGGGAAGCACACTGGTCGTTGTAGCGAATGCGCTGAGATTGTTGGGATATAAGGATTACAGGTAGCATGAATATCGCCACGGACTGGGTGGTGAGCGCAGGCTCAGCACTGCTCATGTTTGTAATTACAGGAAGTTGGCTTGTCAGCATTCATGCACAAAACCAAGCGAAGGCAATTTCGAGGGGCTGGTTTGCCTTATCCGCTTGGGCGCAGATTGGTCTCGGATTTGCGGCGGTCGCCCTGTTTATCTGGTTTGGATTCAGGCTGTGGATTCCGCTTTCGTTGCGTTTACCCGATCCTGTAATACCGCTCTTGCGTTCCATAGGGCTGGTCATCTTTCTCGTTGGATTGTTTCTGGTCTTATGGGCGCGTTGGGCATTGGGCGCGATGTATGGTGTGAGCACAGGTTCATCCGCACCGTTGCAGGATAAACATCGCTTCATCCAGCGCGGACCATATGGTTTCGTCCGCCATCCGATGTATCTCGGCTACTGGCTGGTCATACTGGGAGCCCTGTTGATATATCGCACATGGACGCCGCTGATGTTGTTGATAGTGGCTGTGCCATCGTTCTATCGACGAGCGCGGCGCGAAGAAATTGCGCTCGAAGAGAGGTTCGGTTTGGAATGGCAAACCTTTGCGAGGAAGGTGCCGATGTTCTTACCGCGCTGGAGAATCAATCCAAAGAAATCATTGTACATATAAAATGCCATCCCAATTTCTATAATCAGGAGAAAAGATGCCCACCGCGAAATTTCACCTTCTAAACTTCACCGAATACCCAATGGAAGAAATGAACCAACGCGCGGTTGATTTTCGCGCACTCATGCAACACCGCCGAACTGTGCGGCATTTCTCTGACAAACCTGTTCTGCGCGAAATTATTGAAGAGTGTCTCGTTACAGCAGGCACTGCGCCGAACGGAGCGAATTTACAGCCGTGGCACTTTGTCGTTGTGAGCGATCTGAAAGTAAAACATGAAATCCGCGTGGCGGCGGAAGAGGAGGAGAAAGAGTTTTACCATCGCCGCGCGCCGAAGGAATGGCTCGAAGCCCTCGCCCCTCTCGGCACGGACGAACACAAACCGTTTCTCGATATCGCCCCGTATTTGATCGCCGTCTTCGGAAAGAATCATAGCGAACTGCCAGATGGTCGTAAAGTAAAGAATTACTATGTGAATGAATCGGTTGGAATTGCAACAGGATTCTTGATCGCCGCGCTCCACAACGCGGGACTGGTCTCGCTCACACATACGCCCAGCCCAATGGGATTCCTCAACGCGATCCTGAACAGACCGTCCGATGAGAAACCGTTCCTTTTGCTGGTGACTGGCTTCCCTGCGCAAGAGGCGAAAGTCCCCGTCATCACGAAAAAATCACTGGAGGAGATCGCGACGTTCATTTAACTGTTATTCTCACATGTTACAATTTTTCCAAAAATGACCTTTAACTTCCACCGTGAGACAACAGAAGTCCATACACAAAGCACATCCCGCCTATTGCTACTGCTCCTTTGCACAGATGTCGCCTTTATCATCCTGCACATCATTTATTTCCAAACCGAACTTATCGACAACTCCCTGTATTCGCTTTCCAGAGATAATGGTTATGCTGAATTTTTTCAATACACAAAATTTCTCTGGATCATTCTACTGTTGCTTGGGATCGTAATAAGGACAAAATTACCCGGCTACATCGCCTGGACGCTGCTCTTTATCTATTTCCTCGCAGACGACGCACTGCAAGTCCACGAATACTACGGTCGTATCATTGCAGGAAACCTCGAGTTCGTCCCGCCGATGAATTTGAGGCTTCAGGATATCGGCGAATTGATCGTTACAACAATCGCCGGAGTTATTCTTTTCCCTTTTATGATTTTGGCGTACTGGCGTAGATCGCAGTCGTTCAGGAAAGTCTCAAGAGATATGTGGGTATTCATTATCATTCTGGTCGCTGTCGGTGTTGGAGTTGACATGGTACACGAAAGCGTCGGCGCGGAAGGCGCCCTCGATCATCTCGTTTTCAGAGTGCTCGAAGAGGGCGGCGAAATGATCGTAACGAGTTTCATCCTTTGGTATATCTTCCTGCTTTCGATCTGGAATGGAAACGTTGGTTGGTATGTGCATGAACGCTTGCGCGCATTTGTGTCCAAGCGTGCTGTGTGATGCGCTACTCATCTGAAAAGTCATAACTTATTCCCGACTAAAGTTAGGTTGACGGTGTTCTTCTGAAACTCTACAATTCATGCACATCATCTCGTCACGGAGGAACCATGCTCAAACACTTTGCACTCTCGTTCGTCATCCTACTTTCATTGATCCTGTCTGCCTGCGGCAGTGCCGAACCCACGCCGCCGCCTAACGCCACACCGCTGGACGTGAACAAGTTCGCGGGTCACTACGAAGGCTCGTGGACAAATTCAAAAACCGGCGCGACAGGTCCCGCCACGTTTGATTTCGTCGTGGACGAAGCCAATAAAACTGTCTCGTTGACGCTGGACATGGGCGGCAATTACCTTGGCTTGGGCGATCCCCCGCCAGCAACGATCTACGCGACCTATGACGATTATTTCGCGCGTATCACTGGCAACGACCCGCACTTCGGCGAAATGAACGTTTTGATCGACGGTGATGGGAACATTACCGGTGAATTCAAAAATGTCGCTGGCGGAATGGTTCCACTGCTCACCTATTCAGGCGTGGTCGGCGATGGAAAGATCAACACAACGTACGTGATCACCTTCCCCGACGGCACAACTGCAGATGCCGTGCTAGTGGCGGATAGAAAGTAAGACTAAAAGTGACGGTCATCTTGAAGATGACCGTCACTTTTTCTGATCACTGATCACTGTTCTATACTTCTTTACTCCTCCCCCGTCAATAACTTGATCCGTTCCCACGGCTTCAAGTTTTCATCCTCTGCCAGCAAACTCTTCAATTGATACAACTCGTCGCGCAGAGCGGCGGCGCGCTCGAACTCGAGATTCTTCGCGGCCTCCTTCATTTCTTTTTCGAGGTCACGCACGACCTGTCGCAATTCATTACGCGGCAGGTCACTCTTCACTTTATATTCGCCGCGCATTTCAGCCACAGCCTTTTGTGAAAATTCTTCGGTCAGATCATGAATCGCCTTATGGATGCTGATCGGCACAATGCCATGTTCGGTATTGTATTTCACCTGCTTGGCGCGGCGGCGATTGGTCTCATCGATCGCGCGCTTCATCGAGTCGGTCATCTTGTCCGCGTACATGATCACACGCCCGTTGACGTGACGTGCAGCGCGGCCGATGGTTTGAATGAGCGCGGTGTCTGAACGCAGGAATCCTTCTTTGTCCGCGTCCAAGATTCCAACCAGCGATACTTCGGGCAGATCCAAACCTTCGCGCAACAAGTTGATTCCCACCAGCACGTCGAACACACCCAAACGCAGGTCACGCAAGATGCCTATGCGTTCGAGCGTTTCCACTTCCGAATGCAAATAGTGGACTTTCATCCCCAGTTCTTGTAGATACTCGGATAAATCTTCCGACATCCGCTTCGTCAGCGTGGTGACGAGGACGCGCTCGCCTCGTTCGACCCTCTGCTTGATCTCACCGACCAAATCGTCTACCTGCCCCTTGGTCGGACGAACCTCCACCTCGGGATCAACGAGACCCGTCGGGCGGATGATCTGCTCGACCACCTGTTCCGCGTGTTGCATTTCATACGGTCCCGGCGTGGCGGATGTGTAGATCGTGCTCCCCATCACCTCTTCGAACTCATCGAACTTGAGTGGACGGTTATCCATCGCGCTTGGCAGACGGAAACCATATTCCACGAGTGTTTCTTTGCGGGCGCGGTCGCCGTTGTACATGCCGCGGATCTGTGGCACGCTCATGTGACTTTCGTCAATGACCAGTAAATAATCGGTTGGGAGAAAATCGATCATCGTCCACGGATGCGTTCCAGCCGCGCGGCGATCCAAATGCCGCGAGTAGTTTTCGACACCAGAGCAGTAGCCGACTTCTTTCAACATTTCGAGGTCGTATCGCGCGCGCTGTTCGAGTCTTTGCGCTTCGAGATGTTTCCCGGTCTCTTTGAAGAATTTCAGCCGTTCATCCAGCTCGGCTTCGATATCGGTGATGGCATCCTTCAATTTATCGGCAGCGGTGAGATATTGTTTGGCAGGGTAGATCGAAACTTCATTCGGCTCTTCGAACACTTCACCCGTAACCGGGTTGAACTGCATGATCCGTTCCACTTCATCGCCGAAGAACGTGACGCGGAATCCCTTTTTGTCTTCGTAGGCAGGGATGATCTCCAGCGTGTCGCCGCGCACGCGGAAGGCGCCGGTCTTCAAGTCCATGTCGTTGCGTTGATACTGCGATTCGATCAATTGACGCAGCAACGCATTGCGCCGATACACCTCCCCCACTTTGAGGGTCACGGTTCCCCTGCCGAACTCCTCGGGGTTGCCCAGACCGTAGATGCAGGAGACCGAGGCAACGATGATCACATCGCGCCGTGAGATGAGCGCGGTCGTCGCGGCAAGGCGCAGGCGTTCGATCTCCTCGTTGATCTGGGTCTCTTTTTCGATGTACAAGTCATGCCGCGGGACGTATGCTTCGGGCTGGTAATAATCGTAATATGAAACAAAATACGAAACCGCGTTCTGCGGGAAGAACTCTTTGAATTCCGCATACAACTGTGCGGCAAGCGTCTTGTTATGCGCCATGATGAGCGCGGGTTTTTGCAACTCCTGGATCACGGACGCGATGGTGAAAGTTTTGCCGGTGCCGGTGGCGCCGAGCAGAACTTGATGTTTCATTCCGTTTTTCACACCATCCACGAGTCCGCGGATGGCTTCGGGCTGGTCGCCCATCGGTTGAAAGGGTGCTTGAAGTTTGAAGTTCATAATTTTGTATCGTCCCGCAGGTTGGTTTGTTTTACCTTGAAGTAGGGAAGAAAACCTGCGGGACGTTCTCTGAACGTACGTTCTAAATTGTACCGCAAAATGCACAGGCGGAGAATCCATTTTCGGAAACTGGGTCAGCCGCAAAGGTGGAGAGAGGCGAGAGTATAATCGGTCGAAATTAATGTCGAGAGGACAAATCCATGAAAACTGCGTTAGACATCGTCGGTGTTCTGCTTTTCCTTGCTGGCTTGGTCTGGTTCCTGCAAGGAATCAACATTCTGCCCGGTAGTTTCATGACCGGCGACCCGCAGTGGGCAGTCAATGGAGGGATCGCAATGGCAACTGGCGCGGGAATGTTCCTTATTGCAAAGCGAAATGGCTGACAAGATCGAGATCGGCGACCGCGTGCAAGTATTTCTCCGATCTGACTTTTGGAAAAGCGAAGGCGTTGACGCGGCGTCAGGGCGACAATGGTTCGACGGCGTTGTCGTCCGCATTGACCCATACTCTGCGCATCGCAGTTTCATCTGGGTCGAGTTGGATGAAGAAGCCGAAACAACGCGCAGGCGAGGGAGCTTGATTTCGGTATTAAACCCGAAGAATATTAGGAAAGTTTAAGTGGTCTGGTGCTCGCTATTAAGAAGAGTACAATTCGCCGATATGTTCGGAGGGGAAAACGCGCGATCCATTTAGTTGACGAGGCTGTCGTATGAAACAAAAAACGATTTTCTTACTATCATTGGTATTGGTCACGAGTATCCTCCTGTCTGCTTGCGCGGGCTTGATCGCACCCGAAGAAACCGCGGTTGAAGGGGAATACGGTCCGCAATACACACCGCTGGAGCATCAACGCAGGACGTTCGATGCCCTGTGGAAAATATTCAGCGAAAATTACATCTACTTCGAAACTGCGGATGTGGATTGGGATGCTGTGCGCGAGGAATATACCGCGCGTATCGACGCTGAATTAACCAACGACGAATTCATCTCACTCCTGCGCGATCTTGAGGGCGACCTTCCTACCGGGGCGCTGACCTACCAATCGCGCGCGGAACGCATCGAGTCGGACATCGAGGATTTCTCCACCTACGAGGGCATCGGGGCGTTCATCGGGTTCAAGGCGGAAGAAGTGCCTCACATCGTCGTATTGGATGTGATGGAGGGGTCGCCTGCGGAGAAGGCAGGCATCAAACCGCACGACAGTATTTTCGAAATCGACGGAAATCCCGTTTTGCTCGAAGAGGGAATTGATGTGGTCGAGCGCGTGCGCGGACCGGCTGGCTCCACCGTGACCTTGAGCGTGCGGACGCCCGGTACTGCGGAGAGAATTATCGAAGTGACACGCGCAGAACTCGTCAGCCGCGGCAAGCTCGAAGCGCGCCAGCTCGAAGATTCAGCATACGGGTACATTCTATTTCCACCCATCAGTTATGAAGGTCTGCTCGAGGAATTCCTGGTGAATATGCAAACCTTCACAACGAATCAACAACTGGAGGGACTGATCCTCGACTTGCGCATCGCAAGTTCCTCCGGTGGTTGGCCCCTCGAAGAACTACTCACCCTCTTTCACGATGGCGCGGTCGGCGATTTCTACAACAGCGCACAACAAAAGCAATCGCTCGTTGTCGAGGGACAGGATGTGTTCGGTTCACAATCGGTGCCGCTGATCGTTTTGATCGGGCAGAACACCAGCGGATTCCCCGAGATCCTAGCCGCCGCCTTGCAAGAGGATGAACGCGCAATTGTCATCGGCGAGACGACACCCGGCGCAGTGGAAACAACCACAGCCTTCTACCTGCCGGACGGCTCACGCGTTTTCATCGAAACCACTTCGTTCAGACTGCCGAACGGCGATGAGATCGGCTTAGGCGGGGTCCAGCCGCAATTCCAGATCGAAGCGGGGTGGGACGAGGTCATCCCGACGGACGATCCCGTCCTTGAAAAAGCAATTGAAATTTTGGGAACAGAAAAATGAAAAAAATATTTCCAAGTATTTTGTTGGCGTTGTTGCTGGTTGCTTGTGTGCCGGAAGGCGTGCAGGTGCCGCAAAGCCCGCTCCTCCCTTTTCTTGAACGCAAGTCTGGTTTGATCGCGTTCGTTGGGTTAGACGGCAACATTTACGTTACCGATCAAAGCGGCAGGAATCCGGACCCGATCACCGAGGATGCGGCAATTCCCGAAGGCGGCGGAGATTTTGTTTTTTATCAATACCCCACATGGTCGTTGGACGGCACACAACTGGCGTTTGTCAGCGCGCGAGGCAATGGGCAATCACAAACTTCGGCAGAAATGTTCGTGCACAACGTGGACGATGAAACCACGACCGAAATCTTTTCGAGTGAGACCGAGTTTCCGTTTTATCTCTACTGGTCGCCCGACCATGAGAACCTGACATTCCTCACTACCAGTGCAAGCGGCGCATCGTTGATCTTGCAGAGCGCCGCGGTAAACGGG
>CAZQES010000007.1:0-46729 GCA_964591425.1 uncultured Anaerolinea sp.
CTCCCTCAAGGAGAGGGGAAAAGCGCCGCGCCAAGAACCACCACCACAAGCCTGCGAGAATCGTTTCCACGACAAAGAACGTATATTCTTCGATCGGCACGTAGCCGAGTACAATACCCGTGACGAGTTCCGGGTTGTAATACCACACACCAGTCGCCACGAGATAGTTATCCCATGGAGTTGTGTACGCGACCGCCAGTAACACATGGATGCCGATCGCCATCCACACGGCTTTCCCGTTACGGAAGCCATTGATGCGTTTGCCGCGTTTTTCATCCCTTAGTGCAATAAGGAGGAAAATGAGAATTGGGAGTATTACAAAGCGAAATAGAAAACTGAAGTATGTCATTTGTTTCATTCCAACTTGGTGGTTGAGTAGCCTGAGGCGTTAGCCGAAGGCGTATCGAAACCACCGCTAACCAAAGTATTCTTGCTACCTGGTGGTTTCGATACGCTCCTCGTTTCACTCGGCGCTACTCAACCACCACGTTTCTTTTCGTTACCTTCATCCTAACCCCGGGCCGCGGCTCCAACGTCGCGCCCATGTGTGGATGAATTTTGTGATTGGTAAATTCGAATGTATGCGTGCGCAGTAATCGCGCCAACACGGCACGCGCCTCCGCCTGACCGAACGCGCCGCCGATACATGCGCGCGGACCGCCTCCGAACGGAATGTACGAGTAAGGCGGGGTCTTTCTCCCATGCGCGAATCGCTCGGGGCAGAATTTATCCGCGTTCTCCCAGATCGCCGGGTCGCGGTGCGTCAGATAAATGGAGTAGAACAGCCGCTCCTCAGCAGGGACGGTTCCCTCGTCGAATTTCAACTCTTCCACCACGCGGCGGTTGCCGATGTGGATGGGAGGATACAACCTCAAACTTTCTTTGATAACCTGATCCAACAAGGGCGATCGTTCCATCGTAGCCGCTTCTTGAACGGCTCTTGCATGAACGTCAGGATGTTGACCCAGCAGGACAAACGTCCATGCGAGCAATGCGGTTGACGTGTCATGTCCTGCGATGATCATGGTCAGCATCTGGTCGCGGATGAGATCGTCGGTGAGTCCTGCGTCGATGAGATGCTGGAGGAGATCGTTTTTGCTTATTGCGTATTGCGTATCCCGTACCTCGTACCCAGCATCATCTTTCCTCTTTCTTCTTTCGTTAATTATTTCAAACAAATACTCATCCAATTCTCTCAGCGGTTTCTTGAAACCGAGCCGCGGAATCTTTCGCCACAGAATCCACGCGCCGGGGGAAATATATTCGATGGATTTGAGAATCGGCTTCCAGATGCGCGGCAGGTCGTCCCACACGTCTTTGCTGAACAACGTGTCCATGATGATGAGCAGGGCGATCTTGCGCGATTCGACGAGCATATCCACAACTTCGCCATCGCCCCACTGCGAGGAGACTCTGTGGGTGTGGGAAATGAATCGGGAGGTGTACTCAGCTAAACGGGAGGGATGAAGCGACGGCTCCATCAGCTTGCGATATTGGTCGTGCTCCTCGCCATCCACGATCAGTATGCCGCGTCGCAACAGATCCGTGACAGGGTCTGTATTGCGCCACAACACTTTGTCGCGTTCCGTGACGAGCACTTTGCGGTTCACTTCGGGTCCGAACACAACGTAGGGGCGAAAGCCCGGGATCGGAATTTGAAAGAACCGCCCGACATGCTGTGCCATCACTTTGAGTGGACCGAGCGGAGAACCTTCTTTAAAAAGAGCGCGCAATGCCGCGCGTCCAGTTGTTGCGGAAACTTTTTTTTGCATGAACGCTTAATCATCCACAGAGGCGAGTTGAGGCTGAGCCTTCTTGAAGCGACCCGCAATCCATAGCCCAAGCGCGACGAGACCCGCCATAACAAACGCAACGAGATATTCGATGACGGGAATGCGGATGATCTCGTTGAGGCGCGACCAATCCGCCTGGTACGCAACAATCACCGCGATCGCATATCCCAGCCCGATGAGCCAACGAGTGAGGCGCGAAAGATTCAACCCGTGCATTTGCGTCACAACGAACATTGCCGCGAAACCGAAAGCGAACATCTTCCAGAGATCTGCGCCTTGAAAAATAGCAACGAGCGTTCCGTGAACGAGCACGGTCACTTCCTGAACGAGCGTCCACCACTTGTTCACGTGAATGCGTGTGAGGAATAAACTGCCTTGCAACATGAGCAGGAACATATAAAAGAATCCCGCGAGGTGACCAGGCGTGCCGACCATTGGATGGAACCAGAACGTGTAAACGATCGCCCACGAGAATAAATAGCCGTGATATTTGCGTGCAAACGAAACGACGCGTTCCGAGAGCGGAGCCCTCGTACCGAAGAACATGCCGCGGCGTTTGTTTTCGATCACAAGGATCGCGCACAACATCAGGATCACGGAACCTTGTGACGTGTAGGAACTCATGTCCATGGCGAGCGCGTCGTACCACACATGCGTTTGGATCAAGTGCAACACAATGAAGAAGGCATTGAGCCCCAACGCCCACACGTTGATCGCGTGCAACCCTTTGCTGTATGTTTTCACACGCGTTTGCGCGACGTAGATCAACACCCATAATACGATCTGGTGCAGGGCATAAAAACCCCACGCGGTGAGCCTCCCCCAAAAAGTATGTTCTGCCAACTGCCAGTCGTAAAAGATCAGGGTGCCGTCGCCAGGGTCGAGGATGAATTTTTTCAATAATGGGTCTGCCGCCCAGATCAGAATCGTGAACACTGCTGAAAAAGCAATGCCACCCCATAAGGCGAACCGCGCAAGGCGCGGGTTCGATATGTCAGTTCGTGCCATCATGCTTGTATGTCCTCTTTCGATATTTTGTACGCGCGTAGTGTTCTATCTTTATCGCGTTCGATGATCGGCTGTTCAGGGTAGCCTTTCACTTTGATCCCGTTTTCCCATGGCGCGTGAATGTCTTTCGCATCCAGCCCGCGCAGTTCGGGAATCCATTTGCGGATGTAATCGCCGTTCGGGTCGAACTTCGCGCTTTGCAGAATAGGATTGAAAATTCTGAAATACGGCGCGGCATCGGTGCCGGTGCCTGCCGTCCATTGCCAGCCGCCGTTATTTGCGGCGGGGTCGCCGTCGAGCAGATTTTCCATGAACCACGCTTCGCCCCAACGCCAATCGATCAACAGGTCTTTGACGAGATACGACGCGGCGATCATGCGGGCGCGGTTGTGCATCCAGCCGGTCTCTTTGAGTTGACGCATCGCCGCGTCCACCACAGGGACACCTGTCTCGCCCCTCTTCCACGCTTCGAACTCTGACGAGTCATTCCGCCACGGGATGTTCGCCAGCGACGGGTTGAACGCTGTTTTGCTGACATGCGGGAAGTGATACAGAATTTGAATGTAGAACTCGCGCCAGATGAGTTCGTTCAACCAAATTCCAAAACCTTGAGACGGGGCTGTGTACTGCGTATTGCGTACTGCGTAAACGGCTTGACGCAACCCGATCATGCCAAAACGGATGTACGGTGATAGTGACGATGTGCCATCCAAATCCATGCGGTTGCGATGTTCGGAGTAATTGGTAATTCTGTAATTTGTAAATTCTTCCAGACGAACCAATGCTTCTTTTTCTCCTGCAGGAAAGAGCGGATTGGTCTTGTACGGCGGCAGTGCATCACTTTTGATTCCAGCAGGCGTGTCGATTATTTTTGGTACAGATAAAAGATCGAGCTTCGCTGGGAGTTTTGCCTTCCATGCTTTTGAATACGGTGTGTAGACAGTGTAAGGCTTGCCATCCGCTTTCAAGACCGCTGCTGGGTGGTGAACCGTTTGACCTTGGATCAAATTCAATGGCAGGTGATGTTCGATCTCCGCGTCGCGTGTGCGGGCGTACGGTGTGAAATCTTCTTCGGCGAAAATTTGCGTTGCGCCTGTTTCGCGGATGAGTTCGCGCAACACATCCAGCGGGTTGCCTCTTCGCCGCAAAAGATACGAACCGAGGTTGCGCAACTCTTCATCAAGCGCGCACAATCCTTCGTAAAGGAATTCCTTTCGGCGCGCCGAAGCGGAGTCAAAGGCGGGGTCGAGGATGAAGAGCGGGATAACGGAACCAGCCTCCAGCGCGGCGTGAAGCGTTGGGTTGTCCGTGAGCCGCAAGTCGCGGCGAATCCACCAGATCGAGGTCATGTTGTTTCGAGCTTTTTGGTTTCCTGCTGGAGCCAGGCAAGGATCGGTTTCCCCGCACCGTTGATATGTTTGTCCACGGCGTTGGCATACGCGCCCATGAAACTGACCAATTCATCGCTGGGGCGTTTGTGCGCGCGGAGCAAATGTTTGATCCATGTCATTTCATCGGAAACGTAGTTGAGGTCGCCGAGTTGCAGGGCGGCGGCAATGTTGTCGCCGAGGAAGTGAATGCCCGTTTGGATCTCTTCGTTCAAAGTGAAGGTCGGCTTGACCGCGGTTCGTACTGTTTGTTCGATCTCGGCGCGTTTCGACGTAAAAAATTCATGCGCGGCAAGGTGGTCCTTGGGCGTGGAGGCAACGCGCGTTTTCTTTATGTTTCCGCCGAGTATGTTTTCGATCTCGTTGATCGCCTCGACCATGTCGTTGCCGAGATAGTGACCCGCGATGTGTTTGGCGATCTCGGGTCGCAGGTTGAAAATGCGCCCGCCGAAGCCGACCGTCATTTTTTTGCTGAGCGCGGCGGCTGTCTTTTGCAGTGACGCCGCGCCGACCAATGTCTGTGAAGTGAGCACGACCAGATTGGCGCGCGTGACCTTTGCCGTCTCTTCAAAGCGCGTGATCGGCACGTTCGCACCGAGGTACACCGCGTTGAATCCGCGCCTGCGCAGGAAGAGGTGCAACATGGCAAGTGATAAGGTGTGCCATTCGTTCGGAGGGCACGCAAGCACGATGGTTTCGCGGCGCGTGGGCGAAGGCGATGCGGCGATGAGTGCTTCCAGTCTGCGCATTGCCAGACCCGAGGCGAAATGCTCCTGTTGCACAGAGACTTTGCCGCTGTACCACAACTCGCCGATCTGATGCAGTCCGCGTTGAATCAACTGCGCGATCACCGTTTCAACGGGGTGCATCGCGAACGCGTGATTGAAGATCTGCTCCGCTTGCGGTTCGTTGAACGCGAGGCAGGCGTTCAACCATTCATCGCGGAGTCCGTCGAGGTTGGTGACGGCAGGTAAATTTTGAGGGGCGAACCCGCTTGCGGGGCGCGAACCAGCCAGAGGGTCCGAACCGGAAGCGAGCAGTTCGTTGTAGCGATCCACGGCGCGCGAAATGCTCAGTCCCGATTCTTGTTGCGTCATCAACCAGCGGATGATCTCGATGTCGCGTTCGGAATACAAACGATGCCCGCCTTCGGTGCGTTGCGGCATGGGCAGTCCGTAGCGGCGTTCCCACGCGCGCAGGGTGTCTGCGGCGATGCCCGTTTCTTTGAGCACCACTTTGAGGTTGAAGGCGGGAGAGGTGTTGAGCATTATGCGTTGACAGGTTGCGCGTTGGTGGGTTGATACGTTTTGGCGCGCAGGTTTGCCTGCTCCTTCAAAATTCGTTCCGTGGTGAGTTTAGCCGAGAGCAAGACAATGGGCAAGCCTGTGCCGGGGTGTGTGGATGCGCCAGCGAAATACAAATTCCTGTATTTTTTATGACGATTGTGCGGACGCAGATAACCGACTTGCGCAAAGTTATGACTCAGCCCGAACGCCGATCCCTTTTCGAGATTGAAACGTTCCTTCCACACTTCGGGCTGATACACGATCTCGAATTTGATGTGCCCTTTCAAGTCGGTGATGCCCATTTCTTTTTCGAGCCGCGCGAACACGGTCTCGCGTGCTCTGTTCACGAGCGCGTCCCAATCCTGTTTGGTGCGAGGTTCGAGGTGGCTGACGGGCATCAACACGTACAAGGTATCCTGTCCTTGCGGCGCAGCGGATCTGTCGGTGCGCGCCGGCGCGTGGACGTAGAACGACGGAACGTCGGGCAGGGTGTGATCCACAAAGATCTGGTCGAACGAGGCTTTGTAATCGCCGCCGAGGAAAACGTTGTGATGCGCGATCTGCGGGTATTCCTTGTCCACGCCCCAGTAGAACATGATGGTGGAGCAGGTGTATTTTTTGTTTTCGAGTTTCTTCGCCTCGTTCACGTCGGGCAGAAGGTTTTTGTAGATGTAGGGAAGATCCGCGTTCCCGATGAAGATGTCGGCAGTGAATACGCGACCATCCTCAGTGACCACAGACTGAATCTTTCCTCTTTCTTCTTTCATTTTTTGCACAGGCGCGTTGTAGATGAATTTCACGCCGAGCTTTTCGGCGATTCTCACGAAAGCTTGAATCCCTGCGTACATTCCGCCCATCGGGTACCACACGCCTTCGGCGAGTTCCGTGTATTGAAGCAGGGAGAACGTAGCAGGCGCGTCGTATGGGCTGAGTCCCAGATACATATTCTGGAAAGTGAACGCGGCTTTGAGACGCTCATCCTTGAAGAAATTCCCAACGTTGGTGTAGTGTTTCACCAACGCCTTCATCTTGAACAGGAGCGGGAGGTTTCTGAGCGAGAAGAATTCGAACACATTGTAAAAATTCCGTCCCACGAACTTCTCCACCGAGATCTTGTAATGCTTGTTTCCCTCGGCGATGTAATCGAGAAAACCTGTGAAAGCGGTCTTTTCCACGTTCTCGAGTTGTGTTTGCATCTTGCCAATATCGGATGTCAATTCCAATCGCAATCCGTCGTCGAAATGGACCTTGTACGTCGGGTCGATGCGCTTCAGGTCGAGATGGTCGCTCATCCGCTCGCCGAGCGCGGCAAAGGTCTCCTCCCAGATTTCGGGCATGAGGAAGAGGGTCGGTCCAACGTCGAAGCGGTGACCGTCGCGCACGATCTGGTTACAGCGTCCGCCGGGCGTATCGTTCTTCTCCAATACGGTCACATCGTATCCGTTTTTGGCGAGGCGGGCGGCGGCGGCGATCCCGCCGATGCCTGCGCCGATAATGAGGGCAGTAGGTTTGTTTTTCACTGGGTCTCCTTTTGTCTTGGATGGGATTATACACGTTGTCTAATATTTGTCAAGAATATATTTACAAAACCTTGACAAAAACCAGAAACCTCGTAAAATCCTGAAATCGTCGGCAATCGACCAGAACACCATCCGACCAGGAGACTACCGCCATGCAGGCACAAGCAAACTGGGAAAACCAACTCCTCGCCCTCGCGGGCAACTTGCACCATCCCTCCGCCCACCCCTTGTTTTCGTATTGGGCAGGTGACGCGTCGTTGATCCGCGCGTACATTCAGGCAGAGAGAATCACGAAGGCGCACAGCAAATCCTTCCATTTTGCATCCAGCCTGCTCCCGGAAGAGAAGCGCATGGCAGCGCGTGCGTTGTACGCGTTCTGCCGCACCGTGGATGACATTGTGGATGTATCCGACCCGGTCCTCGACCGCGACTCAGCGTTGAACTACTGGCGCAGGATGGTGGAGCACGCCTCTTTCTCCGATGGGGATCTGGTCGCGGCGGCGTGGGCAGATACCCTCACCCGCTACCATATCCCGCGTCACTACGCGCTCCAACTCATCGACGGCGTCGCGCGCGACCTTGAACAGACTCGCTATCAAACGTTCGAAGACCTTGCCACCTATTGCTACGGCGTTGCCTCCACGGTGGGCTTGATGAGCATGTACATCGTCGGCTTCAAGACCAACGACGCTGTGGCGTACGCCATCAAACTCGGCGTCGCGTTGCAGATGACCAACATCCTGCGCGATGTCGGAGAGGACTACCGTAACGGACGCCTGTATCTTCCACGCGAAGAACTTGCTTATTTCGGCATCCGTGAAGACGATATTGCAACCGGTCGTGTCACGGATACCTGGCGGCAATTCATGAAATTCCAGCTCGAGCGCACGCGCCAACTCTACGCAGGCTCATGGGAGGGCGTAAAATTGCTCGAACGCGAAGGACAACTTGCCATCGGCGCCGCATCTGTTTTCTATCAAGGCATCCTCGACCAGATCGAGAATAACGATTACGATGTTTTCACCCGACGCGCATCCATAAATACAATCGGAAAGATCAGCCGCATCCCTGAGTTGTGGTTGAAAATCAAAACTCTGTAAGATGAAAAGGAAATTTCAATTGAAAGACACACTTCGTCAAACCGCTACCCTTGTGACCGTCCTGCTCGCGTTGACGGTCAACATCCTCGCTTCGGCACTGCCCCTCAACGGACAGAATACCGGCGAGATCTCGGACCGATTTCAGGTTTACTTTGTACCTGCGGGTTACGTTTTCGCCATTTGGGGCGTTATCTATCTTGGATGGATCGCCTTCACGTTCTTCCAGTTCGGGCACGCGCAAAAAGAAAGCCCGCGCTTGCGAAGGCTTGGTTATTTGTTTTCGTTGAGCAACCTCGCCAACGCTGCGTGGTTGTTTGCATGGCATTACAACATGTTTGGGCTCAGCGTGGTCATCATGCTTTCCATTCTCGGTTTGCTCATTGCGAGTTACCTGCGGCTCGACGTGAATCGCGTTTCGGTCTCGCGAGTCGAGCGTTGGTCTGTCGATATCCTCTTCAGCATTTATCTCGGTTGGATCACCGTGGCTACGGTGGCAAACATCACAGACTGGTTGTACCTCGTCGAATGGAACGGGTTCGGGATTCCCGCGCAGACGTGGGCGGTGATCATGATCGCGGTCGCTTCGCTGGTCGGCGTTGGCATGGCTTTTGCGCGACGCGATGCGGCATACCTGTTGGTGCTCGTCTGGTCGTTCATCGGGATCGCCGTCAAACAAACGCCTGCGCCGGAGGTTGTCATTGCCGCATGGGCTGGAGCAGGGTTCATGCTTGCGCTCGCGGTCTATGTTTTGACCCAACGAAAGGTGGTTTAGTTTCCCACGGCGAATCAACCCGAAGTGAAGATCGAAGCGGACGTTCCAGCGTCCGCTTTTATTTTGCGGCTATAATTTGCCTGATGAAGCGCGTCCTTTGGTTATCCTTATTCATTCTGGTTGGATGCG
The DNA here is from genome assembly GCA_964591425.1 of uncultured Anaerolinea sp. GTDB lineage: Bacteria > Chloroflexota > Anaerolineae > Anaerolineales > Villigracilaceae > Defluviilinea. Next base: position 8,997 of record CAZQES010000007.1, read on the forward strand.
CTTCTCCCACACCTGTGCTTGTTTCCGGAGAGGATGATATGCCCGTTGTTCGTTACCTGGCACTCGGCGACTCTTACACCATCGGCGAAAGCGTGGACGAATCCGAGCGCTGGCCCATGCAACTTGCAACCCAGATCGAATCTTTTGGGGAGCAGACTGAGGATGGGCTGATCGAAGTCACGATCATCGCTCGCACAGGCTGGACAACAAGCGAATTGTGGGAAGGCATTCAGGCGCGTGAAATCACCCCACCATACGATCTAGTTTCTCTGTTGATTGGCGTCAATAATCAGTATCGCGGATATGACATCAATGAATATCGCGAAGAGTTTACATTTCTTTTGAACAAGGCAATCGAATACGCTGGCGGAGATGTCAACCATGTCATTGTCTTGTCTATTCCCGATTGGGGTGTAACTCCCTTTGCAGGTAGCCGCAACAGCAAGCAGATCGCGGTGGAAATCAACCAGTTCAACGCGGTCAACCGCGAAGAGACGAAAAAAGCAGGCGCGCATTACATTGACATCACACCTATTTCGCGCGAAGCAATCAATAACCCAGCGTTGATCGCGGGCGATGGCTTACATCCCTCAGGCAAAATGTATTCCGAATGGGTGCAACTTGCTCTGCCCGTGGTATTAGAAATATTAGACGAGGAAATACCGAAGTAAACACGTAGACAAGTAAATACGTATACACCCTCCGCCTGTTTACCTGTCTACTTGTGTACTTGTCTACATCCCCCAAGGAGAATCTCATGCCCGAAATCAAATACGACAAACTGCAAGACTATCTCACGTCCCTCGTGCCGCCGCGCAACGCGGAAATGCAAAAGATGGAAGAGTACGCGGAGAAAAATAATTTCCCTGCCATCGGTGCGGCGTGTGGATATTACTGCTATCAACTCGCGCGTATGATCCGCGCCACGTCCGTGTTCGAACTGGGCTCCGGCTACGGCTATTCCACGGCGTGGTTTGCAAAAGCCGTGCGCGAAAACGGGGGCGGGATCGTCCATCACACCGTTTGGGACGATACACTGTCCGCGCTGGCGAAGGAACATCTTTCGAAACTCGGTTACGATGACCTGGTCGAATATCACAACGCGGAGGCGGTGGAGACGTTGCGAAAAACACCCGGCACGTTCGATATCATCTTCAACGATATTGATAAGGAAGGCTACCCCGATTCGCTTCCGGTCATCAAAAGCAAACTGCGCTCCGGCGGATTGCTCATCATCGACAACATGATCTGGCACGGACAGATCCTCGACTCGAACGATCACGAAAAGACGACCGAAGCCATCCGCCGCTTCACGCGTGACGTGACAACTGATTCGGATTGGATCGTTTCCCTCACCCCCATCCGCGATGGGATGATCGTGGCGTATAAGAAATAACAATCATGCCCTACAACTTTGACTCGCTCCCAAACCGCCGAACTTCTCCGTTCTCCAACAAGTGGACGGCATATCCCAAAGATGTGCTTCCCATGTGGGTGGCGGATGCAGATTTTCCCGTCGCGCCGCAGATCCAGCGCGCCTTGCACGAACAAGTGACTCACGGCGTACTTGGGTATGAACTCCCAACGAAGGAGTTTTATGCAGTTGTTGGCGCGCGCATGAAAAAATTGTACGACTGGGAGGTCGACCCCGATTGGCTGGTTTATACGGCAGGCGTCAACAACGGATACAACATCGCGGCGCGATTTTTGTGCTCGCCGAAAAAGGGATACTTGATTCAGACTCCCGTCTATAACGAGTTTCAAGAAACGGCGGAGAAGACGGGCGCGCGGCAGAGGGTCGCGCCGCTGGAGAAAAGAGTCGAAGGAAACCGAATCAGGTATGAGGTCGATTTTGACGCGTTCGAGCGGGGAGTCAAAAAGTCGGGCATGTTCCTGTTGTGCCATCCGCATAACCCCGTCGGGAAAATTTATACACGCACGGAATTGAAACGCATGGCGGCGATCTGCATCGAGCATGGCGTCACCATAGTTTCGGATGAAATCCACAGCGAGTTGTTGCTGGGTGATGCGAAATTTACGCCGATGGCAAAAGTCTCGCGCGAGGTCGAGAAACACACGATCACGTTGATCTCGGCGTCGAAGGCGTTCAATGTGCCGGGACTGGCGTGCGCCTTCGCGATCATCCCCGACGAACAGATGCGGTTAAAATTCCAAACGATCATGACCGGCATGTCGATCGAAGTATCCACGCCCGGGCTCACTGCCGCGCGCGTGGTGTACGCCGGCAAAGCGGATGCTTGGTTGCGCGCGTTGCGCCGTTACCTCACGGGTAACCGCAATTTCATTTTGGATTATGTCGAACAGAATCTGCCGGGGATTCGAATCACAAAACCCGATGCAACGTATTTGGCTTGGCTGGATTGTTCAGCACTGAAACTGAAACCCTCGCCTCATGAATTTTTCTTGAAGGAAGCAAAGGTTGCGCTCAGCGATGGGACGAAATATGGAAAAGGCAACGAGCAGTTTGTGCGTATGAATTTCGGCACGACCCGCAAATTGGTGGAGGAGGGGTTGAACCGAATGAGGATTGCGTTGAAATAAGAAAGCCAAACTGGAAGGAGATTGCTTCGCCACTTCGCGGCTCGCAATGACGGAATTAACAAAAAGGACGGATGGGGAGCACCCATCCGTCAAAAAGTAAACTATGTGTAAATTGGAAGGAGCGGGGAATTGTCTGCCTAATTATCGTCAGGCGAACGTCTGAATGCAAAGCGTGGCTTTGATCAGGTTACGACAGCCCGGTCCATCCGTGGGCGTGAATTTCAGGTGGGACCTCTATGGCTACCTCCTTTCTGACGCCATCATCATACACCCGCCGGGTCCACTTTGCATTAAAAAGAATCTACGCTTTCGTTAAATTTTTTTTCCTTGAAAATATGCAAAATCACGAGGGTTTCTTGATCCGGCTCAAAAGTTTTGCGATCAACAACCCCGCTGGGGCGGCTAGCACAAAAGCGAGAATTCCCGAAAGGATCAATCCGATCCCAGCCAATATGCCGATCCACAAGAACGCATAACCCACCGGGTCTTCCATCACCACCTCGCCGCTGGCATCCTTGCATTGAAGCACGTAGGCGGTGGCAGGCTGGCGGTTGCCGAATTCATCGGTGGTCGTGGTCGCGTAGGATCGGACATCCGGCGTGGTGTTCTCGGGGCAGATGAACCGCCCGGTCTGTTGGATGGCAAAATCGGTGAACGAAGTGATTCCGCCGACAATGGTTGCAATGGGAAGGATGCACAGGCTGATCGCGAAAAACGCGATCACCCAAACGAGACATCCCGACACCGTGCCTGTAGTTGCCTGTTTCATCTTGTCTCCTTGATGTGACAATTGTCACCCGACATGAGGAAATTTGCCGATTTTTACAAGAGTATAATACAAACATTCACCGAAAATACAGGAGCGAATATGACTATCATCGATCTGACCGTTGACAAGGCTCGCCGCGCACGCGCCGTCCAACGCGCGAAAGAAAAAAATATCGTCATCCCCACCTATGCACAGATGAAAGACCCGTCGAAAATTCCAGCGAAAGTACGGGATGAATTGAAGAGCATCGGACTCTGGGACATCCACCCGCGTAACCTCTTCCGCATCAACTGGCACAACCAACCCACCGCTTCCGGCGGGACGTTCGGCGGAGTCAATTTCCTCGAACTTCCCTCGTCTTTGACAGGTGTTCCAGCGCGCATCATCGCCATCGTGGGGAAATGGTTCCCAACGGGAGCGCACAAAGTGGGGGCGGCGTTTTCCTGTCTCGTGCCGCGACTCGTCACCGGTCAATTCGACCCGACGACTCAGAAAGCCGTCTGGCCCTCCACTGGGAATTATTGCCGCGGCGGCGCGTATGATTCAGCGTTGCTCGGATGCGAATCCATCGCGATCCTTCCCGAAGGCATGTCGAAAGAACGATTCGAATGGCTCGCGAAAGTCGCAGGTGAGACGATCAAAACCCCCGGCTCCGAATCGAACGTCAAAGAAATTTTCGATAAATGCTGGGAGTTGCGAAAGTCTGGGCAAGACCTGATGATCTTTAATCAGTTCGAAGAGTTCGGGAATTACCTGTGGCATTTCGAAGTGACTGGTCACGCAATGGAAGAAGTGTTCAAACAAGTCGCAGGCAAACACGGACGTTACCGCGGCATGGCATCCGCCACCGGCTCAGCAGGGACGATAGCCTCTGGCGATTACATGAAAAAGTTGTTCCCCGATTCAAAGATCGTCGCGAGCGAAGCGTTGCAATGCCCGACCCTGCTCGAAAACGGGTTTGGCGCGCATCGCATCGAAGGCATCGGCGACAAACACGTCCCGTGGATTCACAACGTGAAGAATACCGATGTCGTCACCGCCATTGACGATAACGCCGTCGTCAACATCGCCCGCCTGTTCAACGAAGAAAACGGACGCGCCTATCTCGTCGAAAAAGGTATTCCTGAATCTCTAGTCTCCAGTCTCGATCTTTTAGGCTTCTCAGGCATCTCGAATGTTTTGTCATGCATCAAAACCGCAAAATATTATGAAATGGACGAGAACGATGTAATGATCACCGTCCTAACCGACTCAATGGAACTCTATCGCTCGCGCCTGCATGAAATGCATCAGGAATTCGGCGAATACTCCGAGCGCGATGCCGCCGCAGACTTTGCACATTATCTGCATGGACAATCCACCGACAACATGCTTGAACTGCGTTACCCCGACCGCCGCCGCGTGCACAACCTGAAATACTACACGTGGGTCGAACAACAGGGACGCACGTACGATGAGATCCAAAAGCAGTGGTACGAGCCAAACTACTGGACGGATGTCCAAAAACAGGCGGATGGAATTGATGAGTTGATCGTTGAGTTCAACAAGGAAGTTGGGTTGATGTAATTTGCAGGGCAGACACTCGTCTGCCCTTTTTATTCTTGACAGATATACGCCATTGGCGTACAATCCATCTATCCATCCATGCAATTCATTGAAACCGGCATCTTCACCCGTCAAGTAACGACACTATTGAAAGACGACGAATATCGGGAACTGCAATTAGCTCTATCAGGTCATCCAGAATCAGGAGCAGTAATTCCTCAAAGTGGCGGTCTGAGAAAAATCCGCTGGTTTATGGCGGGACGCGGAAAACGCGGCGGCGTGAGAGTGATTTATTATTGGGTTGTTGCAAAAGACCAAATTCTCATGCTATTCATGTATTCGAAAAACGAGAAAGACGATCTGACGCCGCAACAATTGAAAGTTTTGCGAGAGATTGTCGAAAAGGAGTTCAAATGAAAGATGAATTATTTGACGAGTTGATCGCCAGTGTGCGCGAGGGCGGGAAGATTCTGCGCGGAAAAGCAAGACCGAGCCGAGCGTTTAAAATTGACGCGCCAGATGTTAAGAAGATTCGTTCAAACTATAAACTTTCCCAAAACGAATTTGCCGCGTTGATGGGCATCAGCGTCAAAACTTTGCGGAATTGGGAACAGGGACGGCGTTCTCCCGAAGGCGCGGCGCGCGTGTTGCTTCAAGTTGCCGCGAAGCATCCAAAAGTAATTTGGGATGTTGTAAGGTCAAAGTAAAAAGTTTGGGAGTAATTCATTGAACCTCAAAACCTCCTCCGCCATCTGGCTGATGATTCTCCTCGCCGCGTGTACAACCTGAAATACTACACGTGAGTCGAGCAACAGTGACGCACGTACGATGAGATCCAAAAGCAGTGGTACGAGCCAAACTACTGGACGGATGTCCAAAAACAAGCGGATGCAATTGATGAGTTGATCGTTGAGTTCAACAAGGAAGTTGGAATTTCATAATTGCTCCTCGCGCCGTCCTCGGCGCAGGGTTGCCCGAAAGATCGCACCCACTGTTTGAGATATAATGAAATTCATGAGTGCAATACATCCAAATCTGAAATCCCGGTCGGTGGATGAGATTCTGGGCGAGACGGAGGCGTTCTTTATGAAGGAAGGTAAAGTTCATCTCACCCTAAAACGACTCGCGCAGGCGTTGGAGGCAGAGTCCATTCCCTATGCCATCCTTGGCGGCATGGCGCTCAACTTGCTGGGCTACACCCGCGAAACCGTGGATGTGGATATTTTATTGACACCCAAGGGATTGGAGCGATTCCGCGAACGGTTGGTAGGCAGGGGATACGTTCCCGCATTCAACGGGGCAACGAAAAGTTTTCTGGATGCGGAAACCCGCGTGAAAGTGGAAACGCTCATCACCGGCGAATATCCCGGCGACGGCAAACCCAAACCGGTCTCTTTTCCTGCACCGGAGACTGTCAGCGTTGAACGTGACGGTTACCGCGTCATTACGCTCGAGAAATTGATCGAACTCAAACTTGCATCGGGTTTGACCGCGCCGCACCGCCTGCGCGACCTCGCGGATGTGCAGGATTTGATTTCATTGTTGGGTCTACCGCTGGGGCTGGCAGAGCAATTGGATGACAGTGTAAGACACGAGTATCGTCGGTTATGGGAGACCGTGCAACAAGCACGGGAATAGATACTCATATTCTCTTTGGTGCTACAATCAAGCCACTCTTTCCACGGAGGCTGACCCATGGCGCTGATTCAATTCACCCGTAACTACCGCGACCTGAGCACCGACGCGGGCTTTCAGTTCGAGTTCTACTGCGACCGGTGCGGTAACGGCTACCAGACCGAATTTCAAGCCTCGGCATTGGGAACCGCCACGAATGTTCTGGATGCCGCCAGCAATCTCTTCGGCGGTGTGCTCGGCAAAGCCGCCAACGTAGCGCGCGGAGTCCGTTCGGCGGGATGGGAGAAGGCGCACGATAAAGCCTTCGCCGACGCCGTGGAAGAAGCCAAGCCGCACTTCCACAAATGCAAACGCTGCGGTCATTGGGTGGATGATGACTGCTGGAATACGCAACGCGGTCTGTGCAAAGATTGCGCGCCAGACATGCAGGAAGAACTGTCGTCCATTCAGGTGCAAGCCGCTGTCACCGATGCGCGCGAAAAAGCCCAAACCGTTGATTATGTTTCTAGCGATACATTCAAACAAACCATCGTGACCACCTGTCCGCATTGCGGGGCAAAAGCGGGTAGCGGAAAATTCTGTCAGGAATGCGGCAAGCCCTTAGCCGCCGAAAAATTCTGCAAGAACTGCGGCGCAAAAATGGAAGCCGATGCAAAGTTTTGCGCCGAGTGTGGCACGAAGCAGTAACCTCGCTTTTGCCCGACCAAAATAAGTTGTGGAAAGTGGAAAGTAGAGAGTAGAATCTACCCACCACTTTCCACTTTCTATTTTCTAGTGTCCAATCTCTAGTCTCCTCATGACCATCTCTCCTACTTCTCTAATTCTCGTTTGTCTTTTACCCACTCCGCGAGACCTCGAAATCGCACGTCTTCTCGGTTGGTATCGCGTTCCGCTTCGCACCGCGCCGAAAGTTGTCGCGGTGGATTATCTCGCTTTCTACCAGCCATCAACATTTGCCGAACGCGGCGGACTTATCGAATTCATCGCGCAAGTGAAGGGACACGAACTCACCACGCGCGGCGAACTGCTCAAAGACGAATCGAATCATCCGCGCGCCAAAGAGGAATATTTCAAGATCCAACTTGGCGGGTTGGAAAAATTGAGAGAACCCATCCACTCCGATAAATGGAAGCGGCTGACCTTCCTCTACACAACCGGCGAATATTTGCTGAACGCAAAATTGCTCAACGACCTCGTCGTTCAAAACGAAGAGCGTGACCTGCTTTGGAAAAGTTTGCGTGAGCGCGCCGAGAATGAACAACTCTATACAGTGGATCTGCCCGAAGCGGATCTCCCGCCCGAGGTGCTGATCGCGTTGTTGGGAATCAAAGAACCGCAGGAGTCGTATGGCGACTTTGATTAAGAACGGAACGCTCGTCACTGCCGCCGAGACTTTTCAAGCGGATATTTTGATTCAGGGTGAGAAAATTCTCCGCATCGCTCCGACCATTGAGGCTGACTCTGCTTCGACGATTGACGCGTCGGGTAAACTGATTCTCCCCGGCGGCGTGGACCCGCACGTGCACCTCGACCTGCCGATGTTCAACACGGTCTCCTCCGACGATCATTACACCGGTCACAAAGCCGCGGCATTCGGCGGAACAACTACTGCCATGGATTTTGTTCCCTTGGACTCCCCTCTCCTCTCAGGAGAGAGGTCGGGGGTGAGGTCAGGTGATTTCAAATATTCCATTGACCTCTGGCTCGAAAAAGCGCAAAAAGCCGCCATTGACTATTCCTTCCACATGAACCTCACGCAGTTCAACGAGCGAATCGCCAAAGAGATACCGTCCCTGCGCGAGATGGGGATTCAAACTCTCAAGGTCTTCACCGCCTACAACGGACGCTTACGCCTCGACGATGGCAGTATCTTCAAAGCCTTGCAAATCGCCCGCGAGAACGGAATGCTCGTCATGGCGCATTGCGAGAACGGTGATGTGATCGAAACGCTGGTTGCTCAAGCATTGGAGGCTGGTCACTTGACACCGGAATGGCACGCGTTGACCCGTCCTGCGTGGGGCGCGGTGGAGTCTACGTTGAGAGTGGCAGGCATGGCGTCCGCGGCGGATGCGCCGGTTTACATCGTCCACATGAACGCGGGCGGCGAAGTGGACATGCTCAAGTACGCGCGCGAACGCGGCGTCAAAGTAATGGGGGAAACATGTCCGCAATATTTATTCTTCACGATCGACTATCTGCGCAAGCCCGATGGCGCAAAATGGATCTGCTCGCCGCCCATGAGAACGAAAGACGATAACGCCCGCTTGTGGGAAGGACTGACCGAAGGGATTCTGCAAACCATCGGCACGGATCATTGTCCGTTTTTCTTTGATGGGACCAAGTCCATCGTCTACGAAGGAAGCGAGATTCGCATCCCCGGCAAAGAGTTGGGCAGGGACGATTTCACCAAAATCCCAAACGGGTTGCCCGGCATTCAAGACCGTATGCCCGTGTTGTGGAGGACCGGTGTGCGCTCAGGAAAAATTACTCCCAATCAATTTGTGGCGTACATGAGCACGAACCCCGCGAAAATTTTCGGGTTATACCCGCGCAAGGGCGCGTTGCTCGAAGGCTCCGACGCGGACATCGTGATTTGGGACACGGAAAAGAAAGTGAAATACGGCGTTGCCATGTCACATCAGCGCACGGACTACAACCTGTACGAAGGCTGGGAGTTGACCGGCTACCCCGAAAAAGTTTTCCTGCGCGGCAAAATGATCGTGGATGGAAATGAATGGAAGGGGAAACGAGGCGATGGCAGGTTTTTGAAGAGGGGAGAGGGATCAGTTTTGTAGCAATTCTTTCAAGCGTGGATGCCCGGCATACACCCCTCGATATTTCTCCGGTAATAAGGACGCGATCTGGCACATGATCTCGTTTGTAGCGTTTTGAAGCGCGGCATCGCGATTTTCTTTCGGTAAAGGGGGAATGGTGAAAGGCTTTCCGCCGGTCAGCGTGATCGTTGATTTTCTCAGTCGTTTCACATTCCCAAGCACAACCTTATCTTCCGTCCCAGTGATTCCCACAGGGACGACCGGGAATCCCGAACGCGCCGCAAGATAAGCGACGCCCGGCTTCCCTTCGATCAACGAACCGACGCGTGAACGCGTCCCTTCGGGGGCAATGATGAGGCACTTGCCTGCTTCCATGAGGGCGATCATCTTGCGCATCGCTTTCAGGTCCGGGTTGTAGCGGTCCACGAAGAGAAAATTCAGGTGTTTCCCCAGCCAGCGGATCGAGCCGATCCTTTCCCATTTCTCGGCAACAGGGATGAACAGATCGGTGCGGTCGATCGCGTAGTACACCATCACAATGTCGAGGATGCCGATGTGATTGGCGGCGAGGATCATCCCGCCGGTGAGCGGCGCGTTTTCCCTGCCGCGGATCTCGATGCGGGCGATCAGATTGAGCAAACTACGGATGAGGAAGCGCAGGGCGGCAAGCATCAATTTTGTTGAGACAGTAATTCTTTGAGCCGCGGGTGATTTGTGTAATAGCCGCGATATTTTTCAGGGAGCATCGCCGCGATGCGGCACATGATCTCGTCGGTGGCTTCGCGCAGCGCCAGTTCGCGCCCCTTGCCTTTGGCGATTTCTATTTTGAACGGATCGCCCACATGCACCACGATCTTTGACCGGCGAAACCGTTTCAAGTTTTCCAGCACGAGGCGGTCTTCCGTCCCGGTTACCGCGACGGGGATTACGGGAAATCCGCTTTTGCTGGCGAGGAATGCCACACCCACTTTCGCCTCCTGCAAAGCCTCGGTCTTCGAACGCGTCCCTTCCGGTGCGATGACGAGCAAGCCTCCTGTTTTCATGCGTTCGAGGATCTCGCGCAGCGCGGAGAAATCCGCTTCAAAACGATTGAGCCAGATGGCGTTGGTGGCGCGCCCGATCAGGCCGAACAACCAGTGGTTCTTGTATTTTTCCGCGACCGGCATGATGAGGTCCTGGCGGTCGATGACTGCCAGCATGGCGGCGGTATCCAGCCTGCCTAAATGATTCGCCGCCCCGATGAGATTCCCTCCGGGGATCTTTTCCAAGCCATGGACTTCGATATCGGCGATGAGCCTCATCAAGGCGCGGATGAAAAAGCGGATGAGTTTGAACGTCATGCGCCAGATTGTACAACAAGCGGAGAAGTCTTGTGTATAAAACGGGCGGCTGATGCCGCCCGTCTGATCACGAAACCGAGTGCAGAGGTCACCTCCACAAGTAATCGTCCGAACCTTTCTTTCTCGTCGTACTTTCAGAACCGTATTTTTCGAACATGCGCTGGAAGATCAGCATGTCGCTGGGTGAAATGTTGATGATCTCGAACCCCACGTTGAACGTATTCGGGTCAACATAATCGGGGTGAGTCCATTTACTGCGTGCGATGAACACCATCGAGGTCTGGTCTGAAAGATCGGGCGTCAGGTCGATGTGCATGCGAAAATCCTGCCCGGGTTGAATGTTCTTGGGGCAATCGAGTTTGAACCCGCCGGAGCTGATATCGGAGAGGTAACCGATGACCTGTTTCGTGCCTTCGTCCTTCACCTGCATGTAATAGGTGAAATCGCGGCGGTCGATTTTCCGTTTGTCTGTCATACTGCCTCCTGACATCGACTAGTATATAACAAACGAGAAAAATTTTCAAAACAAAAATGCCTTTGTAACACGGTGCGCCGGCGCATCATTCCGCTTTCAAAATGTGCGTGAGGATCGTTGCGCCCGAGCCGCCGATGTTTTGCGTCATGCCGATACGCGCGCCGACCACTTGAGTTTCACCGCATTCGCCGCGCAACTGCTGGACGACTTCCACGATCTGGTAGATTCCCGTCGCGCCGACGGGATGCCCGCGCGCTTTGAGTCCGCCGCGAGTGCAGACGGGTCGTTCTCCCTTCGGGTTGATTCTGTCCTCCAAGCCGAGCCTCACCCCTTGACCGCGTTCCGCGAAGCCGCACGCTTCGAGTGAAAGCGCCGCCATGATCGAAAATGCATCGTGCAGTTCGAACACGTCAATATCGTCGGGTGAAACGTTCGCCATTTGATACGCGCGCTTCGACGATTCGTACGCGGCGGATAAAAACAGAGGATCTTTGCGGGAATGCACGGCGATCGTATCCGTTGCGGAGGCGGAACCTGCAATGACGACCCTCGGCTTCCCATTCAACGACACAACCTTCTCCGCAGGGACGATCACCACAGCCGCCGCGCCGTCGCCGATGGGTGACGCGTCCAATAAATTAATAGGCGTTGCGATCATGGCTGACTTCTCGAATTTTTCAACAGTGATCTTTTCGTGCAGTCTCGCAAACGGGTTGTGCATGGCGTTGGCGTGCGCGTTGACCGAGAACGGCGCGAAATCTTCGTGCTTCCAGCCGAACTCGTGCATGTAGCGGCGCATGATGAGGGCGTTCAATCCCACGAACGAAATGCCCTGTTCCAATTCGTAATCCGCGTCGGCGGCGGTGGCAAGGGCGGAGGTGACATCGTGCCCGGCTTTGTCGGTCATCTTTTCGACGCCGATCACAAGCGCCGAGTCGATGTCCCCCGCCGAAACAGCCATCAGTCCCGCGCGAAGCGCCGCCGCGCCTGAAGCGCACGCGGCTTCCACTTTCACCGCTTCCTGTTTCCACAATCCCATCCAATCTGAAAAGAACGCGCCGAGCTGGTTTTGCCCGCTGATGGCGGAAGAGAGCATGTTGCCGACGAAGAGCGCGTCCACCTTGTCGACGCCGGCATCTTGCATGGCGGCGAAGGCGGCTTCACCGCCGATCTCGCGCAGGGATTTATCCCAGTGTTCGCCGATTTGTGTTTGTCCGATTCCAAAAATTGCAACAGGTCGCATGTTTGCCTCAGATGATTTATACTCACGCCAATTGTAATCACCGGTTCTTGACGCAGTTGTACTGCGTCAGGGCTGACGGCACGATTTGCCTGGCAAATCGAACTGCCGCCCCATAGTTCAGGCGACAGTGCAACTGTCGCCTGAACTATCGTAATTGTAATCGGAGCGACTCTCAAGTGCTATCAAAAGTGACGCGCGCGGCATGGAGCCAGAACCTGTTGCTTTCTTTGGAAGGATTCGGGGAGGAGGGTCGAACTGCCGCGTCGTTCTTGCGGAAACGGAAAACCTATATCGGCTTTTGGAAGGTGCGTAAAAACGTCGGCGCGTTCTGGACGGGGTTGGGGACGATCCACTTAAACACGATCCATTATTCGCTTGAAACGAATCCCTCCGACCCGCGCGTGCTGACGTTGTTGATCCATGAAGTAAAACATTTGCAACAAGGACTCGTCACCGCGCTTTCGGTGTACGGCGAGTTGGAGGCGTGGCAGTTGCAGTTCAGGTTGTATCACCAAAAAACGAATGCAAAATTACATCCCGCGATTGAAACACTTCTATCGCTTCCGCTGGGATGGGATCGCGCTGTGTTGCGACAAGCGCGCGTATTGATGCAGGAATACGCTGGCAAAGGGTATCGCGTGGACCTGCTCCCGCTGTACCCGCTTGGAAAAGAGATCCGCTATCGGTTGTTCGGACTAATGCCATGAATTCACGCGCAGACATCCTTTCGCTTCTCAACGGAAGTAAACCTGCCTCGCCTCCCGCATTCAGTGGGTTGATACACGTCACAGCGGAGGGATTGCAAAGTGAAGGGCTTGCATTGCATGAGGTTCATCACGATGCGAAGAAGATGGCGCGCGCCGCGGCGAGCACGTTCAAGTTGACGGGGATGCCCTCCGCAACACTGCCGTTGGATTTGTGTATGCCTGCTGAAGCGCTAGGCGCTGAGTTGAATTACGGAGGTGAGGGGTTTCCGCAGGTGAGGAGGGCGGTGTTTGAAACTACAAAAAACTTAGCCACAGAGAACACAGAGTTCACTAAGGATTTGAGAAGTGGGAGAATTGATTTGGTGTGTGAGGCGATGAGGTTGGTGAAAGTAGATGTTGGAATTGAAGTGGCAATTTCAGGGATGATACCGGGTCCATACACGTTGTTGTTGTATTTGTGCAACCCAAAGAATTTGTTCAATGAAATGAAGAAGGAGCCGCAAGTTGTGCTCGATGCCCTCTTTCATCTTTCCTCTTTCCTTGCCAAAATCGGCAACGCCTACCGCGACTCCGGTGCCGATTTCATCACCATTCACGAAATGGGAGGGTCGCCGGGGTTCATTGGACCGGCGAAGTTCGAGCAGTTCGTCCTGCCCGCGTTGAAGGAATTGCACGCGAGTCTTCCAAGTCCGCGCGTGTTGTCGGTGTGCGGGAATACGAATAAGTCCATCAGCGCGTTGGCTGAATCGGGTGCGGATGCGGTCTCAGTGGATCAATTGAATGACCTCGCCGCCTCGCGTGGGGTTTTGAAAGACAAGTTGCTGTTCGGGAATCTTGATCCTGTTGCAACGTTGTGGAAGGGCGATGAGGCTCAAGTTTATGAATCAACCCAAAGGGCGAAAGAAGCGGGCGTCGACGCGGTCTGGCCCGGCTGTGACCTCGTCCCGCAGACAAACATCCAAAACATAGCGGCAATGCTCAAAGGCTGATAAACTCTCGAAGCGTCAAAGTCCATTTTGAGGAGAGAGTATGGCAGGCGGATCGTCGCGCTCGATGTTTTCCGTTTTTCGCAATCGTTCGTTCACGTTGTTGTGGATCGGGCAGTTGATCTCCGCGATGGGCAGTGCGCTCACCGCGCTCGCCGCGTCCATTTTGGTTTACCGCGTGACGGGCAGTGCACTCAGCGTGGGGTTGATGTTGATCGCGACCTCGGGTCCCACCGTTGTGATCGGACTGGTCGCCGGTGTGTTCGTGGATCGGTACGACCGAAAACGCATCATGCTGACCGCCGACCTGCTTCGCGCGGTTCTGATCTTTCTCATCCCCTTTCTGATTCCCCTCGACATCAATTGGTTGTATGCGATCGTCGCGTTGACGAGCGCCATCACCCAATTTTTCGATTCGGCACACGCCAGCGTTCTGCCCGAGGTCACCAGCGACAAGGAACTCTCCGCCGCCAATGCCTTGATGACCGTGTCTTCTGTGGGTTCGATGACGCTTGGATTCGCCGCGGCGGGACTCATCGCGACAGGATACGATATCGACTGGGCGTTCTATCTGAATTCGCTGACGTTCTTCCTTTCGGGTGTGCTGACACTGCTTACGCACGTGCCGTCCCTGCCTGATGTGGAAAATACGAGCGTTCGCGCGATCGGGCAAAACCTGAGGGCGGGTTTGCAGACCGTAGGCGCGACTCCGATCCTGCGTTCTTTGTTCATTGTCGGCGGTCCCATTTATTTGATCTTTGGTTTGCAGAACACATTGATCCTGCCGTTTTCAGTGCGCGAGTTGCAGGCGTCTGACTTCCATTTTGGTTTACAGCAAGCGGCAGAGACCGTGGGAATCGCGGTGGGCAGTTTGTTCATGGCGCGGCTGGCTGACCGGATCCGCGAAGGTCAATGGCTGGCGCTCAGCTTCCTGGGCTTGGCAGTGGTCGGGATGTTGTATTCATTATCTGCTGTGGTTTCGTTTGCGATCCTATTGATGGGAATCTCGGGCTTCGTGAACGCGCCTTCGTATATCGGGCGTCAGCTTGTGATCCAGCGCGCCACGCCGCGTGAGATGCGCGGACGCGTAAACAGCGCGTTCTTCGTCGTGCGCGACCTGATGTATGTTGTCGGCATGGCGCTGGCGGGGCTGGCGGATGTGTTCAATGTGCGCATGTTGTTCCTCATCAGTTCGATCGCGATGCTGGCGGCCGGCGCGGTGGTGCTGGTGTTGCCGGGCTTGGGCTTACCCGCCGCCGATTGGAAGCGGACGCTGGCTTTACTGCGTGGAGCCGAGGCGGCGCCGCGGCTCGGGGCGGGCAGAGCCGCCACACGGTCCGCGATCGACCGTTTTGTTTCGCACATGAAAGAATTGGAGGGGATGACATCCAAAGAACGCGATCAACTCGCCGCGCAGACTCTCGTTGCGGAAGCGCCGGGCGGCAAGATCGTGGTCTATCGCGGCGAGACGAGCGATATGGCATATTTCATTTTGAAGGGAAGCGTGGCGGCGGGTTATCTCAAAGGCGATGAGTATGTGATCGCCAACACCTTGCGCGAGGGCGATTTCTTCGGTGAGATTGCCGCGTTGACGGGCACCGTGCGTACGGCAAATATCATTACCGAGGAAGAATGCGAATTCTTGATCATCCCATCGAAGGTGTTGCGCGGGCTTTCAACAAACTACAAAGGGTTGGGACAGGTGTTCTCCGCGACCATTGAAGAAAGGTTGAAGCACATCGAACTGCCGCTTGGAACCAGCATGGATCAGGAATTGTTGCGCGAGTTGCGAACGAACGTGGAAGAATGATTGACTTAAGGCGGTGGCAACTGTACACTTGTTTAACCACCGGAGATATTGAGGAGCAATAAGCATGGCGAGAAAGTCATCGGTTGTTCGGAAGGTTGTAGCCAAAAAGGTGAGAAAGCCAAACGTTGCGAAAAGCGACGGTAAACGACAAGCCTTAGACCGTCGTCCACCGTCCGCGGTCAACGGGCAAAGCGATTTGAAGCGCCAATTGAAGATCCAGAAGGCGTTGTACGAGATCGCGGATGCGGCGAGCGCCGTGAAAGATATGCAGTCGTTCTACAAGAAATTGCACAAAATTGTGGGGAAGTTGATGTATGCGGAGAATTTCTTCGTCGCGTTGTATGATGAAAAGACCGACCTGATCACGTGGCCCTATCACGCCGACGTGGTGGATAAGGACGACAATTTCTGGTCGCCGCAATCATTGTCCAATTTCAAAGGCGGAACTGCATACATCATACGAACCGGTACTTCCACTTGGATGGCGCGCGACTTCGATCGGGCTCTGAAATTGGGCGAAGTCGAACTGGTGGGAACCCGGTCTGTGGATTCGCTTGGCATTCCCTTGAAGGACGAAACAAAAGTATTAGGCGCGCTCGTGATTCAAAGCTATTCTGCGCAATACACCTACACAGAGCAGGACGAGAAAGTTCTCTCGTTCGTCGCGCAGCACATTTCCACCGCGTTGACGCGCGCCCGCGCCATCGAAGCCGAACGCCAGCGCACGGAAGAACTCGCCATCGTCAATACCGTGCAAGCCGCGCTCGCCGCCGAACTCGACATTCAAGGAATCTACGATGCGGTCGGCGATAAGATCCGCGAGATCTTCAACAATGGGGATGTCAGCATCCGCATCTACGAACCCGCCACAAATTTGATCCATTACCCGTATCACTTCGATGCCGGAAAGCGGATTCACGTTGAACCGGACCCGCTCGGTATCGGAGGGTTTGGTTCGCACGTCATCCGTACGGGTGAGACTGTAGTCGTCAACGAGAACATGGCGGAAGCCGCGAAAAGGTTTGTCAGCGCTACGATACCCGGTGAGCAGGGTCTGGAAAAGTCCACTGTGTTCGTGCCGCTAAAAATGGGAGATCAGGTACGGGGTGTGATCAACCTGCGGAACACGGAACGCGAACATGCCTTCAGCGAATCCGATGTACGCCTGCTACAGACTCTCGCGAACGCAATGAGTCTGGCTTTGCAAAACGCACAATCATTTAAAGCCGAGCAGGAGCGTGCCGCTGAACTTGCCATCATTAACAGTGTGCAAGCCGCGCTCGCTTCCAAGATGGATTTTCAAGGGATTGTGGATTCGGTGGGCGATAAACTCACCGAAATCTTTGCGGGCGAGAACGTCGCCATTGGATTTCTCGATAAATTCAGCAGCATGATGAAAGTGCCATATATTTTCGAAAATGGAAAACGGATAGCGAATGTCGAGTTCCCGATTGGCGATAGGGGATTGGTTTCGCATACAGTGAAGACACTTCAACCGCTGTTGATCAACACGAACTTTGACAAGCGCGCAGAAGAGCTTGGCATGGTTTCCGTAAGTGATGCGCCAAACCCAAAATCGTGGTTGAGCGTGCCAATCATTCTGAACGGTGAATACATTGGCGGGTTCTCTCTCCAAAATTGGGATCACGAGAACGCCTACACCGATTCGCATATTCGACTCCTGCAAACACTGGCAGGAAGTTTGGGTATCGCTTTGCAGAACGCGCGGCTCTTTGAAGCCGAGCAGGAGCGTGTGGCAGAGTTGCAGATCATCAACAGCGTGCAGGAGGGGTTGGCGTCCAAGCTGGATATGCAATCCATCCTCGACCTGGTTGGAGAAAAACTGGGGGAAATCTTCGAAGATATGGACGTGATTCAGATCAATCTTTACGAGGAGGAAAAAAACCTCATCCACATCCCCTATTGCAGGGAAAAAGGCGAACGTCACTCCCATGAACCGCGTGCGTTGTGGGGATTCAGAAAGCGCGTTGTAGAAACCCGCCAGGCGTTGGTCATCAATGAAAACGAGGAGGGGATATCGAGAAAGTATGGCAATCCCATCATCGCCGGGGAACAGCCGAAGTCGCTGGCCTTTGTCCCGTTGATGGCTGAGGATAAAGTGAAGGGCATCCTTTCCCTTCAAAACCTGCAACGGGAAAATGCCTTTCCCACATCCACAATCCAGTTGCTTTCCACCCTCGCCAACTCCATGAGCATCGCCCTCGAAAACGCCCGCCTCTTCGACGAGACTCAACGTCTGCTCGAAGAGACCGAGCAGCGCAACGCCGAACTCGCCATCATCAACAGTGTGCAGGAAGGCTTGGCTTCCAAACTGGACATACAAGGCATCTACGACCTTGTGGGCAACAAACTGTATGAGATCTTCAAGTCCGATATTCTTTACATCGCCGTATACCATCCCGAAAAAAACACAACGTCTTTCCCGTATGCGATTGGGCGCGGCACAAAGATCAGCCTGCCCGACCTGGAAGTGGGTGGGTTTTCAGGTGAAGCGATTCGCAAACGGGAAACGGTCATCGTCAATGAAGATGTTGAGAAGCGCAGCGCGGAAGTAAACTCGTTCAACATGGCAAAAGATGAGGGCGGCGACGAACCTTTATCGTTGGTCTATGTCCCGATCATTGCAGGTGAAAATGTGTTGGGCGTTGTCTCTTTGCAATCGTTCGAACGCGGATATATTTTCCCTGAATCCGATATTCGCCTGCTGGAAACGCTCACCAACAGCATGAGCGTCGCCCTGCAAAATGCGCAATCCTTCAAAGCCGAGCAGGAGCGCGTCGCCGAGTTGCAGATCATCAACTCCATTCAGCAGGGACTCGCCGCTGAGTTGGACTTTCAGGCGATTGTGGATCTGGTCGGCGATAAGTTGCGCGAGGTGTTCAACACTGGGGATTTTGGCATCCGTTGGTACGACGAGAAAACCAACCTCATTCACTTTCTTTACGAATACGAGCATGGCATACGACTTGACATTCCTCCAGGATCGCCAAAACCAGGCGGAAGTTTCGAGCAATTACTCAGGGACCGCCAACCGATTATTGGGAACACCGCTGAGATTTACGCAAGAACCAGCGATACAACTATGCCGGGCACTGATACCAGCAAATCCTTGATAGGTGTTCCCATCATTAGTAGTGACAAGGTCATTGGTTCTCTGAAAATCGAAAACTACGAGCGCGAGAATGCCTTCGGTGAATCCGAACTGCGCCTGCTGACCACCATCGCCGCATCGCTGGGAACTGCGCTCGAGAATGCCCGTCTGTTCGATGAGGTGCAGAAGAAGAACGCCGAGATTACCGAGTCGCTTGAACGCGAGACCGCCAGCAACAACATTTTGCAGGTCATCGCCGAATCGCCCACCGATATCCAGCCCGTGTTGGACGTTATTGCCAGAAACGCCGCGCAACTTTCAGGGTCGGATGATGCGATCATCGCCATCGAAGAGGCAGGCATCCTACGCGTCTCCGCCCATTTTGGCGACATCCCCATGATTCCCGTCGGCGAAGGCATCCGCTTCAATCGGGACTCGGTGGCGGGTCGCGCGATGATAGATGGACTCCCGCTTCAAGCGATCCACAATCAGGGCGGCGACAAATCGGAATATCCCGAAGGCGATGAAGTGGCGAAGAAATACGGCTATCGTATGTCGTGCTCCGTGCCGTTGATGCGCGAAGGAAAGGCAGTAGGCGTTATCACCATCCGACGCATCAAGCCTGAATTGCTGACCGAGAAACAAATCGCGTTGATCCAGTCTTTTGCCAATCAAGCCGCCATCGCGGTAGAAAATGTACGCTTGTTCGAAGCCGAGCAAGAGCGCATAGCGGAGTTGCAGATCATCAATAGCGTGCAGGCAGGGTTGGCTTCAAAATTGGATATGCAGTCCATCTATACGCTTGTAGGCGACAAAATCCAGAAAGTTTTCAATGCAGATCATGTTCAAATTATCATTTATGACCACGCCGCTGACTTTCAATATATTCCTTTTTGCCATGAAGAGGGCACTTCTCACCACACGCACTTAGAGCCAGTTAAATCATCTGGCTTCCCCAAGTATATTTTTACATCGCGCCAGCCTCTGCTCATCAATCAGGGCATGGAAGAAAAGAGGATTGAATACGGTCACAATCTTCAACGTATGAGCGGAAATCCTTTTAGAGCGTACCTTGGTGTACCTCTGTTAGCTGGTGATGAAGTGCGCGGTGCGATTGTGTTGTTGGATGGGCGTGAAAATGTATACAGTGAGTCCGATGTGCGCTTACTCCAGACCCTCTCCAACTCAATGAGTGTCGCACTCGAAAACGCCCGTCTTTTCGACGAGACCCAACGCCTTTTCAAAGCTGAGCAGGAGCGCGTGACAGAGTTGCAGATCATCAACTCCATTCAGCAGGGACTCGCCGCCGAGTTGGACTTCCAAGCAATCATCGATTTAGTGGGTGATAAGCTGCGCGATGTGTTCAAGACGCCCGACCTCTCGATCACTTGGTACGATGAAAAAACCAACCTGATTCACACGCTTTACACGTATGAACATGGCAATCGGATTACCGTCGCGCCACAGCCGCCGCGTGCCGGCGGGATGTTCGAGACGATGGTCCAATCGCGCCAGCCGATCGTTTTTAATTCGATCGCCGACTACGAAAAAATGAATGCGGTCGCGGTGCCCGGCACCGATCAGGGTAAATCGTATGCGGCGGTACCGATCATCAGTAGCGACCGTGTGTTAGGCATTATCGGCATCGAGAACTTCGAGCGCGAGAATGCCTATGGCGAATCGGAAGTCCGCCTGCTGACCACCATTGCCGCCTCGTTGGGAAACGCCCTCGAGAACGCGCGTCTCTTCGATGAGACTCAGCGCCTGCTCAAGATTACCGAAGAGCGCAATGCCGAGCTCGCCATTATCAACAGCGTGCAAGCCGCTCTCGCCGCCGAACTCAACATTCAGGGCATTTATGATGCGGTCGGCGATAAGATCCGCGAGATCTTCCATAACATGGATATGAACATCCGCATCTTTGACCTCAAAACAGATCAGGTTCACTATCCATATTATTACGAGAGAGGGCAGCGCGTCGAGATTGGGTCCTCCCGCATTGACCGGGGTTTTGAGGCACATATCTTCCGCACCCGCGAGACACTCGTTATCAACGAGAATATGGCCGCTGCAATGGAAAAGTATGATAGTTACCTTTTGCCGGGCGAGGGCGTGGAGAAATCCTCAGTTTTTGTGCCTTTGGTGGTAGGCGAGCAGGTACGCGGGTTGATCAACCTGAGAGATATGGAGCGCGAGCACGCGTATAGCGACTCGGATGTGCGCCTGCTGCAAACTCTCGCCAACGCGATGAGCGTGGCGCTTGAGAACGCCCGCCTCTTCGATGAGACCCAGCGCCTGCTTCAAGAAACGCGCAGAGCGAAAGAGGTCGCGGAAACCCTCCGTTCGGCTGACCTCGCGCTGACCAAAAACCTGAATTTGAACACGATCTGCGAAGAGTTACTGACGCTACTAAGCCAGATCGCGCCCTATGACAGCGCGTCCATCTTTTTGCTGGAGTCAAATTCGCGCGTCGTGGCACAGGCAACCCGCGGATACGAGACGTGGATGAAAGATCCAATCCCCGCTCAGACCGCTACCTTTGATCTGGTGCCCGGCACTGCTATGTATCATGTCGCTAATGGAAAAAATTATCTTCTGTCTGACACAAGCAAGGCCGAAGACTGGGTAAGAATTCCCGGCGAGGATTACATCCTGTCCTGGCTGGGTGTACCCATGACGATTGGCAATGAAATCATCGGCGTCATCTCATTGGACAAGAATCAGGCTGATTTCTTTAACGAAGAAATGGTTCAACTTGCGACATCGCTGGGCATGCAAGCAGCATTTGCAATTCAAAACGCGCGTCTCTTCGATGAGACCCAGCGCCTGCTCAAAGAGACCGAACAACGCAATGCCGAACTTGCCATCATCAACAGTGTGCAGGAGGGCTTGGCGTCCAAACTGGATATCCGATCCATTTACGATCTGGTCGGCGACAAGATCCGCGAGATCTTCAACGCGGATACCACGTATATTTCCACCTATCAACACGGGGATGAATTTGTTCACCCCAAATATTATGTGGAAAGAGGGCAAACACCCGTTCAGTTGCAACCTCTGCCTTTTGGTCGGGGAATGTACTCGCATATCATAAAATCGCGGAAATATCTTTTGCTGGGTACGGGT
The DNA here is from genome assembly GCA_964591425.1 of uncultured Anaerolinea sp. GTDB lineage: Bacteria > Chloroflexota > Anaerolineae > Anaerolineales > Villigracilaceae > Defluviilinea. The sequence goes on from CAZQES010000007.1 coordinate 31,081, forward strand.
GAAGAACAACAACACTTTGATGCCATTAGTATTCCATCACCTGATAGCAACGAAGACCTCAACGAATCGTTTCTCGGCGTTCCCATGTTCCTCAGTGAGACAACGACGGGTGTGATCAGCGTTCAGAACTACAAGAAGAACGCCTACACAGAAAATGATGCGCGCTTGCTCCAAACGCTTGCCAACAGCATGACCGTCGCGCTCGAGAACGCGCGCCTCTTCGACGAGACCCAGCGCCTGCTCAAAGAGACCGAACAACGCGCCGCGGAACTCGCCATCATCAACAGCGTACAACAAGGGCTGGCTTCCAAACTGGATATGCAGGCAATTTACGATCTGGTCGGCAACAAGATCCGCGATATCTTTCAGGTGGAGGTGGTGTACATCGCCATCCGCAATCCACTTGATCCCAGCCAGATCGATTTTCCGTATTACGTGGATCGGGGCGTTCTCTTGAAGGCTTCGCCTCTCATACTGGGAGAAGGTCTGACCTCCAAAGTGATCACGGATCGACAACCGCTTCTAGTTGGGACGTTCGATGAGCAGATCAACCTTGGAGCCGTGCTCGAAGCCGAAGAACGCTCCAATACGTATTTGGGAATCCCCATCATCATCGGCGATTTCGTCGCGGGTGTGGTCAGCGTGCAGAGTTACAAAGAACATGCCTTCAATGATTCGGATATCCGCCTGCTTACTACACTTGCATCCAGCATGGGGGTTGCGCTCGAAAACGCGCGTCTCTTCGACGAGACCCAGCGCCTGCTCAAAGAGACCGAGGAACGCAATGCCGAACTGGCAGTGATCACCAGTGTGCAACAGGGACTGGCTTCCAAGTTGGAGTTCCAATCCATCATTGACCTTGTCGGCGACAAAGTCACGGAGATCTTCAACGCGCAAGCCACATTGATCTCGTTGTACAACCCTGCCGCGAACGAAATTCATCATCGCTACCTGATCGAGCGCGGGGAACGAATCCGGTTCGAGAAACCCGTACCGATAGACCGATTCCGCCAGCGGGTGGTGGAGACGCGCCAACCGTGGTTGATCAACCAGGAGTATCTCAGGGTTGCCACAGACCTTGGCGAAGAACCTGTGTTGGAGGGCGAGGAGCCTAAATCATTGCTGTTCGTGCCGATGATCGTAGGGAATGAGGTGACGGGCATCATCAGCCTGCAAAATCTGGATGTGGAGAACGCGTTCAGTGAATCGGATGTGCGCCTGCTGACGACGATCGCCAACTCGATGAGCATCGCGCTCGAGAACGCCCGCCTCTTCAATGCCGAGCAACAGCGCGCGCAGGAACTTGCCATCATCAACTCGGTGCAGGAGGGGCTGGCTTCCAAACTGGACATGCAAGCCATCTTCGACCTGGTGGGCGACAAGATCCAAAGCATGTTCAACGCGCAATCGGTCATCATCAGTTCGTTCGACCATGAGAAGCAGGTGTCTCGATTGGAATATGGGTTTGAGGACGGCCAACGTTTTTATGACGATGAGTTATTGCCGTTGCTTAATCCAATGAACAAACATCTTATCGATTCTCGCCAACCCGTTGTGATCAATGAGAACGCCGTCGAAGAAACTGAAAAATATGGATTGAAGACCATTGAGGGCACACAGCAGGCAAAATCTTTGATCTTCGTTCCGTTCGGCACGGGCAAGCAGGTGAACGGATACTTTAGCCTGCAAAACACGGACAGTGAAAACGCTTTCGCTGAGTCGGATGTGCGCCTCCTGCAAACGCTGGCGGGCAGTATGGGCATCGCCATTGAGAATGCGCGCCTGTTCAATGCCGAGCAACAACGCGCAACGGAACTCGCCGCCATCAGCAAGGTGAGTCAGGCGCTCGTGGCGGAGACAGAACTCGAAGCGATGATCCAGCTGATCGGCGGTCAGATGCGTGAGATCTTCCAAGCCGATATCGTCTACGTGGCTCTGCTCGACAAACAGACGAATCTCATCCGCTTCCCGTATCAGGTCGGCGAGACATTCGACACGCTGAAGTTGGGCGAGGGCCTCACGAGCCGCATCATCCAAACCGGCGAGCCGTTGCTCATCAACAAAGACCTCAAGGAACGGCGCGCGCAACTCGGCACAGCGCTCATCGGCAGGGAATCGCTTTCCTACCTCGGCGTGCCGATCCAATCGGGCAAAGAGACCATCGGGGTGTTGAGCGTGCAAAGCACTACCGAGGAGGGACTGTTCGACGATGACGACCTGCGCCTGTTGACGACGATCGCGGCGAACGCGGGCGCGGCGATCAATACCGCGCAACTCCATGCCGAGACTCAGCGCCGGGCGCGTGAGATGGCTACGCTGGCAGAGATCGGCAACGACATCGCCGCTTCACGCGACCTTGAGCCTGTTCTCGAACGGATCGCCGCGCACGCCAAGGAGATCCTGCGCGTGCGCGACATTGCCATTTACCTGCGCGATGGAGATGGGGATGAGTTGCATGTGCCTGTGGCGCTGGGAACCTATACCGAAGAACTCAAATCGCAAGTGTTGAAGATCGGGACGGGCATCACCGGAAGTGTCGCACAAACGGGCGTGGCAGAGATGATCAATTATCCCGCCAGCGATTCACGCGTTGTGCATGTGGCTGGCACACCCGAAGAGGACGATGAACACGAAGCCATGATGGTCGCGCCTCTTTCCTCGCGCGGACAGGTGATCGGCGTGCTGACGGTTTGGAGACCACACAGCGCCGGGCTTTTTATCCAACCCGATCTCGATTTCCTCGTCAGCGTTGCGCGCCAGACCGCCATCGCCATCGAAAGCGCAAGGCTGTATCTCGAAACGCAACGGCGCGCGCGCGAAATGTCCGCGCTGGTGGAGGTGGGGCGTGAGATTTCCTCATCGCTCGACGCGCCAACCGTTTTGGAAGGCATCGCCAGGCATGCCCGCGATCTGTTGCAGGGCAACCTGAGCGCGCTCTTCCTGCCCGAAGGAGACGGGAGCATCTTCCGCGCCATTGCGGCGATGGGCGAAGAAGCGGTGGAAGTCCGCAACGATACGATCAAATTGGGCGAAGGTTTGTTGGGCGATATTGCGCGAACCAAAGTCGGCGAGATTGTGAACGATACCAACGCCGATCCGCGTACCCTGCTCATCGCAGGGACCGAGGAAGCGCCGGATGAGCATATGATCGCCGTGCCTTTGCTTGCGAACGATCAGTTGAAAGGCTTGATGGCGGTCTGGCGTAACGGAAAGGGAAACGAGTTCGTCGAAGCCGAACTGGAGTTCCTGAACGGTTTGGCGCGGCAGGCTGTGATCGCGATCCAAAACACGCAACTGTATTCCGAGATCACCGAATCGCTCGAACAGCAGACTGCCACCAGCGAGATCCTGCGCGTGATCGCGGAATCCCCAACGGATATTCAACCGGTCCTGAATGTCATTGCTGAAAATGCGCGCCGTTTGTGCGGCTCGACCTTGTCGGCTGTTTACCGCACGGATGGGCGGATGGTTTTCGAAGCGGCGGCTACCGACCTCTCGTCGAAGATGCTGGAAACGACCCATGAAGTATCCGGTCAATCCTATCCTGCGCCTTTGGATTGGGACACCAGTTTATCCTCACGCGCGATTCTAAGCCGGGCAACGCTCCATTTGCCCAATCTGGAAAACGAATCCGACCTGCCATCCATCACGCGGCGTTACGTGGATGCGAAGATTCTACGCAGCGTCCTCATGGTTCCAATGATGCGCGAAGGCGAAGCGATCGGTTGTATCGGAGTTGGCAAACGGGACCCGGGTCCGTTCACTGAAAAACAGATCGCCCTCCTGCAAACCTTTGCCTCGCAGGCGGTGATCGCCATCGAGAACGTGCGCCTGTTCAACGAAACCCAATCCCTGCTCAAGGAGACCGAACAACACGCCGCGGAACTCGCGATCATCAACAGCGTGCAGGAAGGTCTCGCCTCTAAATTGGATGTGCAGGCGATCTACGATCTGGTTGGCGACAAGATCCGCGACATCTTCCATGCGCAGGGGACGGGAATTTACCTCTTCGATCATGAAAGGGAATGTCAGGATATACCGTATTGCTTTTTGAAACAGCGCTTTACCATAGAGACCCATCCATTCTCGGAAGTCTCCAAATTAATGATCGATACGCTTCAGCCGAGAATTTATCGCACGGTGGCTGAATATCGCGCGTTGGGCGGGACGGTTCTTGAAAATCAAGAGGAATACAAATCGGGCATGTATGTCCCATTGATCGTCGGCAGGGAAATCAAAGGCATGATCGGCATTGCCAATCTTGACCGTGAACATGCCTACGGCGATTCGGATTTGCGGCTCCTCCAGACCCTCGCCAACTCGATGAGCGTCGCGCTCGAAAATGCCCGTCTCTTCGACGAGACCCAGCGCCTGCTCAACGAGACCGAGCAACGCGCCGCCGAACTCGCGGTCATCAATAGTGTTCAAGAAGGGCTCGCATCAAAGCTGGAGCTACAGGCAATTTACGATCTGGTGGGCGATAAGATTCGAGAGATCTTCGATTCCGAATCTGTGATGATCAGCACGTATAACCATGAGACGGACGACACCTTCGTCCCTTACTGGTACATCTACGGAAAACGCGAAACTCCGGGTCCCACGGAGAGGACCGGTTTCGCGCAATATCTCATCGAAACCGGTAAAACTGTGCTGATCAACCAAAACGCGGAACAACGAGTGAAGGAACTCGGGATTTTCATTCACGAAGGCGCAGAAGTTCCCAAGGCCATGGTCTTCGTGCCGCTGGTCAGAGCTGGAAAAGTTCACGGGTTCGTCAGTCTGAGGAGCTTCAAGCGAGAGAATGCCTACAGGGATGCAGATGTGCGTCTGTTGGAAACGCTCGTTTCAACGATGAGTGTCGCGCTGGAAAACGCCCGTCTCTTCGACGAGACCCAGCGCCTGCTCAACGAGACGGAGCAACGCGCCGCGGAACTCGCCATCCTCAACAGCGTGGGCGATGCAATGGGGCAAAGCCTTGATGTCAAAAACGTGACGTACATCGTCGGCGAAAAAGTACGCGGCATCTTCAAAGCCGAGGTCGTGGATATCATCCTCTACGAACCCCACTCCCGCATGTTACATCTGGAGTATAGTTTCTGCGACGGTCAATATTATGAAAACGAACCGGCGTGGGAACTGGAGGAAGGCAAAGGACTCTCTTCAAAGGTGATTCTCAAACGTCAGCTGCTTTTGTTGCACTCGACGCAGGAAATGGACGAACAAGGCGCGTCGGCATACGTCACCGCGCCCGCCGGAGAGCGCGACCCCGAATCGTATATGGGTGTGCCGATCATTGTCGGCGACAAAGTCCTGGGTGCGGTGGATGTGCAAAGTTACCGCCCGAACGCGTTCAACGACGATAACGTCCGCTTGCTCTCCACGCTCGCCTCCAACATGGGCGTTGCCATCGAGAACGCGCGGCTGTTCGACGAAGCGCAGGTCGCCAAAGCCGCCGCCGAGCAAGCCAACGAAGCCAAGAGTTCCTTCCTCGCCACGATGAGTCACGAGATCCGCACGCCGATGAACGCCGTGATCGGCATGAGCGGCTTGTTGATGGATACCGAACTGAACCAGGAACAACGCGATTACGCCGAGACCATCCGCAACTCGGGCGACGCCCTTCTCACCATCATCAACGACATCCTGGATTTCAGCAAGATCGAAGCGGGGAAAATGGACATCGAATCACAGCCCTTCGACCTGCGCGACTGCATCGAATCGGCTCTGGACCTTGTGACTGCGCGTGCCGTGGAAAAAGGACTCGACACCGCCTACATCATCGAAGACGATGTGCCAGCCGCGATCTATGGCGATGTGACCCGTGTGCGCCAAATTTTATTGAACCTGTTGAGCAACGCGGTGAAGTTTACCGAGAAGGGCGAGGTCGTTCTCACGGTTACCGCCAAGCCGACCTCGAAGAAAAAAGTGGAATTGGAATTCACCGTCCGCGATACGGGCATCGGCTTGTCCGAGGAAGGCATGAGTCGACTCTTCCAGTCCTTCTCGCAAGCCGATTCCTCCACCACGCGCAAATACGGCGGCACCGGCTTGGGGCTTGCGATCAGCAAGCGCCTCGCCGAAATGATGGGCGGCACGATGTGGGTGGAAAGCGACGGGTTGGGCAAGGGCGCGAAATTTTCATTCGCCATCCACGCGGCGGTGGCAGAATTGCCGAGCGGCGCGCACCGCGAATTCATCGGCGAACAATCTGAACTGCGCGGCAAGCGCGTGCTCATCGTGGACGACAACGCCACCAACCGACGCATCCTCCACGTGCAGACCTCCCGCTGGGGCATGACCGCGCGCGACACCGAATGGCCCGCAGAAGCCGCGCAATGGATTGCACGCGGTGAATCCTTCGACGTTGCCATCCTCGATATGCACATGCCGGAAATGAACGGCGTGGAACTCGCCAAGCGCATCCGCGCCAGCGACGCAGACATTCCCATGGTGCTGTTCAGTTCGCTCGGTCGGCGTGAAGCGGGCGTGGAGGACGGATTGTTTTCCGCGTATCTCACCAAGCCGATCAAACAATCCCAATTGTTCGATACGCTCGCCGGACTCTTCTTCGAAACAAAAGCGAGGGATGAGAAGCCGGTCGCCGAACGCCTCAAACTGGACCCCGAATTTGCCGCGCGGCATCCGCTCAAGATTCTCCTCGCGGAGGATAACGCCGTCAACCAGAAACTCGCGTTGAGGTTGCTCGAGCAGATGGGATACCGCGCCGATGTGGCATCGAACGGGTTGGAAGCGGTAGAGTCGGTGGCACGTCAAAAATATGACGTGATCCTCATGGACGTGCAAATGCCCGAGATGGACGGGCTGGAAGCCACGCGGCGAATCATCAACCTGACAGGTTTTGGAAACTCTGCAGGTCTGAACCGACCTCATATCATCGGTCTCACCGCCAACGCGCTCGAAGGCGACCGCGAAATGTGCCTCGCCGCCGGCATGGCGGATTACATCAGTAAGCCCATCCGCGTGAATGAATTAGTGGATGCATTGACGCGGGCGAGTAGGACGGAGATAGGTAAACGCGGAGATAGGTAAACATTTAAACAGGTAAACATGTAGACAGGTAAACACGTAAACAAGGAAACATGTAGACAAGGAAAACCATAATGTCCATCATTGACCAAGCAACCTTCGACGAACTCAAACAAATGTCGGGGGCAGAGTTCATCAACGAATTGATCGACACGTTCCTCGACGACGCGCCGAAACTGGTTTCCCAAATCCGCGCCGCGCTCGAGGCGCAAGATGCGGATTCGTTCCGCCGCGCGGCACACTCGTTGAAATCGAACGCGGCGACGTTCGGCGCGGCGCGGCTGGCTGAACTGGCGAAGGAGTTGGAAATGCTGGGGAAGGAGAACCGGCTGGGGGAAACCGGTACCAAGCTGACCTTGCTGGATGAAGCGGTCACGTCCGCGAGCGAGGAACTCAAAGGGTTGAAATCATGAAGTCGTCGCATGAACCCGGTCAGATGCTCGTGGTCGACGATAACCGCGTGAATCGGTTGTTGCTCACCCGCGCGCTCGAACAGAACGGTCACATTGTCTCCACCGCAGAACATGGAAGGATCGCGATGGAGATGCTGCGCTCCACGCCGTTCGATGTGATCCTACTGGATATTGACATGCCGGAGATGAACGGCTTCGAAGTGTTGGAAGCGTTGCTGAAGGACGATGAACTGCGCGACCTGCCGGTGATCATGACCTCCGCCTCCGACGAACTCGACCGCGTGGTGAAGTGCATCGAGATGGGCGCGGAGGATTATCTCGTCAAACCGCTGAACCCGGTGTTACTGCGGGCGCGCGTGAATGCCAGCCTCGAAAAAAAACGCTTGCGCGACCAGCAGAGAAAATTATTCCGCACGTTCGCCACGCCCGAAGTGGCGGAACAGTTGCTGCGCGAGGGGTTTTCTCTGGGTGGCAAGTACGTGACCGCCTCGGTGATGTTCGCCGATATCCGCGCCTTCACCTCGTTGAGCGAAAATCAGGAGCCAGCCGTTACCATCGAAATGCTCAACGATTATTTTGCGTTGATGTTCGACCCGATCACGCGCAACCACGGCACAGTGAACCAAATGGAAGGCGATGGCATCATGGCGATCTTCGGCGCGCCGGCGTATTACGAAAACCACCGCGAGCAAGCCGCGCGCGCCGCGCTGGAAATGCTCGAACTGTTGCAGGGATTCAACGAACAGCGAGCCGTGCAGGGACGAGGGCGAATCGAGATCGGGATCGGGATCGCGACCGGTCGGGTGATCGCGGGATATACCGGCACACAACACCGCGCCACATACACCTGCGTCGGCGATACGGTCAATCTCGCCGCGCGCATCGAAGAGCATACAAAAATCGCGGGCAAGCCCATCTTGATCGACCGCAATACGCACGAAGGCTTGAGCGATTCGATTCGGGTCGAGTCATTGGGAGAGTTGCTCTTCAAAGGCAAACAACATCCGACCCATATTTTTTCGGTGCGCGCCTAGTCGTTTCACCTGTCAGTGTCATTGCATCCAACCGCCGCAACTTGACGCATCACTTTGGATGTGCTACCATCGTTGAAACTATTGTTCTGTGATTGGAGACGATTATGCAAGGAATGAAACGAGGCACGCTGGTTGCCTTCACATTGATGACGGTTGCGGTTTTGGTTTCGGCATGCAATCAACCCTATTCGCAAGCGCCGGCAGTGACGAACACGCCGATCAATCAGGAAAATTTATTTGCTACACCAGCCAGCAGTAATCCAACGGGTTTATCTCCTGCGGAGGTGTTCGCAACGCAGACCGCACAACTGGCGGATCCGAATCTACTGCTCACACCCACCGCAACCTCCGGCAGTGTGACGAACCCCACGGCGACACAAACTCCGATCGTGTCGTTGCCGAGCAATCCCACCCTCACCCCCACCGCGACATTGGCGCTCCCCAGCGGACCGACTTCAAGCCCGGTCCCTGCCGGTTCGCGCCCATCGACGTATACACTGCAAAGTCAGGAATTTCCCTTCTGCATTGCGCGCCGCTATAACCTCGACCCCGATTCCCTGCTCGCACAAAATGGACTCAGCAACGGGACGGTGTTCTATGCAGGCGTGGTTTTGAACTTGGCAAACGTCGCTTCGCCGTTCCCCGACAATCGTGCCCTGCGTCCTCATCCGACGACGTATACTGTAACCGGCAACGGCGATACCACAGTCTATGGTGTGGCGTGCAAATTTGGCGACCTTGAACCCTCCGCGATCGTATCTGCCAACTCCGGCATCTCCCTCAGTTCCACTTTGACTGTCGGACAGACGCTGAACATCCCTTAATTCTAGAAAGTATCTTTAAAAGCCCGGGCAAATCGCCCGGGCTTTTATCTTATAATCACTAGAGCCTTTCTACGTAAATATTGTTGTGTCATTCTCCCGAAGGACATCGGGACGATATGAGCGACCTGTGGGAGCGACACCGCATGATTTGCCAAGCAAATCACGGTGGGTGCAGGTGAGAATCTCAGTTTTGTCCTCTTGAGCAATGAGATTCTTCGTCGCTTCGCTCCTCAGAATGACACATAAAAGAGGAACCTTATGCCTTTTGAATTGCTCAAATCGGTGACCCTCCTGCAGGGACGCACGTTCCGAATCCGCCGCGACTTTTTGAAAACGCCCGATGGACGCGAAACGCACTTCGAGATCGTCGAACACGGCGGCTCGGTGATTATCATTCCCGTAGATGAGCAGGGAAATATCTGGTTCGTGCGTCAGTATCGCCACGCAACGGGGATACATCTGCTTGAACTCCCCGCAGGCACGCGCGATGGGGATGAACCCTTTGAAGATTGCGCCGCCCGCGAGATCCGTGAAGAGACGGGTATGGAGGCGGGACAGCTGGTCAAAATTGGGGAGTTTTATCTCGCCCCCGGCTATTCCACCGAGTTCATGGGCATCTTCCTCGCGACCGATCTCAAGCACAATCCGCTTGCCCCCGATGCGGACGAAATCCTGCACGTGGAAAAATTCCCAGTGCGGCAAGCCATTGAAATGGCGGAACGCGGCGAAGTGCCCGATGCCAAGTCGCTGGCGGCGTTATTGCTGGCGCGTCCGTATTTGGAGAAGTTTATTGGGTAAAATTCTAATTCGCCTTGTATCAACCAGATAAATGACTGACCATCCCGGTTGGTAAGACCTGAGAATCCTTTTCCGTATCGTGTACAATAGAATGAGAGAACAGGAGACAGTCATGGCTGATTTGTCCTTGCAGGAAATGTTGCGAATGCTCCCGCCTGCTTTACAATCGGAGGTGCGGGATTTTGTCGCGTTTTTGTTGGAGCACAGAGTCAAAAAACAAAATGCGCCCATGATGTTTCGATGGGAAGGCGCATTGAAGGATTTGCGCGGTCAGTACACATCAGTTCAACTCCAACATCAGATCGCTGAATTGCGGGGCGGATACCATGAAGGCTCTGCTTGACACGAATATCTTTCTTGAGATTATCCTGTCTCAGGAGCGAGCGGGTGAAGCGAAGAGTCTTCTGCTGAAATCCGCGTCACATGAGTTCTTCATAACCGATTATTCACTTCACTCCATTGGACTTTTACTGTTCCCCAGAAACCAGCATGAAGCATTTCGCGCTTTTCTGGAAGATATACTGCTCAACGGCGGAGTGGGTTTACTAACTTTACTGCCGGATGAGATGGAAACTATGATCGCTTCCTCTCAAAATTTCAGGTTGGATTTCGATGATGCTTATCAATACGCCGTTGCTATCAGCCGCGATGCGGTTTTAGTTTCCTTCGTTAGTGACTTTCAAAGAACAGACAGGGGCTATAAAACCCCGCTTGAAATTTTGCAGAGTATGACGTAGTAATCTGTGTATAAACAGTAGATGATCCCCACCGCAGGTTACTATCGCTCATGGATAGGCGATGACCATGCAAAAATTTCTGCCGTGGCTGGCATTCGCCTGGACCGCATTGCCAGTGATAAGTTGAGCAAGCATAAAACGGGACTGTGCTGCACAGTCCCGTTTTGATTCTTTAAACAATTTCGTCATTGCGAGGAGGCGTAGCCGACGAAGCAATCCCCGTCACAATTTTGGAGATTGCTTCGCTCCGCACGCAATGACGGGTCAGAACAACTTCAACACCGCACTGCTCGCCCACGCGAACAAGAATTGCGGAACGAAACTTACTACAACTGTCACCAACGCTGTAACGGCGGTGGTCATGTCGAGCCAGGTTTCGCGTTCGGTGGTTGGTTCGCCATCTTTCATGTACATAACGACAACCACGCGCAGGTAGTAATATGCCGAAATGAGGGATGTCAGCACGCCGATGATGGCAAGCCAGGTGAATCCGCCCGCGATGACCGCGCGGAAGAGATAGAACTTGCCGACGAGACCAATTGTGGGAGGTAAGCCGATGAGCGACAGCATGAAGACGGTCATTGCGAGGGCGAGGGCGGGGTGTTTCTTCGAGAGACCCGCGTAATCGGCAATTGCCAATCCCCTACCCTCTTTTTTCTCGAGGGCGATCACGACGCCCCACGCGCCGAAGTTAGTGAACGCGTACGAAACGAGATAGAACAAACCCGCGGCAATCGAGACATCACGGACACTGTCATTGCCGTATGGCACGAAAGCCATGAGGATGTAACCCGCGTGCGCGATGGATGAATACGCCAGCAGGCGTTTGATATCCGTTTGGGAGATGGCGATCACGTTGCCCGCGATCATCGTCAACGCGGCGAGCGCCCAGAAGATGTCGGTCATATCCACGGCGAGGGAGGGGAACGCGGTGGCAAACACGCGCAACAACGCGGCGAAACCCGCGATCTTTGCGCCGGAAGACATGAAGGCAGTCACCGCGGTCGGCGCGCCTTGATACACATCGGGAGTCCACATGTGGAAGGGAACGGCGGCGACCTTGAAGCCGAATCCGATCAGGAGGAGGGCGGCGCCGACGGTGAGGAGCAGGTTTGAATTGGAGGAGGAAGCGGCGCTCACGATGGCGAAAAGGTTCGTGGATTGCGTCGCGCCGAAGATGAGGGCGATCCCGTAGACGACGAATCCCGTCGAGAACGCGCCGAGCAAAAAGTATTTTAGTCCCGCTTCTTCTGAATCCAGTTTGGGACGCGCGAATGCGGCGAGCACGTACAGCGGAATCGAAAGCAATTCGAGCGCGAGGAAGACGATGATGAGGTCTGTGGCTTGCGCCATGAGCATCATGCCGACCACGCTGAAGAGCAACAGTGTGTAATATTCGCCGCGCTCGATGCCCATGCGTTTGACATAACTATAGGCAAGCGCGATGCCGAGCAAACCGCTGACGAGGAGCAACGCATTGACGAAGGTCGAGAAACCGTCGAGCACGACCATGCCGTTGAAGCCCGACACCTCACTGCCGCTCTGCGAGAGGGTATAGCCTAGCGTGATGGCGAGCCCGAACGCGGAGAGCAACGCAGTGATGCCTTTGCGAGTTTTCGGGATGAAGAGGTCGACGAGCAAGAGCACACACGCCCAAACGGTGAGGAGGGTGACGGGGAGGATGGTAGTGAGGTCGGATTGATTCATTTTGTTTCATTCGGTGGTCGAGTAGACACGAGCGGTAGCGAGTGTCGTATCGAGACCACATCACTTGTATTCAATTATTCACATGTTAATGGTGGTTTCGATACGGTCTCGGCTGTCGCCTCGACCTACTCAACCACCGAGGTATGAATGTTACGGTATTGGCATCATCCCAACAAGGTTTTCCACCGCGGGTGCCATGAGGTTGAAGAACGGCGCGGGGTATAGACCGATCCAAAAGATGAGGATAAGGAGCGGGACCATGATGGCGATCTCGCGCCAATTGAGGTCGCGGATGCCGTGACCATGTTTCTTCACATCGTCAACAATTTCGCCTTGCGGACCGAGGAACATTTTTTGGAACATGTACAAAATGTAGATCGCCGCCATGATAACGCCGAGCGCGGAGATCGCGGCGAACCAGACGTTGCCGAAATAGAACACCGGGTTGGCGCCTGTCCCTGCGCCCCACGCGCCGAGCAGAATGGTGAATTCACCGACGAAGCCGTTGAGCCCGGGCAAACCCATCGAAGAGAGCGACACGATCAACATGATCGCGCCGAACACCGGCGTGACCTTCCACAGCCCGCCGTAGACCTTGATCTCACGCGTGTGCGTCTGTTCGTAGATCATGCCGACGAGGAGGAACAACGCGCCCGTGCTGATGCCGTGATTGATCATCTGCAGGATCGCGCCCGCAATGCCTTGCGAATTCAACGCGAACAAACCGAGCATGACAAATCCCAGGTGACTCACCGACGAATACGCGACTAGCTTCTTGACATCGGATTGCGCATACGACACCGCCGCGCCGTAAATGATTCCGATGGTGGCGAAGAGCGCGATCCACGGTGCGGCGCGCACAGCCGCTTCAGGGAACAAGGGAAGGTTGAATCGCACAAAGCCGTATGTTCCCAGCTTCAAGAGAACGCCTGCCAGGATGACCGAACCCGCCGTCGGCGCTTCCACGTGCGCATCGGGCAACCACGAGTGCAGGGGCCACATCGGCACTTTGATGGCAAACGCGGCAGTGAAGGCGAGGAACAACCACCATTGAATGTTCGCGGGGATTCCGCCTTGCGCAACCAGATCGGGAACCGAGAACGTCCCGCCGTTGACGCCGAGCCACAAAATGGCGAGCAACATCAAGATCGAACCCGCCATCGTGTAAAGGAAGAACTTGATCGCGGCATAGATGCGGCGCGGTCCGCCCCAGATGCCGATGATGAAATACATCGGCACGAGCGTGAATTCCCAGAAGATGTAGAAGAGGAACAAGTCCTGTGCGAGGAACACGCCGTTCATGCCGATCTCGAGCAGGAGGAAGAAGACCATGAAATCCTTCACGCGCTCTTCGATGGCTGTCCATGTGGACAAGATCGAAATCGGCGTGAGAAGCGTCGTCAGCAACACCAGCAGGATGCTCAACCCGTCGATGCCGAGGAAATACTGGATGTTCCATCCGGCCACAGTGATCCAGTTGTAACGCGCGACCAGTTGCAAATCCACGTCCGAGGCGCGGAACATCGTCAGTACCCAGATCGAAATGCCGAACGTCACCAGCGTAGTGACGAGCGCCGTCCAACGCAGGGCGTTCTTGTTCTCGCTGGGGATGAAGAGCAAAACCAAAATCCCCACCAGCGGGAAGAAGGTCAGCAGAGTAAGCGGTTGCAAAAGAAATTCCATAGTGTTTCCCTGTCTCTACAGTTTATTTCATCAAAAGATAGCCGAGGATAAGGACAACGCCCAACAACACGGACAGCGCGTACGAACGCACGAATCCGTTCTGGACCTTGCGGAGGGTCGCCGATAGCGACTGGGTCCACGCGCCCAAGCCGTTCGCGAACGCGTCGATTCCTTTTTGGTCGGCATACACGTTCAAGCCGATGTTGCTGACCCAGTTGTACGTCCCCGCGATGACCTTCTCGTGGACAAAGTCATGCCAGAAACGCCAGTCGATCACATCCGCGATGAACTGTGAAATTTTCACGTACGGCGTGATGAATAGGAATTGATAGAGTTCATCGACCCACCATTTGTTGTTCATCCCATTGAAAATTAATCCGAGCGAGGTAAGCGGGTCTTTCTGATCTTTGACTATAGGCTTGCGTCCATAGATCAGCCACGAGATCAGGATCGCAAGCAAAGCGAGGACAGTTGAGACGCCTGCCACTTGCAGATCAAGCGGCAAGGATTCCACTTCTTCCAACGTGTATTCTAACCAGTGACCGAAATTGTGGAATCCTTCGAACGGAAGGTTGAGCGCGCCGCCAAGCACGGAAAGCGCGGCGAGGACCATCAAAGGCACCGTCATCACGCGCGGACTTTCCTCCGCGTGAGCCGCGGCTTCGTGCCGCGCTTCGCCGAAAAAGACCATCCAGATCTGACGTCCCATGTAAAACGCGGTGAAGAACGCGGCGACGGTCAACAACCAATACACAGTTTGATTGTGCAAACTGGCATCGAGCAGGATTTCGTCCTTCGACCAAAACCCTGCAAACGGGAAGATACCCGCCAGCGCGAGCGTGCCGATCATGTACAGCCAGAACGTGACAGGCATGGTCTTGCGGAGCCCGCCCATGTTGCGCATATCGCCGGGGTCGAACGCTTCGACTTCGTGCTCCGCACTCCGCTCAGCGTGAACTTCACCGTGTCTTTCTTCTTTCCTCTTTCCTTTTTTCACCTTGCCATGATTACCATGATGGCTATGAGCATGTTCCACATGATGATGTCCGCGTTCGAGACCAAGAATCACCGAGCCAGCAGATAAAAACAACAACGCCTTGAAGAACGCATGCGTCACGAGATGGAACATCCCTGCCACGTAAGCGCCCATGCCGACCGCCGCGACCATGAAACCAAGTTGCGAGATCGTCGAATACGCCAGCACTTTCTTGATGTCATATTGACCAACCGCGATCGTCGCGGCAAAGAGCGCGGTGACGGCTCCGACCAGCGCGACAATATTCTGCGCTTCATGTACCGACGAATACAACGGCGCGGAACGCGTGATGAGATACACGCCTGCCGTTACCATCGTCGCGGCATGGATCAGCGCCGAAACGGGCGTGGGTCCCGCCATCGCGTCGGGC
>CAZQES010000008.1:0-4229 GCA_964591425.1 uncultured Anaerolinea sp.
CGACGGCCAAGTCCATTCGGCTCCGAACCTGAATTCGGCGATTCGAGACAGCGGGCAGATCACCGGCAGCTTCTCGGCGGCCGAGCTCAAGGCGCTCGTGGACGTGCTCAATGCGGGTGCGTTGCAACTGCCGATCAATCCGACGCCGATCAGCGAGTTCAGCATCAGCCCGCTGCTGGGGGCGGACGTGCAGAACAAGGGTTTGTTCGCGATCTACGTCAGTTCGTTGGCGGTGTTCGTGTTCATGCTGGTCTATTACCGCTTTGCGGGCGTGGTCGCCAACATCTCGCTGTTGCTGAACTTGATTCTGATCATCGGGGCGATGGCGATTTGCAACGCGACGTTCACGCTGCCTGGCCTCGCCGGTCTCGTGCTGACCATCGGCATGGCGGTTGACAGCAACGTGCTGATCTACGAACGCATGCGTGAAGAAATGGAACGTGGCAGCAGCCTGCGGATGATGATTCACAACGGCTTCGACAAGGCGTTGTCGGCGATTGTGGACTCGAACGTGACGACGCTGATCGCGGCGGTGGTGCTCTACATGATCGGCACCGACCAGATCAAAGGCTTCGCGGTCAGCCTCTTCATCGGCCTGACGATGAGCATGTTCTCATCCTTGTACTTCGGTCGGCTGATGTTCGACATCGCCGAACGCAAACGTCTGATCCGCGACAAACTGACGATGCTCAAGCTGATTGGCGTCACGAAATTCGACTTCATCGCCAAGCTGAAGCTCGCGCTGACTTGCTCGATCACGTTCATCGCGATCGGTGTCGCGATGGTGCTGGCTCGCGGCACGGACAGCCTCGATATCGACTTCTCCGGCGGATCGAGCGTGACCTTCCAGTTCTTGAAGGACCAGCAAATCGACGACGTGCGCGGCAAGTTGCAAAAGTCGTTCGACTCGATGTCCCTGGAACGGCTGGCTCTGCCCGGTGAGGATGCCTCCGGCGAACGCGGAGTCCAGTTCCGGCTCCGCACCAAGGAAGAGAACTTCGAAAAGATCCGTAACGACATCGCCTCGACCTTCAAAGAGGCAAATTACGAGCTGAAGCGAGTTACCGTGAGCTTCACCGCTCCAACAAAGGGTGCCGCCAAGACTTCCTCGCTGCGAACGCTGGATGCCCGAATCACCGGAGCTGCTGGGCAAGACGAAGTGAAGTCCGAGTCCGCTGAAAAGAAAGAGGCGGAGAAGAAGGACTCCAAGTCCGATGAGGCAAAGATCAGCGACAAGATCCTTGTCGTTGAAACCTTGCTCGCCAAATGCGACAAGCTCATCGTCGGCGGAGGGATGGCAAATACTTTCCTCGCCGCGCAGGGACTGAACTTGCAGGACAGTCTCGTTGAAGCGGCTTCGTTGGATATGGCGAAAGACATCCTTGCTTATGCTAAAGAAAAGTTGATCCTGCCAGTGGACGCGGTTATCGCGGATAAATTCGCCGAAGATGCGAACTCGCAAGTCGTGGATGTGGACAAAATCCCTGCGGGATGGCGTATGTTGGACGTGGGTCCGAAAACGCTTGAGACGTATCAACGCGCGTTAGACGGAGCCAAACTCATCGTCTGGAATGGGCCCGTGGGTGTGTTCGAGATGCCCAAGTTCGCCGAAGGGACATTCGCCTTGGCGCGTATGTTGGCGGAATCCAAAGCGGTCACTGTCATCGGCGGCGGCGACTCGGCAAGCGCGGTCAAAAAGGCGAGAGTTGCCAAACAAATGACTCACGTGTCCACGGGCGGCGGCGCATCGCTGGAATTCCTGGAGGGGAAGGAATTACCCGGTGTCGCGGCGTTGATGGATAAATAGAATGGTAGAATTCCTTTCGTTCCATTTCTATTGATGATTCAAACCGGTTGGAAAGGAGAATCTGAGATGATAGAAACAAACCAGCCGCCGGAAAAAAAGTCTAATAACAAGGTGTTGATTATCATCGGGGTGGTCGTCTTGTTGTGTTGTTGCGCCGCCATCGTTGGGGTGATTGCCTACAGGACACTCGCTTCCACCGTTCAAAGCGTAAACGATCAGATTTTGGAAGGTTTGGGATATTCAGGCATCGCCGACGAGTTGTTGAAGTCTGACGTTATTACCGCCATCGCCGGGTATGAAGAATCGCAAACGGGATGTACCGATGTGTCTCTCATTGGCGGACAGGTCTTTCTCAGCCCTGAACAATCGGGTGACGGCTCGTGGGTCGAAACCTGGCAGGTGAGTGCGTGTGGAGAATCCCATTTGTATTCCGTGACTTTCACTCCCGCGCCGGAGGGCGGTACGAACTTTGAAGTGCGCCCTCTTGAGCAGTGAGCATGTTAATTTTTAACGATAGCCCATCGCCGGGTAATACGATTCGGGTCAATTCAGCCTGAACCAGCCTGTGGCGGTTTTATTTCAGATTGCGCACAATTTACAAGTCAATAATCCTCAAATTACACCTGTCGGCTATAATTCTCCGAACTCAATTATGGAGCAGGTGAATGTCTTTCAACGTCGGCGATAACGTCGGACCGTACAAGATCATCGAACAACTGGGGCAGGGCGGTATGGCAACCGTGTACAAAGCCTACCATGCCGCGTTGGATCGATACGTTGCGCTCAAAGCCCTGCACCCGGCGTTCGGCGAAGATGTGACTTTCTCGACCCGCTTTCAGCGGGAAGCGCGTGTGGTGGCGAAACTTGAACATCCGCACATTGTTCCCGTTTATGATTATGCCGAACATGAAAAACGCCCGTACCTCATCATGAAATTCATCGAGGGGGATACGCTCAAGGCGCGACTCAATCAAGGTCCGCTTACCACGCAGGAAATCGAAAAAGTTGTTGACTCGGTAGGTTCCGCGCTGGCGTACGCGCACAAGCAGGGCATCCTCCATCGCGATATTAAACCGTCGAATGTGCTGGTGGCGATAGATGGCGAGATGTATCTCGCGGATTTTGGTTTGGCGCGTATTGCTCAATCCGGCGAATCGACCCTTTCCTCCGACATGATCATGGGCACGCCGCAATATATTTCGCCCGAGCAGGCGATGGGGAAGAAGGAACTCGATGACGGCACGGACATCTATTCGTTCGGTGTGATGCTGTATGAAATGGTGGTGGGGCAGGTCCCGTTCAGCGCGGACACGCCGTTCTCGATCATCCACGATCATATTTACACTCCCCTTCCGCTTCCGCAGACGATCAACCCGAACGTCCCTGAACCGGTCCAACGTGTTTTGTTGAAAGCGCTAGCGAAAGAGCGTGCGGATCGTCACGCGAATGTGAGCGAACTGGTCGCCGCATTCAAGCAGGCATGGCGCGAATCGGGCATCCCGATGAAGGGCACGTCGGTGACGATCGCTAAGTCAGTTGTGCCGGCGGATAAGACGCGGATGAAATCCACCGCCGAGCCGACCAAAATGGCGACAAAGGCTGAAGTCGCCGCGCCAGCCCCAACTCCGAAAAAGAAGCGCTCTCCCTTCGTCTGGGTTGGACTCATCGCTTTGCTTGGTCTGTGTTTGGGCGGATTCTTCGTCGCGCGTCAGAATCGCTTGTTCGCTTCATTCTTGAATCAGCGCGCAACACAACTTCCCATGCCCGCCGCGACTTCGGTAGTCGAACCGGTCGAAACGCCGGCTAAATTGCCGGTGCAACCGCCCACACAAGACCCGCAACTCAACCTGCCGCCGGAAGTGGTAGCGGCTCAACAGCGCGCCAACGACAACCCGAATGACCCGAACGCGCAGTTGGATCTGGCGCTCGCGTACTGGAGCGCCGATATGCCCGGCGCAACCTACGATTCGTTGTTGAAGGTGGTCAGGCTGGTCGAACCGGCGGACGAAGCATTTTATATCGGGGCGGGGGATAAATTTGGGGCGATCGAAGGTTGGCTCCCAGCCGCGGCGATGTATTATCAGGCGGTCAAGAATTACGGTGTGATCGGAACCGTGCCCGAACCTCTTGAGGTTGCTTTTCACGAAGCGGTGTATAAGGGATTTGAACGGCAGGAAGCGCCGCTGGTGTTACCGTATGATAAACTGGCGCAAGCCGACCAGCCCATCGCGTTGATCGCGCAGGCGCGCAACACATTTTATCTAGGCCGCATCGATGAGGCGGTTACCTACCTCAACCAGGTGAAGCGGCTCGACCCTGAGATGACGGAAGCTTATTTGTTGACCGCTGAATTCGCCTCGCTGACCGACAAGCCGAACGAAGCGCGCATCATCTTGAACGGATTGATCGCCGACCTTTCTGC
>CAZQES010000008.1:4239-45244 GCA_964591425.1 uncultured Anaerolinea sp.
TGGGTGCGCGCGTTCGCCGAAGAACTCATCAAAAAACTTCCTTGATCATGAAAGGCAGGTAGGGGAACAGCGTAACGGTCAATCGTCAAAACGATGAATTGATTCGCTGTGCCCTTACTATAAAAAATTAATGATGAATCAAAGAAAACCCTTTGTAGCCGGTAACTGGAAGATGAACAAGACCGCCGCGGAAGCCCGCGAACTGGTGACGGTAATGCTTGCGCCACTGCGCGAGTTCAGCGGTGTGGAAAAAGTATTGTGTCCGCCGTTCCTATCGATTCCCTCTGTCGCTTCGGCGCTCGCCGGCACGGATGTTGGCGTCGGCGCGCAGAACATGCACTGGGAGGAGAAAGGCGCGTTCACCGGTGAGGTCGCGCCGAACATGGTGAAGGAATTTTGTAAATACGTGATCCTCGGTCACTCGGAGCGGCGCGCGCTGTTCGGTGAGACGGACGAACATGTGAATCGAAAACTCCGCGCGGCGAAAAAGGTCGATCTGACTCCCATTGTGTGTGTGGGTGAAACGTTGGATCAATACGAAGCGGGGTTAACCGCTGAAGTCGTTACTCGCCAGATGAAAGCCGGTCTTGCAAATATTGACCCTGCCTTTGCCTCGCGCATCGTCATCGCCTATGAACCGGTGTGGGCGATCGGAACCGGTAAAGCCTCCAGCGGTGAAAATGCCAACGGTGTGATGAAGCAGGTCATCCGTCCGGCGTTGAGCGGGTTGTTCGGTGATACAATCGCCCGAGCGGCGCGGGTCCTGTATGGCGGTTCGGTGACAGCGGCAAACGCAACGGAATTTTTCTCTCAGCCTGAGATCGACGGCGCGCTCCTGGGCGGCGCAAGTTTGAAAGCCGATGAGTTCGTCGCGATCGTTAAATCCGCTTTAAGACCATAGGCGTTTAACGATAGACCATGGTCAATCGTCCATTGTCCATCGTCGGGGAAATACATGACTCAGTTTGAGGGATTCTTCTGGTTCGTCTTGATGCTGGTGCCGCTGACCTTTCTTCAGCGGCATTTGCATAAAGAGATTCAGGCAGTGTTCCTGATCCTCACGCGCGACGCCGCGCTTACGATGGGGATTTTTTCATTGATCTTTTTGCCGGGGGTCTTTCTGCACGAACTCAGTCACTTCTTGATGGCGAAGATCCTGCGGGTGCCTACAGGAGGATTCTCCGTTTTACCGCGCGCTCTGCCGGATGGACGCCTGCAACTCGGTTATGTGGAGACGGCGCGCTCGGACATCGTGCGGGATTCGTTGATCGGCGCGGCGCCTCTCATCGCAGGGACGCTTGTTGTGGCGTTCGTAGCGGTTTACCGCCTCGACATGCGCATCCTGTGGGACACTCTCCGCAACGGACAGTTCAACCTGTTCTGGATGGGTCTCAACGACCTGCCGCGCGTGCAGGATTTTGCCCTGTGGTTCTACCTCACCTTCGCCGTCAGCAGTACGATGATGCCCTCCGAATCGGACCGTCACGCGTGGCTGAATCTGGTGATCGCGGTTGGCATTCTGTTTTCTATTGCCTTGCTCCTCGGCGCGGGTCCATGGATGTTGAACAATGTCGCCCCCGTTCTAAGCAATTTCCTGAGTTCGGTCGCTGTGATCTTTGCCCTAAGCGCGGCGGTTCACGCCGTATTGATCGTGCCACCGTGGCTGGTTCACAAATTGCTGGCGCGTCTTACCGGTGTGGATGTGAAGTGATCCCTCTGAGCCGCGGTCATCTGTGAAAAAGTTTTTTTGTGCTACGCGAAAGCGTCCCTACGTAGCTGTTTCTGAAAAACGTATTATTAAGCGCCAATACTTGCCTGTTCTTTCATTGCAAGATATTTTTCAACCCATTGGTCGTTCAAAGCATCTGCTTGTTTTTGCAAATGTCTTTCACTGAAAACAAAATCTTTCGGGAAGCGAATATTCAAGTAGTCAAGAATTCTAAGTGCCGTTTCTTCATACGCTTCCACAAGTTCTTCATAAACCACTTTGAAGGGCTGAACACCACATGCTTCAAAAAAAGATTTCCAACCTGCTTCTCCTTCCAAGATCAAGTTGTAAAGATTGTCTATGAATGTGAAATCAAAGATGGGTTCCTGATTGGGCACACCGAGGGGTTCGCCTGTGTGCCAAGCATACATGTTTGTTTGCCCTGCCTTTGCCCAGGAAACAGCCTGGCGCACTTTGTCACGCCGCACGATCCAAATGTAATGAAGATTGGGGAACAAGTCTGCCATAAGTTCAGGTGCATTCCATCGCCGATACTCCGGAAGTTCTGTGAGCTTTTGAAGCATGATCGGGAAATAATTCCACATGATTTTGGCTCCAAAGACACCATTTAGTGAGGTGCCTTTATCAATGACCAAACTCAAAAAATCGGATCGGGTTATGATGCCATTTTGGTGGGCCCATTCCCCGTCTTCCCATCCCTGACCATCTAGAAAGTATTCTTCTGGGAATCCTGCTAGTCGAGTATTTTTCAAAGCCTCACATAACAGGGAACTGCCGCTTCTCTGCACTGCGCAAATGATGTAGGAAGTATGTGGTCTCATTATTGTTGCCTCTGTTATTTTTTTTCGCCCACGACCATACAGTTCGCTTTAGGTATGCTGGGGCAGGGTCGACGAAGGTGTCTAACCAGAAAAAGGCTCAGGCGCGGGATGACCGCAGAATCTTTTCCATTTTCCTGCCCTTTGCCAGTTCATCCACCAACTTATCCAAATACCTGACCTGTTGCGTCAAAGGATTCTCGATCTCCTCCACACGAACCCCACAGATTACCCCGGTGATGAGATGCGCGTTGGGGTTTAACGAAGCGCGTTGGAAGAATGTTTCAAAAGTCGCATTTTCCTTGATCAGTTCTTGAAGCTTCTTGTTATCGAAATTTGTTAACCACCGTATGACCTGATGCAATTCCTCCTTGGTTCTGCCTTTCTTCTCCACTTTTTCGACATACATCGGATAGACAGAAGCGAAGGTCAATTTTGCGATACGTTGATTGTGGGTGTCGGAATTTTTCATCTCTACCTCATATTGAAACGTAAATCTGTAAATTTATTTCGCTTCGAACAGATCGCGAACGAATTTATGTTCTTTCGGGATTGTGTAAGCCAAAGCATGGGCTGAAATTAAGGTATGATTAACTTAATGACAGGATGTGAACTTAACCTTTCCATGCCGACTTGTACGAGCGTTACCTGTGGAATTTTCATAGCAGCGTTTCTTGAATTAAGAGTGTGATGAAATTACAGAGCTATTCTCATCCGATTTCGTTCGTTGACGATTCAGCCACCCTGCAATTAAATCTAACACCACAGGCTCCATTGGCTTCTTGAATAACTTTGCACTACCGAGAAGAGAGGGCTCTCCCTCCTCGAATCGTAGAATGTGGGTGAGGTTTTGGATAACATGCGCTTCACTCGGACCTTTAGCATGCTTCGCGATCTCAGCCACATCCGCAGGGTCGCATTGCAGGTCTTTCTCCCCGCCAATGATCAGCATGGGCTGAGTGACGTGACTGAATATCTCGGGCGGATTCAACATCATTAGCTCCCGGAACCATTTGGCTGGCAACTTCTGGATGCCCATCCTAATCGTGTCCGCACTTGATGATTTCATTTTGCGAATCAAATTCTTCTGGCTTGCGAGGGGCTGACCAAAGACCTTTGCGAACACCTTGTTGATCGCTCCGCCGAATCCCCTTGCGCCATCGAATTCTTTTTGGATTTGTGTCGCCTGATTGATGAGGATCGATTCCATGCCATCCATGAATGGAGCGATCAAAATGAGACCCGCCACATTCGGGCGTTTCAATCCTGCTTGCGCCGCGATAATGCTCCCCTCGCTGTGACCGAGCAGGAATATCTTTTCACAAAACTCTTGTTCCTGGAGCGCGTCGAACCAGTGAACTGTATCGTCCACAAGATCAATGTGCCCTGTTGTGAGGTAATCTCCTGAACTTTTTCCGACACCGCGCTTGTCATAGCGAAGGCTGGCAATGCCTTCACGTGCAAGGTGACGGGCAATTGTATTGAAAATATTGAGTTGTTGTTGCGGCATGTTCTCGTCGCGGTCAATGGGACCACTGCCCGCGATCATTAGCACAACAGGAAAACACCTGCCTTCTGCCGGGAGACAGACCGTGCCAGAAAGAGTTGCTCCATTTGAGTTGATAGTGATGTCTTTTTCGATCATGTTGTTTTATTGTGGGGCGGATTGCCGATCCGCCTTTCGCCAGCGGCTGATAAGCATCTTCACCTGCAAGGAGACCCGACTGTCTGCATCACCCAACGCCCATGCGGAGCGAGTGGCTTGTTTAGTTTCAGCGTCAAGCCCGATGAAGCCTTCCCATTCCTCGTGAATCCAATCTTCCATTTCGCTAGGTGTATCCCATGAATAGGAATACGAAAAGAACTCGCTCTTGTCGCGAAAATACCAACCGTTTTTCTCCGCTTGGGTTAAGGAATTGTTTGCGGCTTCATCGTCTGCCAAGCCGATGGGAAAATCGGTCACCCTCCCGGTGACGTTTGTCTCGCGTGCGGAAACCACTTCCACCTGCCAGCGATCCAGCATGGGACGCAGGTCGATCAGGATTCCGTTTGGAACCAGCGCTCGTCTGATTTCTTCCAAGGCATGAACCATGCCCTCGTGTTGGATTCATCAGAATGACCACGCCAGCACGGCAAGGTCGAAGGTTTCTTTTGAAAAGGGGAGTTGTTCTGCTTGAGCGCGGGCGAAATGTACTTTTTGCTTCAGGTCGTGAGGCGAGTCGATCAGGGCGACGCGCAGCGCGTCATGGTCTGGATCAATTCCAACCGTCAGGGATGAAGCGTGCGCATACTGCCGGGTCAACCTCCCTTCGCCGCATCCGATCTCGAGGACGCGCCGATTCGAAAAATCCGCAAATTGGTGGAGGTATTTTTTCTCGTTGCCTTCAACATCTTTTTGCACTGTCATTGGCTGAGTTGTTTCATCCGCTTCACAGACGCCGTGACCAGTTCTTTCAAAACTTTTTTATCCACGTCATCCAGTTTCTTGATATACAAACATCCAACGCTGGTGGTGAATTTACCGAGTTTCTTGAGTAGGTCTTTGTGCGTGTCAAAACCACCCATGAGATACAGCGTGAGATTTTGTTTGCGCGGCGAGAAGCCCGTCAGCATCCAATCCCCTTCGCGTCCGCTTTTGCCTTTGTAGTGATAACTGCCGAAGCCGACGATGCTCGTGCCCCACATCTTCGGTTCCTCTTTGGTGACCTGCTTCATCAATTTGAGGATCTCATAACAATCTGTGCGTTCCTGCTCGTCTTTAACCGCATTGAGAAATTTTTCCACGCTGGCATCATTGACCTTTGTTTTCAATTCAGCATTCTTTGCCATGTCAACCTCCAATCGGACGCCGATATCATCTTGCAGTTTTGGCTTTCGCCTTCTCAACCTGGAACGTCTTTGTGATCAGTTGTTTTAGGACTTTCAGATCCACATCGCTCAACTTTTTGATATACAAGCACACCTTGCTTCTGGTGTATTTGCCAAGTTTTTTGAGCAACGGAGCCTCGTGCTCTGCCCCTACCAAGAGGTATAACGTGAGGTATTGTTTGCGCGGAGAAAAGGCGATCAACGGCATGTCCCCTTCACGCCCACTTTCGTACTTGTAGTGAGACGACCCAAATCCCACAATCGCAGGACCCCACATCTTTGGTTCCATTTTTGAAACCTGTTTCATCATCTTCATGATCTCAAAAGAGTCTTTCCGCTTTTGTTCACCCTCCACCTTGTTCAGGAACCAGGTCACACTTGCCTTGTTCACTTTGGTTTTTATATCTGCGTTTTTCGCCATGTGAAGCTCCTTTGCTCAGGCGAGAATTTTAGCATATTTGTTCTGTTTTGAGAATTTGGAAAATACAGTTGGGATACGACTTTCTCAAAATCCAAAAATTCTAAACGCGAATTACGCGAAAAGGCGAATAGCGCGAATAAACCCCGAACATTTCGCGAAATTCGTTCAATTGCGGTGGCGCCGCCATTTCTAAGATCTCGAGAAGATTACCCACTCCTAAACTGATAACTGTTAACTTCTTTGTCTACGTGTCTACCTATCTACTTTCCTCATCCCGTCCCAAACTGACGATCGCCTGCATCTCCCAAGCCCGGCACAATGTACGCGCGTTCGTTGAGATGACTGTCGATCGCCGCGATGTGGATATCAATGTCGGGATGTGCGGTCTGCATGGCTTTGATCCCCTCCGGCGCGGCGATGAGACCGACAAATTTGATCTTCTTCACCCCCCAACGTTTGAGCACATCGGCGGTTGCAGTTGCCGAGCCGCCGGTGGCGAGCATGGGGTCGAGGATGAGGCAGACGGAAACAGTTGGCTCGGTGGGGAGTTTGTTGTAATACTCAACGGGTCGCAAGGTATGTTCGTCGCGATACAAGCCGATGTGCCACACTTCCGCGCTGGGCATCAAACCCCACACGCCTTCGACCATGCCTAGCCCCGCGCGCAAAATGGGGACAAGTCCGATCTTCTCTTTGAGTTCGGCTCCCTCCATTTTCGCCAGCGGAGTTTCCAACTCGCGCGGGCTGACGGCGAGGTCTGCCGTCGCTTCGTAGGCGAGCAACGCCGCGATCTCGCGCACGAACTCGCGGAACTTCTTCGGCTCGGTATTTTTGTCTCTTAAGCGGGAAAGTTTGTGCGCCACCAGCGGGTGTTTGGATTCATAAATGTTCGGCATGGAAATCTCCTCAATAATGGTTATTTTTATTATAGCCCTGAATGTGATTTTTGACCCATGACTTGGTCATGCTTATCGGTTACTCTACCTTTCAAGGAGCTTTTATGACAGGCAATGATTTTATGAAGTGGATGCTGCGCTCGCCTTTCCATGGCGTGCTTAGCAACGGGATGATGCTCATTACGGTGACCGGCAGGAAAACAGGGAAAAAATACACCATGCCGGTCGAATATTTCCGGGAGAACGGTTTTCTTTGGGTGATGACAAGTCGCAACCGAACGTGGTGGAGAAATCTGCGCGGCGGAGCGGAAGTGACTTTGTTGTTGAAACGAAGACCTGCCACGGCTTATGCTGAAACGGTATTGGATGAGGAAGTTGTTGAAACACAACTGCACAATTATCTTCAGCACCGGCCTCAAGCCGTCAAGCCGTTAGGGATTCGCGTCAACCGTGGAATATTAAACGCGGACGATATTGAACATCTAGCGAACGATCGATTATTCGTAAAAATCAATCCTTTCTAAATGGCAAATTAGGAAAATTGTCACAAACGAACGGAGGGGGTACAATGCATTGAAAGTTCCTCCGGGGATTTTTCTTTTTGTACCTATGAAAGCCTCTGGTTCAACACAACCGCTTATCGAATTGCGCGACGTGGTGAAGACCTATTCCACCGCGGCGGGTGATTTCGCCGCGCTTAAAGGCATAAACATGCATATCGGCGCGGGTGAATTCGTCGGTATCGTTGGTAAATCGGGCGCGGGAAAATCCACACTGCTCAACATGATCACGGGTGTGGATCATCTCAGCGAAGGTGAAGTCGTCATCCACACCAATGGCTCGCCGGTGTCGGTTCATAAGAAAAAAGAAGATGAAATTGCATTGTGGCGCGGTCAAACGCTCGGCATCGTGTTTCAATCGTTCCAACTTCTTCCCATGCTCACATTGGTCGAAAACATCACATTGCCAATGGATCTGTGCGGCAACTTCAGTCCGAAACAATCGCGTCAACGCGCGCTCGAGTTGTTGCGGCTGGTCGAGATCGAGGAACATGCCGATAAACTTCCCGCCTTCATTTCGGGCGGACAACAACAACGCGTGGCGATCGCGCGCGCGCTGGCGAACGATCCGCCCATTTTGATCGCCGATGAGCCGACGGGCAGTCTTGATTCCGTCACGGCGGAACATATTTTTGAAGTTTTCGAACATCTAGTGACGGAACAAGGCAAGACCATTGTGATGGTCACACATGACGAGTCCCTGACGCCGCGTTTTTCGCGCACACTGCGAATCACGGATGGGGAGTTGGAATCGCTCCCAGTGAAGACCGAATCGAAATCGGATAACGAAGCGGTTTCGAATCCCAAACGACGGTTGTCGTTGTGGTGGCGGAAATGAGCCCGCGTCAATCGAAGGGTCGGCATGTTTCTGCTTCTCACGCTATGTCCACGCCTGATGCGATGATCGACATGCACGGCGTTGTCAAGACCTTCAAGAACGCGGCGGGCGAATTCATCGTGCTAAAAGGCATTGACCTGACGATCAACCGCGGCGAGTTCGTTTCGATCGTCGGCAAGTCGGGGAGCGGTAAGTCCACGTTGTTGAACATGATCACCGGCATCGACCATCCGACGGCTGGCAAAGTGGTCATCGGCGGCACGGACATTTACACCGGCGTGACCGAAAGCCAGCGCTCGAAATGGCGCGGGCGAAATTTGGGAATCGTGTTCCAGTTTTTCCAGTTGCTGCCGATGCTCACCCTGCTAGAAAACGCGATGCTCCCAATGGATTACGCCGAGCTGTACGACTTCGACGAACGGCCTGCCCGCGCCATGGAAATGCTCAAACTGGTTGGCTTGGAGAAGTTCGCGAATAAATTGCCGGTGCTGGTATCAACAGGACAACAACAACTCGCCGCGATCGCGCGCGCGCTAGCTTGTGACCCACCTCTGCTCGTTGCGGACGAACCGACAGGAAATCTCGATACAAAATCCGCGAACATTATCATTGATTTGTTCGAAGAACTCTCTCGCCGCGGCAAGACGGTGTTGATGGTGACGCACGACCCCTCGTTGACCTCGCGCACCACGCGCAACATCACCATTGCGGATGGTTTGATCATCGGTGATTCGGCGAATGGAAAAGGAAATCGTAAATAACAATTTTATATCGCAGGTCGAATCGTTCCGCCTGCGCTGAGCGGAGCTGCCGTTCGCTGGCGGCGAAGTCGAAGCGTCACGGAACGTATCGAGACCAGTAGGAAACATGAAAACATTAAATGTAGCCTCGATACGCTCTTCGCAACAATCGCTCAGGCCTACTCGACCACCGTCAAACAACAATCGTAAATCCAAAATCGTAAATCTGAAATCGTAAATCGAAAATAATCATGAAGCCTCGTTGGCGAAAAGTCTTGCACGACCTCATAGATAATAAAGCCCGCACACTGCTGGTGGTATTTTCCATTGCAGTAGGCGTGTTTTCCATTGGCGTGATCGCCGGTGCGTACCAGATCATTTCGCAGGATATGAGCGCCTCGTATTCGTCGAACGTCCCCGCCAACATTGAGATGCGGATGACGAATTTCGATCAAGACGTTCTCGATTCCATTCACAACCAGCCGAACGTGAAGGATGCCGAAGCGCGGCGCGTGTTCAACCTCCGCGTGCGCGTGCCCGGCGCCGAAAAATGGACGACGCTCGACATGACCGCCCTCGAGAGTTTCGAGGATAACAAGATCAACTTGTTAACTTCTGTTGAGGGTGCAGTGATTCCGAGTAAGCGAGAGATTTTGCTCGAACAAAAAGCGCTGGAAGAGTTGAATGTGCGGGTGGGCGATCTGCTCGAATTCCAACTCCCTGACGGGTCGACCAAAACCCTGCCCGTGACGGGCATCGTGCAGGATACCGCCTCAGGCGCAGGGGATTTCCTCGCCGCGCCGTTCGGCTACATCACAATGGACACGCTTCAATACCTCGGGCAACCTGATTCGTTCAACCGCGCGCTCGTCACCGTGACGGGCAACGGCGACGACATTGCCCACATCCGCGAAGTCGGCGCGCAATTGAAGGATAAACTCGAAAAGAACGGTCACATCGTCATTCGTTCGCGCTTTTCGACCACGCACACACATCCGCTGGCAGATACGGTCAATGCGATTCTCGGTATTTTGATGGCATTGGGAATCTTGATCGTGTTCCTATCCAGTTCATTGATCGCCAACACATTGAGCGCGTTGTTGAACCAACACTTGCGGCACATCGGCGTGATCAAGTTGGTCGGCGGGCAACGCAACCAAGTGTTTCGCATGTACATCACGCTCATCATGGCATTTGGCATCTTGGCGCTATTGATCGCCGTTCCGCTTGGCGGACAAGGCGCGTACGGACTGGCGTTATTTATTTCAGGCGAGATGAACTTCAACTTGCTTGGGTATCGCATCGTTCCGATGGCATTGTTGATTCAGATTTTGGTCGGGTTGTTCGTACCGTTGATCGCGGGACTCGCGCCTGTGGTCAACGGCTCGCGCATCACGGTATTGCGCGCCCTCAGCGGCGGACTCGCTGACGACGAGAACCAAGCCTCCACAGGCGAAGAGACGCGTCTGCCGTGGTTCGATTGGATTCAGGTCAAAGCGACGCGCGTCCTCGCCGCGCGCGGAATCCACATCCCGCGTCCGTTCGTCATTTCCCTGCGGAACACCTTCCGCCGCAAGAGTCGCCTCGCGCTGACGTTGTTCACACTCACGATGGGCGGCGCGATCTTCATCGCGGTCTTCAACGTGCGCGTGACATTGCACGATTACATCGGGCAGATCGGCAAGTATTTCGTCGCGGATGTTTCGATCGATTTCGACAAAGCGTATCGCTTAAAAGAGATCGAACAGGTCGCGATGAATGTGGAGGGCGTACAGCGCGTGGAGGGTTGGCAATTCTTGAGCGGTGAACTGCTCGACGCGAACGGTAACGTGATGGAGAATCTCAATGTATTCGGTCCGCCCGCGGATAGCGATCTGGTTGAGCCCATCATCCTCGATGGACGATGGATCCGCTCAGACGACGTGAAAAAACTAGCCATAAGTGAAGGTGCGCGCGAGTATTTCCCTGATCTCAACGCTGGCGACATGGTAAATATCAAGATCGAGGGACGTGAGGAAATTTGGGAAGTGATCGGTATCTTCCAATTTGTGGACCGCGAAGGCGTGCTGGCATACGCGCCGTATGAATACGTTTCGCAAATGAACAACCTTGCGAATCGTTCATTTTCGTTTCGATTGGTGACCGAAGACCACAGCCGCGAATATCAAAATGCCAAGGCCGAAGAGTTGGACAAATTCTTCCGCGAGCAGGGTTATAAGATCCGCTCGGCTGAAGCGGGGCGCGCGTCGCTGGATACGGCAGTGGAAAGTCTGGATACGCTGGTCGTCTTCCTGCTCATCATGGCGATCCTCACTGCCATCGTCGGTTCGATGGGACTCACCGGCACGATGGGTATGAACGTGCTGGAACGCACGCGTGAGATCGGCATCATGCGCGCCATCGGCGCAGACGACCGCGCCGTGATGCGCACGGTCATTGCTGAAGGTGTGGTGATCGGGTCGATATCGTTTGTTTTGGCGGTGATTCTTTCCATCCCATTCACATATTTGCTTTCGACCATCGTCAGCCTCGCCGTCTTCGAATCCGCGATCGATGTGGTATTCACGTATTCGGGGTACGCCATCTGGCTCGCGCTTGTTCTGTTGCTCTCGACTGTGGCGAGCATTGTCCCTGCGCGCAATGCGGCGCGGTTGACGATTCGAGAAGTGCTGGCGTATGAGTGAGGAAGAGGTAAACAAGTAATTAAGTAGACTCGTAAACACGTAGACAAGGAAAATATGCGCCCCTGTTTACCTGTGTACTTGTCTACGTGTGTACTTACACAAAAGGAAGGTAACGATGAAAAAAATGACAAAGACTTTAATTGTGCTCGCCGTGACTGTTGCACTACTGCTGACTGCCTGCGCGAATCAAGCCACGGCGACAACTGTTCCTGCCGCGCAGGAGGCTATTACACTTGAAGGAATTGTGGCAGAGGGCAGGCTCGAACCTGTCCGCGCGGCGAACCTGTCGTTTCAGGTGCGCGGCGTGGTGGAGGAAATCCCTGTTGAGATCGGCGACTCTGTGCAACGAGGCGATATCCTTTTGCGGCTATCCACTGCTGGCGTGGCTGAAGCGCAACTCGCCGCCGCGAATCTCGACCTGATCAGCGCGCAACAAGCATTGGATGCGTTGAATCGGAACGGCTCTAGAAACCTCGCCGCCGCGTGGACGGCGTACATGAACGCGCAGATCGTCCGTGCGGAGGCAGAACGTGATTGGGAAGAGTTGAATGTAGATAACATCGAAGACCGAATCGAAGACGCCAAAGCCGACCTCGAAGACCTTGAGGAAACTCTGCAGGATGCGAAAGATGAATTCGAGAAATACAAGGATCTGGATAAAGATAACTCTCGCAGAGTGACCGCCGAGGATGATCTCGAAACCGCACAGGAAAATTACAACGAGGCATTGCGAGAGTTGGACGAGATCACGCGCGAGCGCGATACCGTCCGTGCCGCGTTGGATGCCGCGCTAGCCGCGGAAGCCGAAGCGAAATATCAATACGAAATTTCTACGAGTGGAGTCAATGCTGATGAACTTGAATTAGCAACGTCTCGCTTGGAAAATGCACAGGCGCAGGTCGCGGCGGCGGAGGCGAATCTTTCTGGTTATGTTATTACCGCGCCGTTCGAAGGAGTCGTCGTGGAAGTGGCGGTCGAAGCGGGTGAGCAGGTTTCCCCTGAGACTCGAATCGTGAGCGTCGCGGATACGTCCGCGTGGATCGTCGAAACGACCGACATCACCGAACTTGAAGTGGTGCAGTTGGCTGTCGGGCAAAACGTCACGATCACTGCCGATGCGTTGAATGACGTCACGATGACCGGCGTTGTCACCGAGATCAGCGGCTCGTCTATTTTACAAGGCGGCGACGTGATCTACACCGTGCGCATCGCATTGGGTGAAGTTGACTCGCGCGTGAAGTGGGGGATGACGGTTGAGGTCGTGTTCGAACCGTTGGAATGAAAGATGATCTTGTAGGGGCACAGCGAAACGAACTCTCGTCAAAGTCCTGATTGGAATCGCTGTGCCCCTACTTAATTTGCTATAATCCCCTCATGCCCAAACCTCGCCCGCTCGATCCCGAATCAAAGCCCGACGATCGTGTGGATAACGCGCTGCGTCCGCAAAAACTTGCCGACCTGATCGGTCAAGATCAAGTGAAGGAGAATCTTTCGATTCTCATTGACGCGGCGAAACATCGCGGTGAAGCGTTGGATCATGTTTTGTTTTATGGTCCGCCCGGTTTGGGCAAGACCACGCTCGCGCATGTGCTGGGAAATGAAATGGGTGTCAACGTCAAAGTGACGGCGGGTCCTGCCATCGAACGCGCGGGCGATCTTGCCGCGATTCTTACAAACCTGCGCGCTGGGGATGTCATTTTTATTGATGAAATTCATCGCCTCGGACGCGCAGTGGAGGAAGTGCTCTACCCCGCGATGGAAGATTTCTCGTTGGACATCGTCATCGGCAAGGGACCCTCGGCTCGTTCCCTCCGTTTGAAATTGCCTCGCTTCACTGTGGTTGGCGCCACCACCCGGCTGGCGCTCGTCACCGCGCCGTTGCGTGCGCGGTTCGGCGCGGTCTATCGTTTGGATTATTACGATATCGAAGCCATGCGGAAGATCGTCACACGCGCGGCAGGGATGCTCAAAGTCTCCGCCGATGAATCAGGCATCGGCGAAGTGGCGAGGCGTGCGCGTGGGACGCCTCGCATCGCCTTACGTCTGCTTCGCCGCGTCCGCGACTTTGCCCAAGTCCGCGCGGATGGGACGATCACCTCTGCAGTTGCGCAAGAAGCGCTGGACTTGTTACAAGTTGACCCGCTCGGTCTCGACGATGTTGACCGCCGCGTCCTTCGAACGATCATCGAAAAATACAACGGCGGACCCGTTGGCTTGAACACCATCGCCGCCTCCATCAGCGAAGAGCAGGATACGATCATGGACGTGGTTGAGCCGTATCTTCTACAACTCGGCTTCTTGGATCGCACCCCGCAAGGACGCGTCGCGACGAAGTCCGCGTATGAGCATTTGGGATTGGATTACGTGGAAGAGGGTCAGCCGAGGTTACTCTGATGTCATTGCGAGGAGGCGTTCGTAGCCGACGAAGCAATCTCCATTACGGTGAGGGAGATTGCTTCACCACTCGCTACGCTCGGGCTCGCAATGACGGATGGTGAATTATGGAATCCATCGCCCGCTACCTCATGATCGGCGGAATTGTCTTGTTCCTTGTCGGCGGGGGAGTGTATCTTGCCGCGAAATTCGGTTTGCCGCTTGGGCGGCTCCCTGGCGATATTCGCATCGAAGGCGAGAACGGCTCGTTTTATTTTCCTGTCGCAACTTCGATTTTGGTGTCGGTAGTGTTGACGATTGTGGTGAATTTGATTGCGAGATTTCTGAAAAAATGAAGATTTGATTTGGCTGGAGGTGTCATGAAAAAAGGCATCTGCTTTTTGTTCTTGCTCTTGGTCGCTTGTGTGCCTGTAACTTCTTTCCCAATCGCCACGCCTGCACTCGGGTTAACTTCTACCCCTATTTTCAAAAATACACCTACCGCCATTCCCACTGTGACACTGGAGCCAAGTCCAACTCCGGAGATTTTTCGACTTGGGGCAAATAGAAACGTTCAAATTTATGAGGGTGGAAAATATGTGGATTTACAAGCCCCGGAAGGAATTTGGGGACCGGTGGATGGAACAAAAGTTGTTTTGGTTGTTAACGAAGAAGGCGGTAAGGATGCTTATACCCAAATGGAATTGAATGACTTTCAGACTCCGGACGGAGTACACATTGTAAATGTTGCAAAGTATAACGAAAAAACTAAAAGTTGGGAACTTTTACCATTTTCTTTTACGCGCTCGGGACCTGAAAAAATAAATTTTAACCCACTCAATAGTTATCTTCGAAAGACAGACATTGGAATATTAGATCTATACAGTACCTTTGTTAATATTTTGGGCTTGAGGTCAGACGGGGCATCAATGGAAATTATGGTTCTATATAAAGGTGAAGTTAGGGTACTTGGTCTTGATCAGATTAATATATATAAACCGCTTTTTTCACCTACTGATCCGACAATTGGCTATGCTCGGATGGAAATAATTGCCCCAGAAGGCATGGCTGTATCAGACGTTGTCGAAACAGTTGATGGATTGAACAGAAGCCTATTGGGTAGTAAACCATTTGTTATTCCTGTTCTTCATTTTTTTGTGGTATCAGCGGGCGCCACGGAAAAAGATTGTGATGAAATAAGCAATTATTATTATGACATTCCAAAGTTGGAAAAGTGGTGTAAGGATCAGGCGGCAATGGGAACGGATAGAAAAATACCATCCAGGAGCGAAGTTGAGTGGGCTTTGGTGAATAAGTCACAAATTACAATTGATGAGAATTCTGAGTTTCCGGATTTGAATAGTTTGTGGACAGGCGCCACTGTTTTGGAGATCGAAGGAACACTGGTCGAATTGTACTTAGAAAAGAGCTGGAGGCCTTAAGTGCGTTTTGAACCCCCCTTGATCCCAAATTAGGTGGAATCTGAATTTATGAAAACCTCCGACTTCGACTACAACCTTCCCGAATCCTCCATCGCGCAGACGCCTGCCGAGCCGCGTGATTCGTCGCGGTTGCTGGTGTTGCATCGCGATACAGGCGAAGTGGAGCATCGCATCTTCCGCGATGTGACGGATTACCTCAACGCGGGGGATTTGCTAGTGTTGAATCAAACGCGTGTGATACCGGCGCGAATCTACGCGCGCAAAGAAACGGGTGGACGCGTAGAGTTGCTCCTCTTGCGCCGCCGCGATGAAGTCACTTGGGAGGCTTTGGTCGGAGGTAAAGGTCTGCGCGTAGGCAGGGTAGTGCATGTGGAGGAGGGACCTGAAGTAAAGATACTCGAAGAGTTGGATGGATCGGAACGGTTGATAAAATTTTCCGAACCCATCGAGCCGTATTTTTCCAAGGTGGGGAATATGCCGCTTCCGCCGTACATTCACGAAAAATTGGACGACCCCGAACGCTATCAAACGGTTTATGCCAGGGAGCCTGGTTCCGCCGCCGCGCCGACGGCTGGGTTGCACTTCACGCCGCGCTTGTTGGAGGAGTTGCAAGTGAAGGGAGTGAAGATCGCGTATGTCACATTGCACGTAGGCTTGGACACATTTGCCCCGGTGAATGAGGAGAATCCTGAGGAGCATAAAATTCATAGCGAGTGGTGCGAATTGCCTCAAGAAACAGCAGATGCCATCAATGAGATTCATGCAAGAGGCGGACGCGTGATTGCCGTTGGGACTACGTCGGTGCGCACGCTCGAGTCGGCGGCTGTAGGACGAGATATTATCTCGTCCTACGTTGGGGCGACTTCGCTATTCATCCTCCCCGGTTATGAATTCAAAATCGTGGACGCGATGATCACGAACTTTCACCTGCCCAAGTCCACGTTGCTGATGCTGGTCAGCGCGTTCGCGGGGCGCGAGAGAATTCTCGAAACTTACAAGACTGCCATTGAGGAAGGCTATCGCTTCTACTCCTTTGGGGATGCGATGTTGATCGTGTAAAAACGTAAACAAGGAAACAGGTAGACAGGTAGACAGGTAACTTGTAACTCGTAACTTGAACCATGAACTCTCTCTCGATCCTCAACTCCGAAATTATCGCCTGCCGCAAATGTCCCCGCCTTGTGGCCTGGCGCGAGGAAGTGGCGCGGACGAAACGCAAGGCTTACAAAGCCCACGAATATTGGGGCAAGCCAGTGACTGGATTTGGCGACCCGCAGGCGCGCGTCCTTGTGGTGGGACTTGCCCCCGGCGCGCACGGCTCGAACCGCACGGGACGTCAATTCACTGGCGACGCGTCGGGTGGGTTCTTGTATCCGGCGTTGCACAAGGCTGGGTTTGCGAATCAGCCCCAAAGTGAGTCCCGAAGCGATGGTCTCATCCTGAAAGACATGTACATCACAGCGTCTACACGGTGCGCTCCGCCGGGAAATAAACCAAGTCCCGACGAGTTGAATAATTGCCAGCCGTATCTCGAACGGGAAATTCAAATCCTCAAGCCGAAAGTCATCGTCTGTCTCGGGCGAGTTGCGTTTGAAAGGATTTTGAAGGTGTTCTCCATTCGCGATTCCTCAATGAAGTTTGCCCATGGCGCACTTTACCAACTCAACACTGAATCACCGATGACCGATCGCAGACTACTGTTTACCACTGACTGGTTACTTTGTTCCTACCATCCCAGCCAACAAAATACATTGACGGGAAAGCTGACCGTGAAAATGTTCGACGATATATGGCGAAAGGCTCAGGAATTGTTGAAATGAATCGTTGGAGAAAACTCGCAAGAATATTTGTCACAACATTGCTTGTGGTTGTCTTGCTTGGCGCAGGGGGCACGGCGTTTTGGCTTTCGCTCACACATCCCGCAAGCGACCTCGCGTTGCAAGCCTTGCAATCGGACGCGCTGGTAAAAGTTGCCGAGCAGAATGGGATCATCACTTTCGAGCCGGTGGGTACGCAGGCGGCGACTGGTTTTATTTTCTACCCCGGTGCGGGCGTGGACTATCGCGCGTACGCGCCTGTGCTTCGTTCAATTGCCGAGCGCGGATATTTTGTTGCGCTGGTGGATATGCCTCTGAATCTTGCGTTCTTCCGCGCAGACGCGGCGACAGATGTTATGGAAAATTATAACGAGATCGATGTCTGGGCAGTGGGTGGACATTCCCTTGGCGGTGTGGTCGCGGCTATGTACGCGGCGAATCATACTGACCGGGTGGATGGCGTCATCTTTTTCGCCTCGTACCCGGGGGACGACGGACTCAGGAACACTGCGATTCGAGTCGTTTCGATCTACGGTACGAACGACGGTCTTGCCACACGCGATCAGATCGACGGATCGAGGCAGTTGTTACCCGCGGAAGCTGAATTTATTCCCATCGAGGGCGGCAACCATTCGCAGTTCGGGTCTTATGGATTTCAAACCGGCGACGGCGTTGCGGAGATTCCCGCCGAAGAGCAGTGGGCGCAGGTTGCGAGTGTTACTGCCCAGTTCCTCGGGTCGTTGGCTCGCTGAGATATTCGCTCGGCAAATTTACTCTCGTATGAAAATTGTATTACTCCTGCGCTCGTTCGTTTTGTCGGCAGATCGAGATGCGTTGAATCTGGCGTACGATTATCATTTTTATTGGCAAGGTGAGGAGTATCACCACATCTACCGCGGTTTTATGGATAGAATTTGGTCGCGCGGAAAAATTCCCGATCAGGATGGTGTTTGGTTGCTGAATGAATTGAACGGATTAAAGGTGAATTTCAACGATGTGAAAGTTATCGATGTAGGATCATGGCGCGGATGGGCGTACGCCATTCGTCATCGCGTGTTTCGTTTTCCCGCGTTGATCGTGGATGGATCGAAAGCGCAGGGAAAAGCCGCCTGCCTGACGATGTTGAGCCGCATGAAACCCGAGCGGGAAATTTTGTGAATGAGTAAATTGATCACTCCCGGTGAACTCGCGCCCGATTTTGAATTGGTCGATTTGACCGGGCGCGGCATCCACCTCTCAGATTTTCGCGGCAACCGGATCGTCGTGCTGTACTTCCTGCGCGGGTTCATGTGACCGTACTGCCGCGCGTCGTTGGCGCGCTTGCGGGATGGGTATGTGGATTTCGTAACTCGTAACTCTGAGATCCTTGCTGTGGGACCCAACAATTCCGAAACGTTTCGGCGCTTCTGGAGCAACGAACAGATTCTATTTGTGGGCTTGCCCGATCCTGACCATCGTGTGGCTGGGATGTATCGGCAGGAAGTGAACCTGTTCAAACTGGGGCGCATGCCCTTGATGTGCATTGTGGATATGAAAGGCTATATCCGTTTTGTGCATTATGGCGCGTCCATGCGCGATATTCCCTCCAACGAAGAACTCTTGCATGTAATAGATG
This sequence comes from uncultured Anaerolinea sp., assembly GCA_964591425.1. Lineage (GTDB taxonomy): Bacteria > Chloroflexota > Anaerolineae > Anaerolineales > Villigracilaceae > Defluviilinea. The sequence goes on from CAZQES010000008.1 coordinate 23,041, forward strand.
AATTGAACGCGTCATCAGAGTGACATGACCATCGGACAGATCGCATTCCTCGGCTCGGGTGAAACCTCGTTAGCGGGGGGGCGTATCTTTGAAACCCTCGCACGACGGATCAACGCTCCTCTTCGTATTGCCTTGCTTGAAACGCCTGCGGGTTTTGAATTGAATTCGTCGCAGGTGGTTGGCAAGGTGGGTGACTTCATGAAAACCCGCCTGCAGAACTACAAACCCTTTGTGGATGTCGTCCCGGCGCGCAAGAAAAATTCCGCGTTCAGCCCGGACGACCCGGAGATCGTCAAGCCGCTTTTATACGCGAACATGATCTTCATGGGACCGGGGAGTCCTACGTTTGCAATTCGCAATTTGCAAGGGACTCTCACATGGGATGTGATTCGCGCCCGGCATCGCCTCGGCGCGACACTTGTATTTGCTTCTGCCGCGACGATTTCCGTCGGCGCTCACGCGCTGCCGGTATATGAGATCTATAAAGTGGGGCAGGACGTCCACGCGGTGGATGGATTAAACTTCTTCGGCGATTTCGGTTTGCACGTTTCGTTCATCCCGCATTGGAACAACGCCGAAGGCGGCGCGGACCTTGATACGAGCCGCTGTTTTGTCGGAATGGATCGATTCGCGGAGTGGAGCGCGCTCGTCCCTGTTGTAAACGAGACCGTCGGCTTGGACGAACACACCGGTCTCATTGTAGACTTGGAGGCGGGTCTGTGCGAAGTGAGCGGGGTCAGCAGTGTCACGCTCGTCCGCGAAAGCGGTTTGGAGATGTACCCTGCGGGAACGAAATTCGAACTCAGCGAATTGGGCGAAGTAAAAATTCCCAATCCTCTTGAAAAAGACATTCCACCTCATATTTGGGAAATGGTCCTCAACGCGCCACAGCCGGAGGATGACAAACCGTCGGATGAGATCGTCGCGCTCGCAGAGGAACGCCTCACCGCGCGCGCATACAAGAACTGGGCAGAGTCAGACCGCCTGCGCGACCGGATCGCCGCCCTCGGTTGGACGGTGCAAGATGCGAAAGAGGGTTATAAATTGGTGAAGGGTTCGTAGGTCAGGTAGACGCATACCCACGTACACACGCTCAACCCTGTCTACATGTCTACATGTCTACATGTCTACATGTTTTCGTGTCTACATGTCTACGTGTTTACCTATCTGCTTGTTTCCTTGTCCACCTGTATTACAATATCGCAAGATACAAGGAGCCTCCCATGCGCGCTGTTGACATCATCATCAAAAAACGCGACAAGATCGAACTCACCCGCGAAGAGATCGAATTTTTCATCAAGGGATTTGTGTCAGGCGATGTGCCCGATTATCAAGCCTCCTCGTTTGCCATGGCGGTGATGCTCAACGGCATGACGCCGCGCGAGACAACCGACCTGACGCTGGCAATGGCATATTCCGGTGACACGCTCGACCTGAGCGACGTGGTCGACCTCGCGGTGGATAAACATTCCTCCGGCGGCGTGGGAGACAAGACCAGCCTCACGGTTCTTCCCACCGTTGCGGCTTGCGGCTTGCCTGTGGGCAAAATGTCCGGGCGGGGATTGGGATTCAGCGGCGGCACGCTCGACAAACTCGAATCCATTCCCGGCTATCGCGTGGACCTGACCACCGAAGAATTCAAAAAGCAACTCAAAGAGATCGGCGCGGTGCTCACCGGTCAGTCACTCGCACTTGCGCCTGCCGATGGAAAGATGTACGCATTGCGCGACGTGACCGGCACTGTGCCGTCGATCCCGTTGATTGCCTCCTCGATCATGTGCAAGAAAATCGCCGCCGGTGCGCAGGCAATTGTGCTGGACGTGAAGACCGGCCTCGGCGCGTTCATGCAAACGCTCGACGAAGCGCGCGTGCTGGCAAACCTGATGGTGGACATCGGCAAACTGGCAGGGCGCGAAGTGGTCGCCTTGCTTTCCGATATGAACCAGCCGCTCGGGAACGCTGTGGGTAATTCGCTTGAAGTGGTCGAAGCCATCGAGACGCTCAAGGGCGGCGGTCCGCATGACTTCCGCGAACACTGTTTGCACGTGTGCGCGCATCTGCTTGTGCTTGGCAAACGAGCGAAGGATTTGAACGATGGACGCGCGCAAGCCGAAACAGCGATGGCGAATGGATCAGCCTTCGAGAAATTCCGCGTGCTAGTCGAAGCGCAGGGCGGCGATGTTTCCTACGTGGACGATACTTCCAAATTTCCGCGCGCGAAATACGTCGAGGTGGTGGAGTCGCCGATGGACGGGAGCCTCTCGCAGATCCACGCGCGAAGCGTGGGTGAGGCGTCCGTCATCCTCGGCGGCGGACGCGCGAAAAAGTCCGACTCGATCGATCACGCCGTCGGGCTGGTCATCCATCACAAAGTGGGTGATAGAATCCAAAAAGGCGAGGCACTGTTCACCATCCATGCCAACGATCAGGCAAAACTTGCGGAGGCGCGCGAAATGACGCTTGCCGCGCACAAATTTAGTGCAGATGTCGTTCAGCCTCTTCCGCTTTTTTACAACTGAAGTGAGAGAAAATTCCTAGTCGTTGCTCGTTCTGTGACGAATTAAGGTGGGTTATAATAGCAGACAGGAGCAGAATGGTTCATGGCTAAAACAACCCTGCGGGCGTACAACCGCGACATTGAGACCATGTTGGACCGCGGCCAGTTGGACGAGGCTATTGCTCACTGTCACCACATCCTGAAAACCTTCCCCAAGAATCTTTCAACCTACCGCCTGCTCGGCAAGGCGTTCCTCGAAATGAAAAAATACAGCGATGCTGTAGACGTCTTCTCGCGCGTGCTGGCTTGCGTCCCGAACGATTTCGTCGCGAACGTCGGCATGAGCCTCATTCGCGACGAGGAAAACAAACTCGATGACGCTGTCATGCACATGGAGCGCGCCTTTGAAACCCAGCCGTCGAACGCCGCGGTGCAGAGCGAACTCCAGCGGTTGTACGGCAGGCGCGACGGTGTGTCGCCGCCGCGCATCCGCATGACGCGCGGCGCGCTCGCCCACATGTACGTCAAAGGCGAGTTGTATCCGCAGGCGATCTCCGAGATTCGAAGCGTGCTCAAAGAAGACCCCGGTCGCACAGACATGGAGGCTTTGCTGGCGCGCGCTCACTATCGAAGCGGACAGAAGAACGAAGCCGTAGAAGTTGCCTCCTCGCTCTTGCGCCGCTATCCACTTTGCCTCGATGCCAATGCCGTGCTGGTGGATATCCTCGGCGCTGACAAACTCGATAGCGTGCAGGAAAATCGTCAGCGCGTGATCGAGCTCGATCCCTACGCGGCACACGTGTCCGGCTCGCTCCTCGATTCATCCGGCGCGCCCGATTCAGCGGTCTCACTCGAACGACTCGATTGGTCCGGGCAATCGGTGAGCATGCCTTCCGATTGGCGCGAGACACGCGGGATCAGTTTGCAAGCGGCATCGCCCGAAGAACCGGAGTGGCTCACGAAAAGCCTCGCACAGACGGAAACCACGCCTCCTCCCGCAGGGGAGGCTGAATTGCGCATGGACGCGCCTGCCCAGCCTGCAAGTGAGATCCCCGAGTTTTTGAGCGAAGCGGGATGGGGAAAATCCACCGGCGCGTTTGACGAGAGCAAAGCCTCCTTGATGAGCGAAGAGGAAACCTTGCCTCCGACAGCCGCCGCACCGCTCACCGCCGGTGAAATGCCCGATTGGATTAAAGCATTGGCTCCCACAGAAACTGATAAACCTGAGTCCGACGAGCCGATGCCGGATTGGATGAACCGCATCGACCCGAGTATTTTGCCGTCTGCTTCTGAACAACCCGCCGCGAGCGATCAACCGAACTGGTTAAAAGGGCTTGGTCAACCCGAAGAGACTTCACTGCCCGTTCCCGCGTTTGGCGACGAACCGGATTGGCTGAAGGGATTGGGCGATGAAAGCGGATTGCCCGCGCCAACCGGCTCCACAGATGAACTGGATTTTCTGAATCAACTGAAAGCAGAGCCACAGGAATCACAACCTCCGTCTACGCTGACCCTTCCAGCGATGGATACTGCCACTCCGGGCACACAGGCACATGCAGAGGATGATGCATTTGCGTGGCTCGAAAGCCTAGCGGTTAAACAAGGTTCTACGGAAGGTCTGCTCGTCAAACCGGAAGACCGCCTCGAAGAAGAGCCGGATTGGGTGAAACAAGCCAAGTCGTTATCGGGCGGTATGGAAATACCTACGACTCCTCTGGCTTCTGAGCCGGTCGAACAAATCCCTGCCGCGCCGGTCGGTGGCATCGACGAGCTTGGGAAGAGCGGTCAAGACCAGGATGATTCATTTGCGTGGCTCGAAAGCCTCGCGGTCAAACAGGGTTCCACCGAAGGGTTGCTCGTCAAACCGGAAGATCGCAAGGAAAGTGAACCGGATTGGGTGAAACAGGCAAAAGAGATCGGTGAGACGTTGCCTCCTGTTCCTCACGAGGAAATGAAGCAACCCGATTCGCCAGTGGATACCGCAATGTGGTTGAAGAGCCTCGATGAGGAAGGTCCCATTTCTGAGCCGGTGAAGGAATCATCAAGCGACTCGACCGCCATGTGGCTGAAGAATCTTGATTCAGAAAGCGCGCAACCGGAACCGATCAAACCGATGGCAAACGATGAGACTGCCATGTGGCTGAAGAGTTTGGATGAACCGGAGAAACCTGTGGCTCCCCCGTCTGCCTTGCGCACCGATCTGCCGGATTGGATGCAAAACCTCGAAGCGGTTGAAGCGGCGCCCGCCGTTGAATCAACAGTCCCTGAAGAGGAAGCGCAGACCTCATCCGATTGGATCAGCGAGATCACGCCCGAAGAACCCAAACGATACGATACGGGTAGTTTGCCGAGTTGGTTGGAGGATGTGGACGCGGGAAGACCTGTGTCCGCGTTATCTGCCGCCCGCGATGATCTTCCCGCGTGGTTGCGGGACGAAACGGGTGAGGTCGTTGCCGAGCCGACGAAGATCGAACCCACGCGCGCCGATGATTGGCAGCCCATGGATGTGCAGGAACCCGAATCGTTCGAAGCGCCTGCGGAGTTGCCAAAGCCTGAACCGAAACCCAAGAAAGCCGCGCCTCCCGCGAAAAAGCCGGAGCCGCGTCCTGCTACGCCGGTGGCGACCTATCAAGAACCTCTACCGCGCCAAGGAGCCGGCATGTCGACACAAAACGTGGATATGGTGTTGGGGCAGGCGCGTAATGAACTGAACCGGAGCAACATCCCCGGCGCGCTCGAAACGTATGCGAAACTCATCAAGAAGGGACGTTATCTCGATGAGGTCGTCTTCGACCTGCGCGAGGCGTTGTATCGTTATCCCGTTGAGGTGAGCATCTGGCAGACGCTCGGTGACGCGTACATGCGCGGCAACCGCCTGCAAGACGCGCTGGACGCGTACACCAAGGCGGAAGAGCTGTTGAGGTAAATTCTTTTTAACCACAAAGGACACAACGGTCACGAGGGTTTAAAACCTTAAGGCAAAAAAAATTCCCTTTGTGAACTTCGAGCCCTTCGTGTTTAAAGGGGTTTTAAAATTTTTAATTCTGGAGGAATCTGTGGAACGTTCGCTTGTGTTGGTCAAGCCCGACGGGGTGCAACGCGCGCTGGTCGGGGAAGTGATCTCAAGACTCGAAAGACGCGGTCTGCGTTTGGTCGCCGCGAAGTTCATGCAAGTCAGCAAGGAATTGGCAGAAACGCACTACGCCATTCACAAAGGCAAGCCGTTCTATGACGGTCTGATCGCGTATATCGTCTCCGCGCCGGTGATGGCGATGGTGTGGGAGGGACCGAACGCGGTCGCCGCGATTCGCCAGACGATGGGCGCGACGCGCCCCACTGAAGCCGCGCCCGGTTCGCTCCGACATGATTTTGCCCTCGAAGTGGGACGGAATCTCACCCACGCGTCGGACACCGTCAAGAACGGCGCGAGCGAAGTGGCGTTGTGGTTCAAGAACGAAGAGTTGGTGGATTGGAAGCGCGAAGTGGATCGGTGGGTGTTTGAGGGGAAGTAGAAAAGTAAACAAGTAAACAGGTAGACAGGTAGACAAGGATACATCCCGTCGGCGAGAGTCGGCGGGATGTTTGTTTTGGGGTAATCTTTGAAGAACATCGTTCAGGAGTAGGATTATGGAACCATTATCTACAGCATTACTAACAACGGCTTTGTACGAAGCGGGCAAGACGATTGCTGAGAAAGGGATTGTTGATCCTGCGCTTGAAAAAGGGTTGGAACCATTACGGAACTGGTTGACCAAAAAGTATGATGCCAAAAAAGCTGACAAAGACTTGCGTACCGCCTTCGCGGAAGTTATCAAGGAGTCGGGTTCCTCTGTTAAGTCGGATGAAGACCTCGCTGGTTGGTTGAAAAGTGTGGGATTTGACCGCTTGCAGTCCCCAAAGAACGAGACTCTGCGAAAGCAAGTTGCTACAGCGATAATCAGTTTCACTAACCCGAATTCGTCTCCGCCTGAAAGCCTGATGATTTCACTGGGCTGGCCCCGTTCACGCCGCAACGAACTCGCTGCTTTGCTCGTTCGTCTGCGTTCCAGTCTTGTAAAATCCGAGCAATGGCGCCCGTTACTTACCTATGCCAATGATATGCAAGCTCAGGGATTGTTAGCCGACCTTCTTCGCCGACTTGGAAATTTGGAATCTATGTTGGTCCAAACCGCTGACGGAAATGCATTACGTGTCGTTTTGGTTGAACGCGGTTTAAGCGATGAGCAACTTGTGCAGATCGAGATGAAATATCGCGCGACCATCGCTCGGGAGTTTGAAAGACATACGACACGGGGATTGTCACCGGCGCAATTGCCGAAATTGATTCCGATGCCGTTGAAGGATGTGTATCTTGAGTTAGGTCTCATTCCGCTTCGCGCCGAAAAGGACATGGAACTTGTTAGGGATGAAATCCTGCAAGCCGATCAAGCGCAACGCTTGATGCACGAACAACGGCAACAACAGGAACGCGTAACCGACCTATTGAGCCAGAGTCAAAAACTTGTGATTGTTGGAAAACCGGGAAGCGGAAAAACCCTTTCATTGAAATTTGTTGCCTTGATGCTTGCTTACGGAGATTCAGGTGCAAGCCGTCTTCGTCTTGATGTACCTTTTGTGCCGATCTACGTTCGGCTCGCGCAATACGCTGAGGAATTGAAAAAAGATTCCTTCCTCGCGTTAGAAACTTTTTTAATGGAATATGTGAAGCGATATCATCCGGGGCAGCCTCGTCAGGATGAGTTTTTGCAAGCCGCATTGGACAAGGGACTTTGCATGATCCTGTTGGATGGTTTGGATGAAGTCGGGGATGTGGGGGATACCCTTGTCAAAGGCAAGACGCTTCGAGCCCGGATCGTTGAGGAGGTTCAAAGGTTTTCAAACCGAAGATGCGGAAAGGAAAGTTCAAATCGAATCGTTGTTACCAGCCGGTTGGAGGGGTATCGTCGTGGAGATCTGCCGGACTTTGTCGAAACCGAATTGAGCGACTTGAAGATCCCCGATGAAGTGGAGGAATTCCTTCTGCGGTGGTTCGCGGCGTATGAGCAGGAATTTCATCCCGGACTGACTTTGGACGATGCGTACCGCAAAGCGCGTGACCGCGCGAAGGCTTTAATGAGCGATATTATGCTGGCAGAAAGCGTTCAACGGCTCGCGATAAACCCGCTTCTGCTGACCATTCTGGCGATGATCCATGAAATGGGAGCGCGCCTGCCGAATCAGCGCGTGAAGTTGTATGAAACGGTTGCCAAGACCATGATCGAAAACTGGCGTATCGAGCAGACTCGCCACGACATTTCCATTTACGAGGTGCTTCCGCAATCGCATATCATGCCGATTCTGGCTTCACTGGCATATTGGATTCATGTTCACCGGCCCGGCGGTTCGATGCCCGAAGCGGACTGGCGCGAACAAATTGTGGAGCAAGTAAAGAAGCGGATCGATGACGAATCGAAGGTGGAGGAAGTCGTTGAAATGTTCCTGCGTCATGCCCGCGAAGAAGTTGGCTTGTTGACGGAAAAAAGCCCGGGGCAAATTGGATTTTTCCACCTCACGCTGGAGGAATATCTCGCGGCGGTGGACATTGCACGCCGGGGAATGGAAGAACGACGGAAACGGTTGAAAGAGCATTGGTCCAACCCGCGGTGGCGCGAAGTAATTCTCCTTACGGCGGGAGAATTAACCCTGCGAAGCGATGATCTTGTGGATTTCATCAATGATCTTCGTATTCAGGATGAAGGGGATGACCCGGAGTTGTTCGGGCAAGCCGCGTTGCTGGCGGGGTTGGCGGTTGCCGATGTCGGTGAAAAAAACTTCGAGAACAAAAAGGTTGTTCGTGAAGTTCGAAATGAATTGGAGTATATTGCAAAGGATTATGACCCTGATACACAAACTCCCTCGTTAAAGCCGCGTATTACTCCACAGAACCGCGCGCAGGCGGCGGATGTGGCGGATGAACTCGGCTATACCATTCCTGACGTTTTCAAATTCATTCCGATTTCAAATTTCTACATCTCCAAATACCCCGTCACGAATGGACAATACGAACGCTTCCTCAAAGCAGACTTTGCAAACAAAAAATACTGGATGGACTTTCCGAAATTCGATGAGAACAGCCAGCTCATGAAAGAAACCTGGGGCGAAGTGCCGTGGAACTGGTTAAAAGAGGCGTTGCAAATCAAAGATAACGATATTCACGATGGCATCCTGCTCCCGCGCTACTGGCGCGAACCGCGTTTTGGCATCGCGCGCCGCAACGCGCCGGTGGTGGGAATTTCATGGTACGAAGCCAGCGCGTTTTGTAAGTGGCTGTTCGAGAATTGGGAGACTCTCGAAGAAGGCAAACAAGGTTTGGCAAAACCAAAATTGATTCGGTTGCCCTTAGAAACAGAGTGGGCAACCGCCGCAGGCGGCGAAGAACCAGAAGAAAGATACGCTTGGGACAAGAAAGGAGCAAAAACAAAAAAGGAAGACATAGCACGCTATGCCAATACCAGCGAAAGCGGAATCAACCGCACCACGCTCGTGTGGATGTACCCGCAGGGCGAAAGCCCTCACGGTGTGATGGACATGAGTGGAAACGTTTGGGAATGGCAGGCAAATTATCGCGACAATGATCAGGATGTGTTGGGTCTGCGCGGCGGCTCGTGGGGCTACGATGGAGACCTCGCGCGTGTTGCGTTCCGCGGCTTCTACCACCCGTACGGCGGGTACGACGTTTTCGGTTTTCGTGTGGCGGTCCTCCCCAGCGGGCGTTCTTGAATCCTGTTCGCGAAGCGTGTTTCCTGCGTTCTGACCTCACCCCTAACCCCTCTCCTAAACGAGAGGGGAATCAACCTCCCGCCGTAAGGCGGGAATTTTTATAAACTTTTCAAAGGAGTTGAAGTGAAAACTTACAAACATCTTTACCCTCAGGTATGCGATTTCGAAAATTTGTACCTTGCCTATCGAAAAGCACGCAAAGGCAAGCGCGGCAGGGCACAACCTGCCATGTTCGAACGCGTGCAGGACGACGAGAAATTCATCTTACGAGTGTCATTCTGAGCGAAGCGAAGAATCTCTGAGATTATCCAGTGGACTCTAAGCTGAAACACATGGCTCGGTATTTAAAAAAAAACACATGCTTGTTCCAGTCACCAAATGGAAGACACTTAGGTATGAGAGACATTGTGACTATCCAACTGCAAAACTACTCGACTTTATCTTGCTCCCACAAATACACGCTCAACTTCCCGAAATCCTGAAACCCGAGGCGCTGATAGACTTTGTATCCCATGGAGGATGCTTGCAGGATGCCAACGCGGAAGCCCATCCTGTGCGCAGTGAGCAGGGGCGCGCGTGTGATCGCCGTGCCGATGCCTTTGCCTCTCACTTCGGGCAATGTGGTGACGTTGTAAATCCCTGCCACGCCTGCCGAGGTGAATAGCTGTGACGTGCCCACCGGGTGTCCATTCAAGAGCGCGAGATAGGTTTGGAACGGCGAATTGCAAGCCGCGTAATTGAAAAATTCAAACCAGACGTCCTCCGCCTCCGCGGGAACACCGAACCCAAGGCTGGCTACGTGGATCCACTGCCTGAGCAATTTTTCATCGTCCACCAATACGATCTCAAGGTCATTGGGTTGGGGAAACTCTTCCTGTAGACTGTTCAGATCCATAGCCATTTCCGTCGCGAACGATTCACGGAAGGTCAAGCCGCGGGCGGTCAAGTGCTTTTTCATTTCGGCGGCTGGAATGCCGTCCTCGGCAAGCCATGAGAGTTTTTTGATTCTCAGTTTTCTAAAATGGGTTAAGGCATTATCGATCAATGCATCGATTCCTTCGTGCGGCAAACCGGTGCATACCACCAAGTTCATGAAGTGATCGGGCATAGGTGTGATCAGCCACGTCAAATATTTTCCAACCGACAGTTCCACACTGGGAGCGCGCCCGAGGCAGTAATGATAATTTTCCCAGTTCGTCTTGATGGAGGCTTTTACGGACGCAGTATCGGAAAAATCGACAAGGAGACCTTCCATCGGATTATTGCACCCTCAACAATACTTTCCCGTCGCTCCACAATTCTTCGAGATCGTAATATTCGCGCTGGTCGGGGGAAAACAAATGCACGACCACGTCGCCGAAGTCCAGCACGAGCCAGCCCTCCTGTGATTTGCCCTCCACGCGTGATTTTTTCTTGTAATCCTTTTTCGTGGCTTCGAGCACGCCTTTGGCGAGCGCGTCCAACATGCGGTCGCTGGTACCGTTGCAGATGATGAAATAATCGGTAAATGATGCAACATCTTTGATGTCGAGGAGCAGGATGTCTTCGCCTTTTTTGTCCTCCAAGGCGTCGACGATCGTATGTGCAAGTTCGAGTGTGTTCAGGTTTCACCTCCGTAGTGATGTCATTGCGAGCCCCGAAGGGGCGTGGCAATCTCTTGCTAGCGGGGAGATTGCTTCGCGGAGTTTACACTGAGCCTGTCGAAGTGCTCGCAATGACATTTCGTAGCGGCGCGGAGAATAACTTGGTATACACCGCGCCGTCCGATTTCAAGTCGCTTTTGAATAGATGCACCGAGTCTACCCTTGCAGTGCCGAGTGAGTCAATCGTCGCGGCTTCGAGCGCGCGGCGGATTTTTTGCGCGTCCGCCGCGGAGGCATCCTGCCGCACGCGTCCGATCGTCAGATGCGGAGAGAAGCCGCGCTTTTCAGCCTCATACCCGAGCCGGGCACACGCGGATTCAATTCCGCGCGCCAACGCGTCCATCCCTGTGGGGGCTTGGACTCCGACCCACAGGACGCGAGCCCGCTTCATGGTCGGAAAGGAACCGAGTCTGCCCACGTGAACGTCGAACGCCGGGACGGAGTCCGCTTCGGCGCGGAGCGTCTGGGTCAACGAATCCACTTGGGAGGGAGAAACATCCCCAAGGAATTTCATCGTCAAGTGAATGTTCTCAGGCGACACCCATCGAACGCATGTGCCGATTTCGGCGCGCAGGGTTGAGGTCGCCTGATGAACAGCTTGTTGAATGGAGTGCGGGATTTCGATGGCAATGAACGCGCGCAAGAGACTCATTCATCAACCACCCAGCGCGCGGCTCACTGCATCTTTCAGTTCGAGGAAGCCAACTGGCTTGGTGAGGTACGTGGACGCACCGGCGTCCATGCCCGTCTTGATGTCGGTGGGAGTCCCTTTGGCGGAGACCACCACCACCGGAATATGAGTCAGGGTGGGGTCGCCGCGCATCTGCCGCAGGACATCAAGCCCAGAGATGTCAGGCATCATGATGTCGAGGATGACGAGGTCGGGTTTTTCCTTCGTCAATACATCCATTGCGGGCGCGCTGGTCGTGATCTTGACCACGCGGAAGCCGCTGACGCGCATCATCTCGGCGAACAATTCGGCGGCATCCTCCTCGTCTTCGATGATCAACACGGTCTTTTCGTTCATGCGAAATAACGATAGCACAGGAAAATGGAATGTGCAAGAGGTGGTAAAGTCCAGAACGATTAACGCGAATGCCGCGAATAAAACGAATAACGCGCAAAGTTAAAAATGAAGTTCGCATTCAAGCAATTGCACCCGTAAGATTTTCCCCATGCTCTTGCTCTATGAATAAGACCTGGAGACACAATGACCGAATTAGATGATTTTCGCAAAGAGAAGGATGAATTCTTCGCGCGTCACCCGCAAAGCCCGTTGACACCGGAGCAGAGGCGTGATTTCAAGGGTTTAACCTACTTTCCGGAGAACGAGGCGTTACGGCTTGAAGTGCAGATCGAGCTATTTGAAGACCAACAACCGATGATGATGCAAACTTCCACCGGCGGCGTGCAGGAATATATCCGGTTCGGGAGATTCAACTTTCAAGTGGACGGGCAGGAAGCCGTACTGACCATTTACAAGGCAGACTACGGATTTTTCTTGCCTTTCATCGATTCACTGGCGGGGGAAGAGACTTACCCCGCCGGAAGATACCTGGAACCCGAACCCTTGCCCGGGAATCGCTTTCTGGTGGATTTCAATATCGCGTACAACCCTTATTGCGCGTACAACGAGATGTGGTCGTGCCCGATCACTCCGGCGGTGAACCGGTTGAAGGTGCCGATCCGTGCGGGGGAGAAGTTGTTTCACGCTTAAACTAAAACGACGGGTGTTCTTCGCCCGTCGTTTATTTTCCTTTCGAATTGTTGTAGTTATTCAACTGCCACAGCCGCTTTATCTTTCCGCTTCTTCGACAACTTTCAAAAGCGCTTCGTATTCCTCACAACACTCGGGGCAAATATCCAGGTGTTCGCGGATGAGAGGCATTAATTGTGCCGCGTCGTGTTTGCCTGCCTGTCTCTCCACGTATTCGTCCAGTTTTGAATAGATTTCGTCGCAGGTCAATTCCTCGGTGCGCACCTCTTCGAGCACGCGCAGGAATCCCAGCACAGCCTCGTTGGGCATATCCTGTGTCATGCCGAGGCTGGCGCGGATCCGGTTGACAAGCTCCTTGATGTTCATAATCTGCGTTTTTGATGTTTAACGTTTGGCTAATCTTACTTTTGCTCGAACAGCGCGAGGACTTCGTGAGGCGCGATATCCTCCATCAACAGGCGACTCTTTAGCCGTACCCGCGCGTCGTGGAGGAGTTTATACAGCGCGTTGCGGTTGGTCTTGAGTTTGCGCGCCGCGTCCTCCATCGGCATATCGCGGACGCCGAGCAGGACGAGCGCTTCTCGCTGACGGTCGGTCAGTTCCTCCTCGATGATGCGGCGGACGCGTGCCAGCATGTCGGCGCGTTCGGCGGAGGTTTCTGGACCGGCGTGGGAATCGGCGAGCAGGCCGGGGGGCGGAGGAGCGTCTTCGTTTTCGGTCAACTCATCCAGAGACGAATCCCGCCAGCGTTTGCGGCGCAGTTCGGTGAGCGCGATCCGCACGGCGATCTTGTGAACCCACGTGGTGAATTGACTGCGCCCCTCGAAAGTGTCGAGTTGATCGAGCACGCGCAGGAGCGTTTCCTGGGTCACTTCTTCGACGAGCGAGTTGAATTGCGGCTGGTCTGGGGAGAGCCAGCGTGAAAGCGCGTATGGCAGGCCTTTTTGGATGACGGCGCGCAGGTCCTCGAGCGCGGCTTCGCGCACCGGACCCGCATCCTTCAATTCTGTGACCCATTGTTCGTTTGTTCGGGTGGGCATGATGGACGGATTATAAAACAGAAAGCGGCGACGGTCTGAACATTAACGGTTTTCCTACGTAGAACGACCCGAAATAAAAAAACGAGTCTACCGACTCGTTTTCTAGTAGGCGTACATCGCGAAGCGGATATCCCCGAAGGGGAAACCTCCAAATAAACAAAATAAACCTTGCGGCTTAGTCAGTGGGCGCACAGGGACTCGAACCCCGGACCTCATCTGTGTGATAGATGCGCTCTAACCAACTGAGCTATGCGCCCGATCATCGAATTGAAGTGTCGGCATTATAGCCGAGATAAAGTTCTTCGGCAAGGCGTAAGTTATGTGTCTACGTGTGCACTTGTTTTCTACTTTACTTTCCTACGGCGGCGGCAACACATCCCATGGATTCACCCACGAGGAAATGGCGCGGATCTCGAAATGCAAGTGGTCTCCGCTCGAACGCCCAGTACTGCCGATGATGCCGATCAGATCGCCCTGACCGACACTCTGACCGCATCCCACACTGATGCCGCTCAAATGCGCATACAAGGATTGGAAGTTATTGCCATGATCTACCATGATCATGTTGCCGTATCCATAATTGTTCCAGCCTGCATACACCACAACGCCTGCATCCGTCGCGTAAGCGCCCTCGCCAGTATTGCCTGCAATGTCGATACCCCAGTGATTCGTGCTGGGCGAGTAATCGAACCCTGAAAGTCTGTGATTGCTCGCGGGCCATACGAACGTGCCGAAACCGACCGCGCCGCCGCTCACCGGTTCGCAGGCGCCGGGTCCGAGCACGCGGGCGGAGGCTGGGTTCTCACGCGTCACCCCGAGCGGCGCGCTCCATGAAATGAACTCGCGCTTGCCATTGGGAACCACAAGCCATGTACCGGGCGTGATGTTCGGCCGTGTGAGATCGCCGATGGTCTCGGGGTCTAAATTATTTGCCGGATAATTAATGATCTCCTCCGGTGTCACGCCGTAATAACTTGCCACGCCGTTCAGCCCTTCGCCGTCCTGCCACTCGTGATACGTGCCATTGACGGGCAGGATGTTCAATTCCTGACCGGGTTTCAACGCGTGCGGATCGTCTAGCAAGATGTAATAATTTCCCCATAACACCGTCTGCGGTTCGAGCCCGAAATTTTGCGCGATGCCGAAGATCGTATCGCCTTCCACGACCGTGTATTTGACAACTTCCTGCCGCGGGCGCGACGGGATCGTGGTATGCACCTGCGCCAAACGCGGGACCCCGATGAACGAATCCACCGCTTCTTGCGGAACCGGTTCGATTCCCTCCACCATGACGGTTGGTTCCACCTCTGCCGCGTCGACATCCGTCCCGGCAGCCGCTCCTGCGAAGAACGAACGCGCCAGCCCGATCACCGCGCCGATCAACACCACCGAAAAAAGCAATGTTCCGATCCGCAAGAACGACTCGCCCAGCCCGATGCCGATCAGCGTGTCTACCAGGCGTGAAAAAATTCCCGATCGATTCTTATCTTCCATGGGAACCATCATAACACGGCAAAAAAATCAAAGTCAACAGGTCTCACCTGACGTTAAGCCGTTGATTTGCGTACGTCTGGGAAGACGAGTTGGATCGCGCCCACGCCGAACAGGCAGATCGCTCCGCACGTCAAAGCCGTGACGGGGAGCGTCAAAGTTTGCGACATCCACCCGATCAGCAGGCTTCCGAACGGCGCGATGCCTTGAAATGCCCAGAGATACATGCTGAAGACGCGTCCGCGCACTTGATTGTCGATTTTTGTTTGGAGTAGGGTGTTCAACGTGGCGAACTGCGTCACACCGCCCCAGCCCATCAACGCGATCAGCAAAAGCGACTGCCACAGTTCGCACGTGAGGCCGATGCCCATCAGCCCGCAGACGAACGCGGCTTGACCGATCAACAAGCGCGCGCCGCGCCATCCCTCCGAATTGTTGAGCGCGATCATCACAGCCGCGACCAGCGCGCCCAGTCCGAGTGAACCGTACAGCGCGCTGTTGCGCGCGTCCACGATGGATTTGGTATCGCCGATCTGCGCGAGAATATCCTGCGCGAGCACGGGAATTTGTTGCATCACCGGCAAGCCGAACACGCCCATGATCGCGGCGATCAAGATGATGGCGGCGATCCCCTTGTGCGCGAGGATGTATTTTCCTCCGTCGAGAAAATCCCTCATCATCGTTTGGTTGGAATGAACAGGCTCCGCTTTGTAGTTGAGACGGATGAAGAACAGGCTGACGATGATCGCCCCAAAACTTAGACCGTTCAAGAGGAAGATCCAGCCTTCGCCGTTGGCGGGAAACAAAAGCAACAACGGAGCCGCCAGTGCGGGACCGAGCACACGCGAAATGTTGAACGCCGTGGATTGCAACGCGATCGCGTTCGGCAGGGTCTCGCGCCCGACGATTTCAATGAGCATCGATTGCCGCGTGGTGATCTCGAAGGTCGAGGCGATTCCCAAAATCAACGAAAGCACGACGATATGCCAGATCTGGATCAACCCGGTGAGCGTCAACGCTGAAAGCGTAAGCGTTTCGATCATCATGACCGCCTGCAGGATTCGAATCGCTTTGCGTTTGTCCCATCGTTCGATCAACACACCGGAAGGAAGCGCGAGGAAGAATGTCGGAAGGGTCACGGCAAAGCCGATGAGACCGAGGTCAAAGGGTTTGCCGCTGAGGCGATACGCCAGCAACGGCTGTGCAGTATTTTGCATGGCGGTGCCGATGAGGGAGAGCAAATGCCCCAGCCAAAAGATGGCGAAATCGCGCGATGCCAGCGCAGGGAAACGCCCAGCCAGCGACATCCGAATTGCGTGGATCACTTATTTCGCCGGTACGACCATTTCAGGAAGATCGCGGGACGCCTTGTTGACCAGTGTGCTGACCGGGTACGCGTCCATCGCGTCGGCGGGGAAGGGCTTGATGAGCGGGAGCACCTGGTCGGGCGTCTGCGCCGAAGGTTCCAGCCATTTTGCGTAATCGCGCGGGTGCAGTATCACCGGCATCCGGTCGTGGATCATCGCCATCAATTCGTTTGGCTCGGTGGTGATGAGCGTGCACGAACGGATCAGCGAACCATTCGAACTGTTCCACGTGTCCCACAGACCGGCAAAGGCGAACGGTTTTCGATCCCTCATGTGGATGTAGAACGGCGTTTTCGTTTTTTTGCCGGGTTGAGTCTTCCACTCGTAAAAGCCGTCGGCAAAGATAAGACAGCGTTTGTATTTCAGACTGCCGCGGAAGGATGGCTTTTCTGCCACCGTTTCGCCGCGCGCGTTGATCAAACGGTTTCCGATGCTGGGGTCTTTTGCCCACATGGGAATCAAACCCCACACAAAAAAATCCGCCTTAAACTTGTCGTTGTTCGGCACGGCGAGCACCGGTTGTGTCGGCGCGATGTTGAAGCGCGGCGCGAATTTATTTGGAAAAGTAAAGTTGCCGAATTTATCCTGAAATTCGGCGGGGTCAACCGTCAAAGTAAAACGTCCGCACATTATCTCCTCAGCTTTCTGAAATCGCCAGCGCGCACGGTGAAGCCGACCGCGTCGAAATGTTCGAGCAACGCCTGCGCGTATTTGCGGCTGGTCTGGAACAAATCGCGTACTTCTGCCAGCGAGATATTTCCATTCCGTTCGATGGTTTGTTGAATCATAATTTTCATCGAATCATAATCGGATTTGCGAAAAATGACATCGGTCGAGACGGGCATCAATTCGCCCGATTCTATCATTGCGGATAAAACTTCCGCGCCGACCTCTTCCTGACATTCCTTGACGCTTGGGGGACCGAACGGATTCTGGATGAACTTCCGCATCAATTTCTCGACGTTTGCCTGCTCTGCCGCATTGAAGCGAATCTCATGGGCGGGCAGGGAAAGGACAGAGGCGTGATCAGTGATCGAGTGGTCAGTGATCAGTTTGGTGATGACCGCACTGAATATGCGAGGGGAGAGTTTCAATTTACTTTTAAGTTCCTCGCGCGGGATACCGCGCCGAAGCGGATACGTTTTATGAAATTCCGCAATGACCTGCAATGCTCGATCCCGCGCAGTTTGCCAATGCTGTTGACTTGCAACGAGCAAATCACCCGAAGGCGTCGGAGTACCATCTTCGAGCATAATTATGGAATTGCTGCTCAGGACTTCGGCAAGCGCGGCTTCCGCGTCTGCGGCTTCAAGCCGCGACCGCGCAATAATTTCTTTGATGGGCGCAATGCCGAGGGCATTTGCCGCTTCGAGCAAAACTTCCGAGGGCGAACCCCGCTCCAAAGATTCCAACGATTTCAATACTTCATCGTCGAATCGTTTGTGCCTGCTTTTCGGCTGGTGATCCACAATCACGCCGCCGCCGAGAGTCTCGCCGGGGGAGGGTCGGCGCAGGATATACCGGTCGCCGCGGACGGCAACTACCGGTTCGCGCAGTTCGAGTTGAATCCAACCTTCTTCGCCGGGGGATAATTCCTCCGCGCCGAGCAGTCTGAGGGCGGCTATCGTTTCGCTCGCGCCGACGAAAAACTTCACTTCGTCGTTGTGCTTGATCGATGTTGTTGAATCGTTCAGCAGACGAAAACGCGCATCGAGGCGGCGTGTGGGCTGGTATTGACCGGGGTGGGCGAGCCAGTCGCCCCGTCGGATCGACGCGGCATCCACGCCGGAGAGGTTGACCGCCGTGCGCGAACCCGGCACCGCCGCGTCCTCTTTTTTCTTATGAGTTTGCAAGCCGCGAATGCGTGCTTTGAGTCCGCTCGGTAGAATCTCCACTTCATCGCCAACGGAGAATTTTCCATCGTTCAGCGTGCCGGTGACGACTGTGCCGAATCCGCTCATGGTGAAGACGCGGTCAATGGGGAGGCGGGGGCGGTTGAGATCGGGGCGGGTGGGTTTTGTGTCAAGCAGAGACTGGAGACTGGAGATCAGAGAATCGAGACCCGCTTTTGTTTTTGCAGAAACGCGAACGATGGGCGCGTCGTTTAAAATGGAATCTTTCACCGCAGTGCGAATGTCTGCTTCAATGAGGTCGAGCCAGTGTGAGTCGGTGATGAGATCGGTCTTGGTCAACACGATCAATCCTGCGGGGATCTGCAAGAGATCGAGGATGGCGAGATGTTCTTTGGTTTGCGGCATCACACCTTCATCCGCCGCGATGACGAGCAATGCCGCGTCGATGCCGCCCACGCCTGACAGCATGTTCTCGATGAAGTCGCGATGACCGGGCACGTCTACGATTCCCACCTCTTCACCGTTGGGTAACGTCAACCAGCCGAAGCCGAGCTCGATGGTCATCTCACGCGCCTGTTCCTCCTTGAGGCGGTCGGGATGTGTGCCCGTGAGCGCGGCGATCAACGTGGATTTTCCGTGGTCAACATGACCGGCTGTTCCGATAACTCGCATTTAAACAAAATCTTTCTTCTTTCCTCTTTCTTGGCGTCGAAAGAAGAAAGAGGAAAGATATGTACTGTAGATGAGTCAAATTATTTCTTCGGTTTTTTCGTTGTTTTGCCGTGTCCCATGATGCGTTCGTACGCAGACAACCACTCGTGGGCGACGTTCATGAGTTCCTGCAATTGCTGTTCAGTGGCATCGGCAGTTTGATGCATCTGGTCCTGGAGGGTCTGCGCGGATTCGTCCAGTTTGCCAAGCCGCTCTTCAAGTTTGGTGACCGTACGAGATAGATCTTTGGATGTTTCATCTTGCGCGAGGGTGTAGCCCGTCCAGCGTTTCTGGTCGTCGGCTTTGAATGTTACCCATTCCTGGCGCAAGCGGTCTTCGGCGAGCCTTTGCATCTCGGTCACTTCGTTGATGCGGCGTTCGAGTTTGGTATTGAGCTCGTTGTAGGTTTCTTGTGCTTTTTTCGCGGACCGCAGGGTCTCTTCAAGTTGCGTGATCTGCTGGTCGAGCGTTTCTGCCTGTTGTTTGACCGTATCGAACTTTTCTTTCCACTCTTTGTAGGTGCGTTCGCGATCGATCTGCGCGACGGTCTGGCTTTCGATGAACGAGGCTTGCGCGGCTTTCCGTTCGGTCTCCGAGACCATCAACTCGTTCATGCGACTGTCGAGCGTTTTCAGGTTATCTGCGGTGAGGTCGGCTTTGGAGCGCGCTTCGTCGATGCGTTTGCGGGCGGCGGTGATCTCGCCTTGCAGGTCGGCGATGCGTTTCGTTTCCTGTTTACGCGCCTCCTCGAATGCTTTTTGTGAGCGCGTGGTATCTTCCGCGACGCGGATGGCGTTGTCAATGTGCGGACGCAGATCCTTGATGGCTTGTTGCAGGCGGGCGTCTTCGTTGGGAAGTGCCTTCAGTTGTCGTTTGATATCGCTCAAGTCGGTCGCCTTCTTGAGATTTTCGAGCGATTTCGTCAAAGCCTCGAGGTCTTTCTGATGACGGTCGATCAATTCCTTCTCACGCTTTTCCACGCGTTTTTCGATCGTGTCTATCGCCTTGTTCAAGTCTTCGCGCTGTTTGGAAAAGATCGCGTCGAACTGGTCGAGGCGCGCGGCAGTGCTCGAAATATCGGCGATCTGTTTGTTGAGCGGCTTGATCTGTTTGGCGACCGCATCGATGTTCCCCTCCAGCGCTGCCATGCGTTCTTCGAGAGTGATGAAAGATGTGCGAGTCTTGCGGTGTTCCTCGTCCAGCCATTCAAGGCGTTTGACGATCTGTTCGAATTCCATGTCTTCCTCCAGCGGGTGATTATACCGTAGCCGTCTAGCGACCCAAATGCTCGAACATGAGCGGGAGTTCGGAAAGGAAGAACTGCGCCGTCTGGGGGAACAAACCCAGGATGAAAAGCCCGATCATCCCCACCGTGAGCATGATCCGCTGTGTGGAATCTTCGCGCGGCTCCCAGCTGGTGAATTCCTCCGCCATGCCGAGCACCGCCAGCGACCGCACCGCGCTGGTGAGCAATCCCATGATCCCGATCGTCATCCATATCGCGGCTGGTAACGATGTGCGCGACAGGTTTTCCCATAAGGCAAGCCGTGCGGGAAAACCGGCAAGGAGCGGAAACGCGCTCGTGGAAAGTGTCGCGAGCAGGATCGCCGTGCCGGCGAACGGCGCATATCGCAAAGCGCCGCGCGCCGCCCCGAAGCGCAGTGTTTCTGTGTTGTCTCGAATCACCGCGAGACCCAGCGCCCAAAGCGCAAGGGTGAGCGTCCGCGCGGGAATCAAAAGGAACAGGATTGGAATGCCCGTGCGCGAGTCGAGGCTGAGGGCGAGAAGCGAGAAGCCCGTCTCGGCGATGGAACCGAACGCCATGATGCGCCCAAAGTGACGTTGAAATGCCGCCCAAAGTCCGCCGGTGACGATCATCAGTAATCCGGCTGATCGAAAGGCGAGAATCGTTTGAGGAGAGGAGCGGATCCATGAATAACCGTCGAGAAATCCGGCCGCGAAAATGATCGTGATCGTCGGCAGGATCCAAATGAGAAATCCCGCCGTAAAGGGATGCGAATCTTCCAGCAACATGGGAATCCAATTGTAGAGCGGGAAGATCGCCAAAAGGAATGCCAGACCCAGCCCAAGCATGGAGGCGGATTGCGCGGCGAGATCAAGGTCGCCGGGGCTGGCTTCTACGCCGGCGAGCAACCAACCTGCCAACAGAATGAACGGCATGGCAAGGGTTTGATAGATCAAGAATCGGAGAATGCCTTTGCTGGGAGACCTGTACACGCTCGTGAGCATCGGCACCGAGATGAGAATCGCCATCTCGATGAACAGCGCGGCATATAAAAAAGGTTGGACGGCGATGGACGCAACCAACAAGCCGAGGATCATGAATCCCATCGGCACGATGCGCGCCGCGCCGACGGCCGCCCACGAACCGAAGAACCATAACGCCGCGCCGCCGTAGATCATCGCCAATAACGAACCCTCGGCAGATTCAATTGTCATTACGCGCCCCAGCACGTTCAACGAGGAATCGATCTTGAGTGAGAGATTCCCCACACGCAGTGCGGTCGCGATGGGAACGAATTGCGCAATGAGCGCAAGCGCCAGTGCGATACTTCCGCCGATAATGCTCAACGCGCGGGCGTTGCGAATCAGCAACAATAGGATACCGACCAATATGGGAAGTGCGATCCAAATGGCAGGCGCGTTGAACGTCATGATGTCTCCGCTGGGCGGGAATGGGAGGCGATCATTAAATACGCGCCGACGAGCGCAAGCCCGAGTGTGATCACAGCCAGCAGTGCGGCAACCAGCACGGAGCTTTCCACTGTGGCGTACAAGATTTCAAACCCGGCGATGACCGTCATCAAGCCCTGGGTCACGCGCAGGATCTGCGAGGTGATTCCGAGATGGAGCAAGCCCATGCCGATCAACAGCAACGCCCCGCTGGTCACCGGCAGACCGGCATCTGCCATGATCGCGTCCACACCGGGTACCGCGCCTGCCACGATGATGCCCACCAGAGTTGCCCCGAACAAGCGGAAGAGTCGTCCGCGGGGCCACAAGCCTTCGTCTTCCAGTATCTCGGTCAGGTCGGAGCGCGTCATGCCTAGGATGGCACAGGACATCCAACCCGCGACGACTTTTACCGATGCCATGCCGAGCGGC
>CAZQES010000009.1:0-42978 GCA_964591425.1 uncultured Anaerolinea sp.
CATCGATCTGCCAGTGGTCAATTTCGTGTTCAGCCGTGTAATGTTCCGCCGCGGAGAGCATGTGCTGGCGTTTGCGCGTGTTGATGGATTCTTCGGGTAAGCCCATTTTGTTCGAGGTGCGGGTTTTGACCTCGACAAAAATAACGATCTCGCCCTGTTTGGCAACGATGTCGATTTCTCCGTACGGGGTCCGCGCGTTGCGGGCAAGGATTTCATATCCGTGCTCTGCAAGATATTCGGCGGCGACCTCTTCGCCCCATTTGCCGATCCGCTGGTTGTGACTCATCCGAAATATTCCTTCAACACGGAACGTAACCGCTCCTCGATGCCTGGCTTGACGGGTTTCGTGTTTGCCACCAGCCGATTGTAATGACCAAGCATTATTTTTGTTGTGTTTTCTATGGAGAATTGATGCGAGGCTTTTTGCGCCGCCGCGCCCATTTTCTTTTGCAGGTCGCGGTTCAAGCAGAGGGTTGTCAGCTTGGCGGTGTAGGAGGCAAGATCGTCCACCGAAAGTAGACCCGTTTCCCCGTCCGCGATGGAATCGCCGATGCCCGGCGAGTCAATGCCGACTATGGGGAGTCCCGTTGCCATGCCTTCGATCACCGAAAACGGATGAACTTCCGTCACCGACGCGGTTGCGAAAATATCGCACATGGCAAGATAGGACGGAAGGTCCGAGTATGCAATCGTTCCCGTGAACTTCACGCGATCTTCGAGTCCTACATCGTGGGCAAAAGTTCTGATTCCCTCTTCGTGCTCTTTTTGCCCTCCGCCTACAACAAGAAATTTTGTATTCGGCACCGCGCGTGCGACACCGGCGAATGCCTTGAGTAGAAATTCGAGGTTTTTTTCCGGTGCAATACGCCCCATGTACACGAGCAGAATATCATCTTTTGTAAAACCAAACTCTTCGCGCGCGAGCGGCTGTGCCGATAAGAACGGACCGAGGTCTGCGCCGTTGGGCACAACTTCGATATGGCTTGTCACACCGTATTGCCGCAGGATCTTTTCCATACCGCGCGAGGGAGAGATAACGAGGTCTACGTTGTCGCAGAAGGTGGGCATGTATGACTGAAGCAGGCTCATGCTCACTTCGGCGGGCATGAGTGGCAAGCGCGTTTGTGCGTACAGGTCGTAACGGGTATGGTTCGTAAATACAACCGGGATATTGTGTTTGCGACCGTAGATCAGCGCGAGCCGCCCGCTCATGAATGGATGATGGACATGGATCACATCCATGGTCTGGATGATCTGCTGTACATCCGTGCGGTGACGCAGGGAGAGGTAGAACCCGGTATCGGAAAGGGGCATGCCGGGACTGCGAAAGACGCGCGGGTCGTCGTCAGGTTGTTCGAGGTCTCCGAAGGTGAACACGTACACATCGTGCTCGAGCGCTTCGAGGGCGCGTTTGTTCAGGTCGATGTAGCTCGTCACGCCGCTGACGTGCGGTTTGTAGGCGTCGGTCATCATTCCGATTCGCATGGGCTAATCGTACAGGGAAGAGAGGGGGGAGTCAAGGAAGGATGAAGGATGAATTATGAAGGATGAAGGGAAGAGGAAAGCTTGCCTTGAGTTTTATCGAAGGGAGGAAAGAGGGCGTGTTAGAATCTTGGCATGACGGTGAAATTGATCCTGCGCGACAAGGAATATGAAGTGAAGCCGGGCATGATGCTGCTGGATGCGTTGAAGAAAAGCGGCATTGTGCCCGAGTCGGTCATTGCTACGCGCGAGGGCGAGATGATCCTCGATGATGAAATTTTGAAGGACGGCGATGAGGTGAAATTGATCGCGGTGATTTCAGGAGGCTGATTTTTTACCACGAAGGACACAAAGGTCACTAAGGATTCTTTGTGACGAATTAAAAACTTTGTGTCCTTCGTGTACTTTGTGGTAAGAAGGTTTGTATGAAGTGTAAAAAATGCGGAGCGAAAGCCTCGGTGAACATGCGCCAGCACAAACTGGCGTTGTGCAAAGAGCATTACCTCGAATGGATGCCCGAACAGACCGAGCGCTTCATCAAAAAGTACGAGATGTTCACACGGCACGAGAAAATCCTTGTTGCGGTTTCGGGCGGCAAGGATTCGCTCGGGCTGTGGGATATCCTCACGCGGCTCGGGTATCAAGCCGATGGGTTGTATCTTGGGCTTGGAATTGATGGTGGAATAAATTATTCTCATGAGTCACAACGTCTCACGGAAAAATTTGCCAATCAGCACGGTTTGAAATTGCACATCGTCGACATCGAAAAGGAATACGGTCAACCCATCCCTGTGTTGTCGGAAATTTCGCATCGCGGACACGGCAAACCCTGCGCGGTGTGCGGGCTGACGAAACGACATGAGATGAATCGCATCGCACGCGACCTCGGTTATGACGTGCTGGCAACCGGTCATAACCTCGACGATGAAGCCGCGGTGTTGTTCGGCAACACGTTGAACTGGTCGGCGGAATTTCTTTTGCGGCAGGGACCGGTTCTCGCCGCGACGGGAGGTTTGGCGCGCAAAGTGAAACCGCTCTGCCGCTTCTACGAACGCGAGATGACGGCGTATTGCCTTGCGCGTGGAATCGAATACATTTACGAAGAATGCCCGTTCGCGGAGGGGTCGCAGTCCATTTACTACAAGGAATTGCTCAACAAACTCGAAACGGACCGCCCCGGCGCAAAGTTGACGTTCTACCTGCGTTTCCTTGAAGCGCGCAAGAGCGGGGAGTTGTTCGTGGAAAAGGATTCTCAGCAAGCGCACTTGCATCCATGTACGAAGTGCGGACAACCCACGTCCGCGCCGGACTTGTGTTCGTTTTGCAGGACGATCGAGAAGGTGAAAGGAATAGTGACGACTTAAGTCGTCACTATTGTTTCGTGGAAACTGATCGCTTTTCATTCTTCAAGAACCGTGTCATCCCTTCGGGATTTGGACAACGTATCGAATATCTAAAATCATGCCATCCCTTCGGGATTGCGCATACAGGCTCTGATAAGTGAACACTTTCATCAGTATCTCAAAACAAACCGCACGAAGATTCGTCCTCGGCAAGCAGGGACTGTGGCCCGGGCGAAGGTGGAAGGGCAGAAGCGGAACAGCGCAGGCGATCGATGCGTGCGAAGCCGTGCAACTCGATCCGTTGAATGTCATTGCACGGAGTCAGGATATTGTTCTGCACAGCCGCGTGTTGGAATACAAGCCGGAATATCTTTACGATGTTGCCTATAAACAGCGCAAGTTCTTCGATTATGGCGGTTGGCTGGCAATGTATCCCATGCGTGAGTTGCCGTATTGGCGCGTACACATGAACAAGCGGAGCCGCGACAAGCGCATCGAAGGTTTTGTGCTCAGCCATGAGAAGTTATTCGAAGATGTGCGCGCCGAGTTGCGGAAGCGCGGTCCGCTGGGGAACCGCGATTTGGATGGCAACAAAATCGGTTTATGGAATTATCGCGGGCGCAAGGACACGTCACTGGCGTTGTACGACATGTGGCTTTCGGGCGAGTTGATGATGCACCACCGCGAGGGGTTTGATCGGGTATATGATTTTCGCAAAAATATTGCACCGAAAGAATTCGATCGGGTTGCCACCGAAAAAGAAGCAGAGACCTTCTTTGCGCGTAAATCGGTCGCGTTCATGGGTTTGAAGCGCGAAGCGAACATGCGCGTGGACTTGAACTACTATCTGCGCCGCGATTACTCGAAAGCGGAGGTGATGAAATTAACCGAAGGGTGGAGGGAGTCGGGGATGTTGGAACAGGTCCAAATCGAGGGCGGACGCGACGCGTACCTCGTTCTGGCGGAAGATGTGAAGGCGTTGGAGTCGCTCGAAAAGGGACGAATCCCCAAAGGTTGGAATCCGAAAGAAACGACCACGCTGGAGGAAGTCACCTTTCTTGTGCCGCTGGATATCGTCAGCGCGCGCGGACGGGCGAAAAAGTTGTTTGATTTCGATTACACGTGGGAAGTGTACACGCCCGCACACAAACGCCGCTGGGGATATTATGTGTTGCCGATTTTATACGGCGATGATCTGGTGGCGCGGCTCGACCCGAAACTGGACCGCACAACGATGACCCTGGAGATCAAAGGCTTTTGGCACGAAGACGACGCGCCTGTGAAAGACGCCGATTTTGCGAACGCGCTGGCGAGGGGATTGATCCGTTTTGCGAAGTTCGTGGGGGCGAAGAAAGTGGATGTGCGCCTAATTCAACCGGCAAAGTTGCGGAGTCAGGTAAAGAAAATTTTCAGTAGTGAGTGGTGAGTGTTTGATTGTTGACTGTCCCTCTTGCCGTTGACGTGCAAACCGGTATACTTGAAGAAAGTTTCGTAAGAACTACAACCACAAGGAGAACACCATGCCAGGACGAGGCGGACGAATCGGAGGAGGATCGCGCGGCGGAGGTTTCCGGGCGCCGCGGGTGAGCAGTGGTGGGTCGAGAGGCGCGCGAATCAATATCGGAAGCCGCGCACCGCGCGCGGTATCGAGCGTGCCGAGCACGAACGCATCGACGACGCCCCACGTTCATCATCACAGACCGTGGTATCGAAATAGATTACCTGGTACAGGGGGCTGGAATTCCATCGGCATCCTCGTCGGTTTGATCGTGCTGGGACTCTGCGCCTGCGTCGTTGTGGCTATCGCGCTTCAAGCGTTTGGGTTTGGGGCATAGTCGGATCGAATCTGTCGCACGAATTCCCCGAACGAAACGAAGAGGGCAACCCATCAGATTAAGCGACAATATACCTTTGTATTATCGTAGATCATGCAGTTCCTTCTGTTTCGATGGACAATGCTTGTCGGAATACGAGCAATAGACACAGCAATCTCCCGCCCTTGGACGTAATCCCGCGCCGCAACTGGCGCATTGATAAAAAATTATTCAAGTATCGATTGGCATTTGCTCCCGCTTGGCAAACCCACACTGCGGACAAGTGACGATTGCATCCAACTCTAGTTCCATAATTACAATTCACCTTTGAATGCTTTATCTAAAGCGCTTGGTAACAACGCGTCCAATTCCTCCCTCGTCTGGGACTGCAACTCCCGCAAAGACGCAAATTGCTTTCTAGGCCTGCTTGGCATTTTGTTTCTGAATTTCTTCCCACAAGGCCGCCGAAAAGTTTTTCGGGTTATGACCCTTTACATTTTTCCATATGCAGTTTTCCACGCGTTTGACTTTCTTCCAATTCGAATCAGTTAAATCTGCACCTGTAAAATCGCACTCCAGTACGGTAGCTTTGCTAAAATCTGTGCCTCTTAAGTTTGCTTCTATCATTACTACCCCATTCAACTGTGTACCAATAAACTTCGCACCTTTCAGTGACGCATTGGTAAAGTCAGGTAGATATTTGTAATCTGGATCAGTTTTCTTTGTAATTACTGCTTTAGTGAAATCAACGCCATTAGCCTTGGCCTTCGTGAGTTTTGCCCCTACAAGTCTGGATTTTCGGAAATCGACGTGGATGAGATTTGACTCGCTGAAGTTTGTTGCCCACAGTCCTGCATCGGTGAAAAGCGCTCCCTCTAAATTAGCTTTGACAAATTTGTGTCCTGATAAATTAGCTTTGGTCAGGTCGAAATTTCTTAGACTGACTTTTGGCTCGGTAGTATTCCAATTCGACGCAATCCGAAAGTCGGATAGACGACGCTCACGTTTAGCCCGCCTTTCATCAAGCCAAAAAATGACGAAACCCACAGCAACACCACTGATAATTGCTTGGGCTAAATCAATGACTGCTTGAAACCAATTCACCTCATTCATCATCACAACTCTCCCTTACACGCCCTATCCAGCACGGACGGTAACAACGCATCCAATTCCTCCCCCGTAGCGGACTGTAACTCCCGCAACGACGCCAGCCACGCTTGGACACTCTCAAGATGCGCCACGAGGCGTTGTTGTTTATGCATTACTGCCATAGGATTCTATATCAAGAGACATAATATCCAATGAAATTCCACGCTCGGTGCGATTTTGAACCGTCGTGAAGCCTCGTTTTAGATATAAACCTTGAGCATGAGTTGTCTCTAAAACAATTTTCTTGCAACCTTCTCGATGGGCAATTTCAATTAATCTATCAAGTATGAGTAAACCATAACCTCTCCCTCGATATTTCA
This sequence comes from uncultured Anaerolinea sp., assembly GCA_964591425.1. Taxonomy (GTDB): domain Bacteria; phylum Chloroflexota; class Anaerolineae; order Anaerolineales; family Villigracilaceae; genus Defluviilinea. The sequence continues at coordinate 6,109 of CAZQES010000009.1, forward strand.
TTTTGACAGCCATTGCTGTAATACAAAATATTCTGCCGTCAGACTGGTGGGTCACTATAGGATTCTCGTCCAAGCCTGGCTCGCGCTCAGTCAGCCATTTTTCCGAACAACCATAGGCAGCAATTTCATTATCTGCTACCAGAATAATAAAACCATCCGGGAATGCCGTCAGTCGGAGTTGAAAAGTTTCTGGCTTTTCAGCGGTTCCATAAGGTGAGAAAGCCTCAGCATCGATTTCTGCAACTACAGAAATATCTTGATCTCTGGCATTTCTAACAAGTACCTTGCTATTATCGGACATGAACTAATTCCTCTTGATGTTTCTTTATGTTCACAATTGAATCTACAAGATAGAGTATTTCAGAATGGGTTGTCTTTCGTTTCATTCCAACTTTCCATTCCCCTTCCCCTAAATCCGCACTTTGGATTTGGGGGAAGGACGGGAAGGGGGGGCACAACTCTCCCTTAAACGCCCTATCCAGCACGGATGGTAACAACGCGTCCAATTCCTCTTGCGTTTGGGACTGCAACTCCTGTAACGCGCTGATCTTTGCTGTCATTCTAAGTAGGCTCTTTTTCTTCATCATATTTAATTGGCATAGCACGTGAACTTGCCAAACGCTTGACAACTTTTGGTATGAAATCACTAACAGAGTTGCTAATATCGGGCTCAGGTTGCTTTTCTCTCGCAGGTCGAGTAAACAAGACAAGCCTTTCCCAGTCATATGCTGCATAAAAGACGACTGGCAAAGCTCGGATGGTTGGATCTTTATGTTCCCGAAGTTTCACAATAAAGTCAACGCCATCAAGGGTGATATTATTTTCCCTTTTGGCAAGATTATGCTCGTATCGTTGGATATCTGTAATAATCAAATCAAAATCATTATCTGTCTCTAAAATATCTTTTGCCATTGGGCTTGACGTGGCAGAGACAATTTGGATACCCAATGCTCGAAGTAAGCGCCTAACACCAATCAATTTATGTGGCTTATCGTCAATCCACAAGACCTTTGCCCCACGCACCAATTGCAACTCCACATCCAATCGTGATAGTTGCCCTATAATTTTCTGCTTATCTTTATCAAGAGATAAACTATCTATAGCGCTTTTTACCTGAGATTGCTCCAGCGATAATTCAATACCGCCAGCTTTGAAGGTTCTCAGATTTTCCCAAGGAATGATATATAAGAGTATCGCAGAAATAATCAATGTTAGTGCAACTGTATCTAAGCGGGTACTAGCAATGTCATAAAATATCCAGCGCGCAATCACCAAGATAATGAGCAATAGAGACAATACAACTTTTGTTGATTTAGTGATTTTCATAGTTCTCCCTTGAACGCCCTATCCAGCACGGACGGTAACAGCGCGGACAATTCCTCCCCCGTAGCGGACTGTAACTCCCGCAGCGACGCCAGCGGCTCTTCTTTTAGAAATCCGTTTATCTTGATTCTTGCTTTGACTTCTTTGTTCATTTGGCTCCCTGGTTGAAATATCCATGTTCATTTCTCCAAGCATAAATCCAAAATTCAGACTACGCAAGGCGGAAATCGCCTGTTGTAATCTCCCTCCAATCGTTGTATAGTGAAGCCATTACTCAGAGAGGAGAATCACCATGGCGACCAAGACGAAAAGCAAAAGATTAACCGCGAAGAGCGTTAAGAACGCAAAGGACAAACCTAAGGGGAAGAATACAAACCGTGGCGGTTCACAGCCTCCGCCGTCCACGCACAAGTTGATGGAGATCCAGAACGCGCTGGTCATCTCGTACAAATTCCTGCGCGTCACCGTCGGCGCGTTGGGCATGGGCATGCCGCTCATCCTGTACGCGGGCGGAAAGCTGATCTTCGGGTTCGGCGTGCGCGAGTCGCTGAGCGCGTACTATCACACCGACATGCGGGATGTGCTGGTGGGGATTCTGTTCGCGCTGGGCGTGTTCCTCCTGTCGTATAAAGGTTATGGTCGCGCCGACGATATTGCCGGAAACCTCGCCTGCCTCTTCGCCATCGGTGTGGCGTTATTCCCCACCTTGCGCGAAGGCGAGACGTCCGAGATCGCGCAGCGAATCAGCATCGTGCATCATGTTTTCGCCGCGCTCTTCCTGCTTACGCTCACCTATTTCGCGCTGTTCCTGTTCACCAAATCGAGCAAGAAACCCTCCGAGATGACGCCCCTCAAGCGGATTCGCAACACGGTCTATCGGACGTGCGGCGGAGTCATGCTCTTGAGCATCCTCCTGCTGGCGATTTATTTTCTCACTCAGGGCGGCGTAGGTGCGTTTCTCGGCTCGTCCGTGCCGATCTTCTGGTTGGAGACGGTTGCCATTGTTGCCTTCGGCGTCTCGTGGTTCGTGAAAAGCGAAGTGATTCTGAAAGACAAAGAGGAAAAGCAGAAAGTGGAATATGTCCCCCAACTGGTTACCAGCGCACCTAAGCGTTAACTTGCAAAGAGTTTTGATAACAAAAACCCTCCGAAGGATTATTCCTCGGAGGGTTTTTGTTTTGCTGATCGCTAACTGCTGAAAGCTGATTGCTAAAATCTACGCCGTCTCCAAATACCTCTCGATCTCGTAATCGCTCACGCGCATACGGAACTCATCCCACTCTTCCCATTTGGCGCGGGAGAACGCTTCGTAGGTAGATTCACCTAACGCGGACTTGATGACTTCGTCCTTGTCGAGTTCGGTCAACGCTTCGGCGAGTGAGCCGGGCAATTCCTTCACACCCATCTTGGCGCGGTCTTCTTTTTCGAGATGATACAGATTGATGTTGTTAAGCGGCTTGGGCGCTTCCAAGTTCTTTTCGATTCCATCCAGCGCGGCGGCGAGCATGACCGTGAACGCCAGATACGGATTCGAAGACGGGTCGGGGAAGCGCAATTCAGCGCGCACGGCTTTGTCGCGACCCTCGGTGTAGCGCGGGATGCGGATCAAAGCCGAACGGTTCTGCTGTGCCCATCCGATGTAGACCGGCGCTTCGTAGCCGGGGACGAGTCGTTTGTACGAGTTGACCGTCGGTGCAACGACGGCGGCTAACGCGCGGGCGTGTGCCAACTGTCCAGCGATGAACGCGTACGCCGTCTTGGAAAGATGCGCTTCGTCATTCTTATCGAAGAACAGGTTTGATCCCGATTTGTTGTCGAACAAACTCTGATGACAGTGCATCCCTGAGCCGTTGATTCCGAAAACAGGCTTGGGCATGAACGAGGCGGTCAACCCGTGTTGCGCGGCGATGGCTTTGACGGTGTATTTCAACGTCAGCACATTGTCGGCGGTCTTGAGCGCGTTCGCAAAGCGGAAGTCAATTTCGTGTTGACCCAACGCCACCTCGTGATGACCGACTTCCACATCGAGTCCCATCGCATCGAGCGCGTCCATCAACGCGGTGCGCACGACAACGGCTTCATCGAAGGACGAGAAATCGAAATATCCGCCCGCGTCATGGGGGACGGGGTGCACACCGTGTCCGTTCGTTCCTTTGAAGAGGAAGAACTCAGGCTCGGGTCCGAGGTTATACGTCCAGCCTTTTTCTTCGATGCGTTTCAACTGTCGTTTCAACGTGCCGCGCGGATCACCCTCGAACGGGTCGCCGTTCGGCATGTAAATATCGCAGAACACGCGCGCGCGTTTTGATTCCGCGGCAGACCACGGCAAGACCGCGTAGGTGTCGGGGTCGAGCATCAGGCGCATGTCGCTTTCCTGAATTCGCGCGAAACCTTCCACCGATGAACCGTCGAACCACACGCCGTCTTTCAACGCATCCTCGAGATGACGCACGGGCATGTCCACGCTCTTGACCGCGCCGGTTACATCCGAGAATTGCAACGAAAGAAACTTTACACCGTCTTCCTTTACTTTCTTGATCAAATCCTTGCTGTCCATTTTAGTTTCTCCTTTTGATTTTCGTGGGGCGGGATGTTATCCCGCCATTTCAACGGTAAGCGGGATACCCTTCGATTACGATGGTTCATCCCGCGCCACATCCAGTGCCAGATATATTGGATACATGATTTATTCTCCGCCCGCGACGGGCTGTAACGGTTCGGTCTTGACCTTTGCCTGCCTCGCCCAATTGATAAAGACCACTGACCCGATGATGATTCCCGCGGCGGCGAGAATGCGCGGCGTAAGCGGCTCACTAGCAAGCCAGGCTCCGAGCAACACTGCCACCAACGGATTCACGTACGCGTATGTCGCGACCAACGAGATCGGCGCGTTCTGCAATAACCAGATGTACGCGACGAATCCGATCATCGAGCCGAACGTGATGAGGTAGATCAAGCCGAGCCATGACTCGGTAGAAACCTGCGCGATGTTGAAGGTTTGCCATTCACCGAGTACAAGGCTGACCAAAAATATCGGCACGCTTCCCGCGAGCATTTCCGCGCCTGTCGTCATCAACGCGGACTTGGGGACATCCGCGCTTCGGCTGTAGATCGATCCGACCGACCACAAGAAAGATGCCAACACCACTGCGATCGTGCCGATCGCGTCGAACTGGAGTTTGCCTGTCGATTCTGAAGGACCGACCAGCAGATAAATTCCGCCGAAACCGACGATCAACCCGACGATCGCCTGCCACGTGGGCTTGACTCCGCCCGGGCGCAATGCTTCGATCAACACAAGCCATAACGGAACTGTCCCGACGATCAACGCCGCGACTCCCGAAGCGATGCGTTGCTCTGCGAAAGAGACCAGTCCGTTGCCGCCGAGCAACAACAACGTGCCGATGATCGTCACTGATCTCCATTGAATCCGTGTGGGCATTTCATCGCCTGCCGCGCGCCGCCACAGGACGAGGATCACACCTGAGATAAAAAAGCGCAGTCCCGCTTGTAAAAACGGCGGGATCGTTTCCACGGCAAATCGAATCGCAAGATACGTGGAACCCCACACGATATACAACGCGATCAATGCAATCCATATTTTTGTTTTCATTCATCTCCATAAAGTTGTGTCATTGCGAGGAGGGCTTTAGCCCGACGAAGCAATCTCCGACTCAAGTGGGGATTGCTTCGTCCTCTGGTTTCGACTGCTTGCGTTTCAACCACCAGGGCTCGCAATAACGTTTTCATACGCCAACAACGCCTTCTTCCTCAACGAGCCATAGCGATACTTCCCGAAATCGCCAGCCTTGCGAATCACCCGGTGACAGGGAATCAAAACGGCAATCGGGTTGTGTCCAATCGCGGTACCGACTGCGCGCGTCGCGGCGGGCTGACCGATGCGTCCTGCGATCCCTTCGTAGGTGGATACCGACCCCGCAGGGATTTGCAGTAACGCTTCCCACACTTTCAATTGGAAGTTCGTACCGCGCAGGTGCAACGTCAGCGGTTTGATGCGGGTGTTGAAGCGCAGGTCAAATATCGGACCGACTAACGCAGCAGTGGCTCGATAATCTTCGATCATCTTCGCTTCCTTCCAGTCGTGGACGAGATTGTCAATCGCTTCGCCTTCGCTTCCTTGCACAAAGCCAAGGTGACAAATTCCGCGTTCGGTCAATCCGATCAAACATTTGCCGAAGGGCGTGAGATGGATTCCGTAGCGGATGGTCACACCTTCGCCGCGCGATTTGTATTCGCCCGGGGTCATCGCCTCCGTGGTGACAAAAAGATCATGGAGGCGGCCCAGACTCGACAGTCCGACTTGATGCGTGGTGTCGAGCAGGTTCTCCGATTTGTCGAGTAGTTCTTTCGCGCTTTCCTTCGTCACGAATTGCAAAAAGCGTTTGGGGCTGACACCCGCCCAGCGAGTGAACAGTCGTTGAAAGTGATATTCGCTCAACCCAACGTTTGCCGCGACCTCGTCGAGGTTTGGGTGGTCTTTATAATGATTTTCAAGGTACAGGATCGCCTGCTCGATGCGCAGGTAATCTTCGGACGATTGTTTGAAATCGGTTTGTGTGTTCATAGGTTCTCCTTTGGTGATGATATTCTATGAACATCGTTTCCTTCTGCCGACCCGATTCTTGCTCACTTACTCCCCTCTCCTTTAGGAGAGGGGTTGGGGGTGAGGTTAAACAAAACAGGCATGCGTGGGCATGCCTGTTAACGACTCAGCATTAAAAAAGACAGCCCTTCCAAACACAAACAGATGGAATCCACCTGTATCACTGCACTTCCCTTGTCCCAAAGATCGCTCTCTGGTTTTCGGGCGAGCGACAGAGTTTTTTTAAACTCGTCACTCCTTGCGCTTGTTTCGGAAGGGAGAAAGGAGTCTGTGACAAACTCCAGAGGCATCCGCTGATCGATCCGATTTTCTTCCAGCAATCGCTGGGATTAGCATCCCGTTCGCACGGGAGAACCTCCACCTCGTGATCTCGGTTGGACAAATTGTCAATTTGTCCAACAAAAGACCCAGCCGCTAAATCTCCGAATATTCAATTGTTAATGGCGGCGATTGTATACGTATGACAACTGTTTGTCAAGCGCAATATTGGTCATTGTGTTTTATGTTGATTTTCGATAAGATTCAATCACTTCAACATTGGAGGCTCCGATGCAATCCGCACATTCGATTCTGGATTATCTCGACGTTGTGAAGCAGGGGATCGCGAAAAAATATGGGGATGGCAAACCGAAGCGCGTCGTCATCGTGGGGGCGGGTCTCGCGGGACTTGCGGCTGGATTCGAACTGAAGCGAGCCGGTCACACCCCGATCATTCTCGAAGCGCAACAACGCGTGGGCGGACGCGTCTATACACTGCGCGATCCATTCACGGAGGGGTTATACGCTGAAGTCGGTGCGATGCGCATTCCCCGCGCGCACACGTTGACCATGTCCTACGTTGAAACGTTTGGGCTCAAAACCAACGACTTCACCATGGATAACCCCAACGCGTACTATTACATGGGTGGAAGAAAAGTCCGCGCCTCGGAAGCCGCGAAAGATCCATCCTTGTTAGGCTTTGATGTGTCTGAAAACGAAAAAGGTAAAACAGCGGGCAAGATGTATGAAGCGGCTTTGAAACCATTGCTTGATCTACTTGAGCGCGATGGCGACAAGGCGTGGGATGAGATCATCGCAAAGTACGATCAATATTCCACGCGCGAGTTTCTTGAAGTGAACGGGTGGTCGGAGGGCATGATCGAAATGTTCGGCTTGTTGGCGAATCAAGAGTCGGTGATGAACTCCTCGTTCCTTGAGTTGTTCCGCGAAGATTCGGGTAACTATTACACGAACATGATCGAACTCGAAGGCGGGACCGATCGTTTGCCCCACGCGTTCCTTCCCGAACTCAAAGCGAACATCCGCTTCGGCGCGAAGATGATTGCAATGGATCAATCGCCAACCGATGTGACGATTCACTATCAAACCCAAGCGGGACGATTTGAGGAAAAAGGCGATTACGCCATCATCACCGTTCCCTTCCCTGTTTTGCGGCATGTGGAGATTCTCAAACCGTTCACGCGCGCCAAGAATCGCGCGATCCGCCAGTTGCATTACGATGCGTCTGCCAAAATACTATTTCAATGCAAGCGCAGATTCTGGGAAGAAGATGATGGCATCTTCGGCGGCGGCACGCTCACCGATTTGCCGATCCGCAATTTGTATTACCCCGACCATGGACGCGAAACGGGGCGCGGTGTTATCCTCGCGAGTTATACATGGTCTGAGGACGCCCAGCGCTGGGGCTCGCTCAAACCTGATGACCGAATTGTCCAAGCGCTCGATGACGTGGCGGAGATCCATCCGCAGATCACAAAAGAATTCGAAGTAGGCACTTCATGGATGTGGCACGACGATGAATTCGCGGGCGGCGCGTTCGCGTTGTTCGACCCCGGTCAGCAAACGTTACTGCACGATGAAATTGTGAAACCCGAAGGTCGAATCCATTTTGCAGGCGAACACGCCTCGTTGTATCACGCGTGGATCCAAGGCGCGTTCGAATCGGGTCTGCGCGCGGCGATCGAAATTCATCGATCACCGTAAATGAAAAGACCTCACAGGTCTCAGAGACCTGTGAGGTCTATAGAATTCGATACCCCGCCGATGCCGTGTGCTACGAAGTTTTGAACCTGCTTTCGCAGGTGGGTCCCTACCCAGAAACGCCGCCTTGGCTCAGGCCTATCGCGTTATTTCTATTGGAGTTAAAGACCCTTTTAGTGAGTGTTGGCTCAAAACGGAAGGGCAACATCACGAGCACAGCAGGGATGAAGTTTTTATACCATAATCGTTCACGCGAGGGGAGGGATACATTAATTACGAATTTTTCAGGCTGGTTGATTTTGTCAATGTTATGTGTTAGCCTCGTCTTGACAATTTGAAAGGAGAGGTGTATGGCAACTGTTCCCGGCATTGATGTCTCCTACTGGGACGCAGGTATTGACTGGCCCAAAGTACGCGCAACCGGTCAACGCTTTGTGTTTGTGAAAGCCACGGAAGGGGATTTCTACTCGGATCAAACTTTCGGGGCAAACTGGTCCGGCGCGAAGGCGGCTGGACTATTGCGTGGGGCATATCACTTCTTCCGCGCCAATGTGGACGGCAAGAAGCAAGCGACGTGTTTCATTGATTACGTCAAATCGTTGAACGACGACGGCGAACTCCCGCCTGTCCTCGATCTCGAAACGCATGACGGACAAAAGAAAGACAAGATCATCGAACGCGCGAAAGTCTGGCTCGATCTCGTCGAAGCCGCGTTCGGTAAAAAGCCGGTCATCTATTCGGGTCAATACTTCTTACAGGATTATTTTACCGAAGCGGGTGGAGGACCTCCGGTGTGGGCAAAGGATTATCCGTTGTGGCTCGCCCAATATCCAAATAATTACTCGGACGGTTCAAAGCCGTTTCTACCGCGCGGCTGGTTCAAGTGGACGTTTTGGCAGTACAGCGAAAAGGGACGCGTCAACGGAATAAATGCTAACGTGGACATGAATGTTTTCAATGGCACGCTGGAAGAGTTGTATCAATTCGCAGGCGCGAAACCTGTTTCGTTTGATACAAAACCTGCAAAACATAAAGTTGCGGCGGGTGATTCGTTTGAATCCATCGCGAACAAATACGGCGTGACCGTGCGTGAACTGGTCAGCGCGAACCCGCAGTTGTTGAAGACCGGCGATGCGCTGACGATTCCCGTCGCGGTGGCGATTCCCTCCGAAGGCGGAACCAGCTCCCCCGGCGGGGGAAGCGGTTCTTTATCCCCAAGAACATACACGGTCAAAGCCGGCGATACGCTTTATGCTATCGCAGTCAAATACGGCACGACCGTTGCCGCAATCGCATCCGCGAACAGCATTTCAAATGTGAATAACATCAGCGTAGGGCAGGTGCTCGTCATCCCCTAAAAGTTTGTCAGCAACCAATGAAATCCTGCCGCGAGCAGTGCGCTGGCAGGGATGGTGATCAGCCACGCGGTGAGGATGTCGCCCGCCACGCTCCAGCGGACTTTACTGAAGCGCTCCGACGCTCCGACGCCGATGATGGCGGAACTCACTACTTGCGAGGTGCTGACCGGCGCGCCGAAGAACGACGCGCCGAGTATTACGATGCCTGAAGTCATTTGAGTTGAAAAACTGTGAAGCGGGCGAATTTTATAGAACTTCCCACCCAGCGTGCGGATGAGACGCCAGCCGCCGAGGCTGGTGCCGATGGCAATCGCCGCCGCGCTCACCACGATCACCCACAGCGGGACCTGAAACTCAGGCAACACGCCGCCAATGACGAGGCTCAACGCGATGATGCCCATCGTTTTTTGCGCGTCGTTCGTGCCGTGACTCAGCGCCAGCGCCACCGCTGTAAACAACTGACTGCGCTTGAAAAAATCATTGATACGCGGTGACGCGCCTTGCACTACGAAATAGATCATCCGCGTGATGAGGAAACCGAAGACAAATCCGATGAGCGGGGAGGTGAAAAGGGCGATCAGCACAATATTCAATCCATCGAATTTGATCGCCTCCAATCCCGCGCCGGAGAAGACCGCGCCGATCAGCCCGCCGATGAGCGCGTGCGATGAACTACCGGGGATGCCGAAAAACCAGGTGACGAGATTCCAAACGATGGCTCCGAGCAACGATGCGGCGATCATTTCCAATGTCAGAGCATTGGCTTCGACGATACCCGCACCGATCGTTTTTGCCACCACCACACCGAACAGGAACGGACCGAGAAATTCTGCAATGGCGGCGATACCCAACGCGGTGCGTGGACCGAACGCGCGCGAGGAGATCATGGTCGCGACAATGTTGGACGCGTCGCGCATACCGTTGAGTAGGTCGAAGATCAGCGCGAGCGCGATGACGATGAGGAGGTCTTGAGGCATTTGATTTCATGTGTCATTGCGAGGCGGTGTTCGTCCGCCGTGGCAATCTCGTATTTTGAGGTTAGGCGAGATTGCTTCGTCAGCCCTTCGGGCTTCCTCGCAATGACACCTCAGGTCTTCTTCACCACAATATCTGCAATAATGTTCCCCGCTTCATCGCCGCGGTCTGCCGCGTTGGAGAGGTGCCGGTACACCTCGCGCAGTTTCAGCATCTCCACGATATGGTGCACGTCTTCGGGTCCTTTGAAAAGATCGGCAACCGCTTCGCGATACACGCCTTCCACGCGATTTTCAAGCGCTTTGGCGCGCTGGGCGTGTTCAGTGGCAACGGCGGGATGTTTTTGCAGTCGCAAGACCGCCTGATAGATCTCGTACGCGGCATCTTTGAGGAGCGCCGCCATGCGCGACATGTACGGCGTAGGGGAAACGTTGAGGATCGCCATTTCCGCCACCGTGCTATCGGCGTAATCGATGACATCGTCGATCGAGCGCGAGAGGGCGAAGATATCTTCGCGGTCGAACGGCGTGACGAAGGTGCGGTTCAACTCGTCTATGAGGATGCGGCGGGTTTCATCCGCCTCTTTCTCTTTCAGTGAAAGTTGCTCGGCGATCTCGGGCGATGGCGTCTCTAAATATTTGACGAGCAGTTTCAACCCCTCGAAGGTGACTGCCGCCTGCTCCTGAATGAGTTTATGGAAGACCTCTTCGCGCTTCTTGAAAAAACGGAACATAAAACCTCTTGCCTGTGCTGAATTTGTCCGACAATGATACCACTGGCAGAGACCGGATGTTGATTATGAAGATGAGGAATCATGTACAATTTGAACATTCATTACCGATGAAAGCGAGGCAAATATGGTCGCCAGAACTTCGTTCAATTCCCTCGTTATATTTTATTTTATCGCTCTGACCATCAGCGGGTGCCGTCTCACGCGTCCGCCAGCGAAGGCAGAGTCTCCCGTCCCGATGAGTCAGCCCACGCTGGAGGCGACTGACACCATCATTGAGATCGAAGCTCTGACCTTCCGAATGGGGCGCAACGATTACACTGTCACGATGGACAATACGAGGCGCGAGTTCATTATTTACGTCCCAATAAATTACGACGCCAGCCAGCCTACTCCGGTTGTTTTCATGTATCACGGTACGAACGGAACCGGCGCGGCGGTGTATGAAAATACGAACTGGGCGAAGAAAGCGGATGAGATCACTGCCATCGTTGTGTTTCCCAGCAGTTGGCGATATTTTCTGATCACTGAAAATGATGACGCGACAAAATGGAACGATGTCGGGTTGGAACGTCTCACAGGTCCCGACGCGGATCTCAAGGACGATGTCAAGTTTACGCGCGTTATGCTCGACCTTGTGCGCGCCACATTCAACGTGGATGAGAAACGCATCTTCGCGACAGGATTCTCGAACGGAGGTGGATTCGTATCCACGCGTTTGATGATCGAGATGCCGGATGTTTTCGCGGCATTCTCCACGAGCGGATCGGGCACGAAACTTTCAGAACCGGGTTTTGCCACGAATATGCCGCCTTCTGTGTCAAGATCGTATTATTCGATCATTGGGACACAGGATGATGTGATCTCCATTGGACAGGGTGTGCCATTGCCATTCCCTTTCGATGCAGACGAAATTGCAGATCATGAAATGTTCGGCGCGATGCTTACCAACACCGCTTCATACCTCAATCTCAACCCGACGCAGTACGAAGTCCTGCACCCGCGAGAGGAATACACCGTCTTTTTGTATAACCAAAGTCTTACGGGCGACAATAACGAGTATATCTTCCAGATGGTGAAAGGGATGTTCCATGTGTACCCGGATGGAGAGACAATCCCACGCGGGCTGGATGCTGTGGAAGTGTTCTGGGAGTTCTTCTCGAGGCATCCGATGAAGTAGTATTTTGGATTTATGCAACCCGACAAATCACATACACAATCCCGAAATTTGTCACATGAAGTCTCCTGCAGGTAATGCTACACTGCATCCAAAAGGAGACTTCATGCAATATCCTCCCGAACCGTTCCGCATCAAAGTCACCGAACCGATCCGCCTGATACCGCGCGAGGCGCGCGAAGCCACGCTCAAAGCCGCGGGCTACAACCTCTTCACCCTCAACGCCGAAGACATCTTCATCGACCTATTGACCGACTCAGGCACCGGCGCGATGAGTCAGGAGCAATGGGCGGCGATCATGCGCGGCGACGAGTCGTATGCAGGCGCGCGTTCGTATCATCGGCTCAAAAATGCTGTCGAAGATATTTTCGGTTTCAAATATTTCGTTCCGACTCATCAAGGACGCGCCGCGGAAAATATTTTGTCCGCGTGTTTGGTTAAGCGCGACCAGTGGATTCCGAGCAACATGCACTTCGACACCACCGACGCCAACATCCGCGCGCGCGGCGGTCGCCCTGCGAATCTCGTCATCGATGAGGCGCACGACCCGGCGAATCCGCATCCCTTCAAGGGCAACATGGACATCGCCAAGCTCAAAGCATTCATCGCCAAGTATGGACGAGAGAAAATACCGTTCGGGATGATCACCGTCACGAACAACGCGGGAGGTGGTCAGCCCGTCTCGATGGAGAATCTCAAGGCGGTATCCGCTGTCTACCGCGAGGCAGGCATCCCGTTCTTCATCGACGCGGCACGCTACGCGGAAAACTGCTACTTCATCCAACAGCGCGAGCCGGGCTATAAAAATAAAACGGTGAAAGAAATTGCCCACGAGATGTTTGCGCTCGCCGATGGCATGACCATGTCCGCGAAAAAGGATGCCATCGTCAATATTGGCGGTTTGCTGTGCTTGAACGATGAAAAACTATTTCAAGATATCAAGAACGAATTGATCCTGCGAGAGGGATTTCCCACCTATGGCGGACTCGCGGGACGCGACCTCGATGCGATGGCGGTGGGACTTTACGAAGGCTTGGACGAATCCTACCTTTCGTATCGCATCGGGCAGACGTTATACCTGTCTTCCCGACTGAACGACTCAGGCATCCCCACCATCCAACCCGCTGGCGGACACGCCGTGTACGTGGTTGCGAATCAACTCCTGCCGCACATCCCCAACTTCGAATTTCCCGCGCAATCGCTCGGCGTGGAACTCTATCGCGAAGGCGGCATCCGCGGCGTGGAGATCGGCTCGGTCATGTTTGCCTGCCTTGACCCCGAAACAAATCAATGGCATTACCCCGCGTTGGAACTCTTGCGGCTGGCGATCCCGCGACGCGTGTACACGCAGAGTCACTTTGATTACGTCGCAGATGTATTGATAAAAATCAAATCTCGTTCGATGGATTTGAAGGGTTACAAACTGACGTACGCCCCCGAACTATTGAGGCATTTCACCGCCCGGTTCGAGCCACAATAGATCGACGGGCGCATTGGAATTTCCAATGCGCCCGTTTGGTTCGAGATGCTTGAAACTACGGGTCAGTGGTCAAGTAGGCGAACAACGCCGATAAGTCTTCATCTGTCATCTTGGATGCGTTCTGCCACGGCATGCCTTCGTTAAAAGGTGTGCCGTTGGGACGTACTCCCGTCCGCATGGTTTGAATGAATTCTTCGAGCGTCAATGAACCGACGAAAGGACGCGGATTGACGATCGCGGGGCTCACAGATGTCGCGGGAGATCCGGTCATGTCGGTTCCATGACAGCCGCGGCATTCGCCAAACGTGGCAACATACTTTCCATATTCCGCATTCTCACCCTGCGGCGGTGCGTTGACGATGGCTGGCGCGGGTGGAGGCGGCTCGCCAAATAAACCGGCGCCAGACATAATTGCGCCGAGGAAATTCATGTTGTCACCGGTAACAGCGGTGGTCGGTACAGGCGGAAGGGAGCGCAGGTAGGCAATAATGGCTTCCGTATCATCGTTGCTCAACTCGCGGTAGGGCAGGAAGGACATCATGCCCAGTTCGTGTCCCTGCTTGTTAATGCTGTAACGTAACACGCGGAAGAGTTCGCCATCGCTGTACTCGGCGAGTTTGCCGCCCGGCGTCAGGTTTTCCGCCACCATGTCGCCAATGAAGCCAAACCCTTCGGCTTCGGCGATGTTCCAACCGCCGCTGAGCGGATGTTCACCTGTGGGGCGGCCATCCGGTCCCACCGGGCTGTGACAACCAACGCAGGCAATGTTGACCAGATATTCGCCGCGGGCGATCTGCTCCGGTGTGCCGTCCACCGTCAGGTCGGGTGCTGGCGCTGCGCCGGGAAAGTAGAGGGAGGCCATTCCCTTGGCGCCCAGGAAGGCGATGGCAGAAAAGAGTAACGTCAACAGACCTGCGCCTAAGCCTCCGGCGATCTTGACCCACAGTCGCTGCGCTTTGACGGCGCGATATGTGAGCCTGCCGAAAAATACAGCGATTGCAATGACGATGAGTAGAACGATCAGGTTTACAAACATTTTGCACTCTCCTTTGGTGAACAAAAATCTACGGTAAACAGAACCTACGCGTCTGGCTTGATGAATTGGAAATATCCATAAGCCAGAGACAAAGTGCCATGCACGATGACACCATTCAACGAGCCGCCACTCAAGAAACCGACAAAGTGTGCCACAGCCATCACCAGGTTCATGATAAAGAACGAAAGGCGAATATTGCGCCGCAGGGAGCTGTCTTCGGATCGTGCGGCAAACCAGGCCGTCAACCCGATAAACAGAAACAAGCCTCCCGAATTGCGCGCCAGATCCAGAACTCCTGAATCAGAAGTGGTAATATGATAAGGCCCTAGCATGGAAGCAGGAGTAATGAGAAAAGCCAACGCCGCAAGAATCAAAAGAACGCCATTCAGGTAAAAGAGGTGTTTGAGTTTCATTTGAGTTTCTCTTTGGTAAAAATTGAATTACGGTTCTTCGGATGAAGATTTCATCCAGCGTTCGAGAAATGCGGTGAGTTCCTCAAGATTCTTGAAACCAATACGTGTCTCCTTCGCGGAGTCCTGCAAACTGAAACGCCATGCAATGTGTTGACTGTCCACGCCGCGCTCTTCCCATACGAGCAGAACAAAATGGTGGTAAGCAGGCGGGCGCAAGTCGGTCAAAACAGTCATAGAAAATCGTTTCGTTTTGTGCTATTCTTCTCCAGATTATAGGAGTTCATCGTTTAGAAATCATTTACTGGAGACCGGTGACAGGACTCAAATTAAATCTCCTCGGCGGTTTGCAAGTCACGCGTGCCGACATCCCCATAACCAGTTTCATCTCCAACAAAGTTCCCGCTTTGCTGGCATATCTCGCCGTTACGCGCCGCCCTCACACACGCGATACACTGGCGGGATTGCTCTGGGGTGAAATGTCCGATGCGGACGCGAAGAATAACCTCCGTCAAGCTCTTACGAACCTGCGCAAATTTGCCGACGATTGCCTGACCATCACGCGTGACTCGATCGAATTTTCCGGGGATGGTTTTATTGATTCGGCTCAATTTGAATCGAACCTGAGGTCCGCCGCTTCGCTCGACCCCGAACCTGCTTCAGTTATCCTGACAGATTCCCTGCGCCTCTACCGCGGCGACTTCCTCGAGGGATTCCATGTCCGTGAGGCGCCAGAATTCGAAGATTGGATGCTGGCTGAACGCGCGCGTTTGCGTGAACTCGCACTCGGCGCCTTGCACTCGTTGACCCAATTCCACACGCGGAAGGGTAATTTCAGCGAAGCCATCGCCTTCGCCTCCCGCCTGTTGACGTTCGACCCATGGCGCGAGGAAGCGCATCGTCACCTCATGCTGCTCCAAGCGCGGACAGGTCAACTCAGCGCGGCGCTCGCGCAATATGAAACCTGCAGGAAATTGCTGGAAAAAGAACTCGGCGTCGAGCCTTCAGTGGAAACCACCGCGCTCTATGAAAGGATTCGTTCCGCGAGACGCTCACATCGCCACAACATTCCTGCCTCGTCCACCGAGTTTATTGGAAGAGAAGCTGAACTCCGTAAATTGCGCCAGCGGTTGGCAGACCCTGCCTGCCGCCTCATCACATTGACGGGTCTCGGCGGTGCGGGAAAGACGCGTCTCGCGCGCGAAGCGGCGCGTGCGTGCGTGGACATGTTCATCAACGGCGCGTGGCTTGTTTCGCTCGAGGCAGTTGAAGCGGATGGGGTGATTCCTGCCATCGGCAACGTATTCGATTTTCCGTTCACAAAAGGCGACGCGAAAAAGCAACTGCTCAATTTTCTTCGCCAAAAGGAATTGTTGTTGGTGATGGACAACTTCGAGCATTTATTGGAGTCATCGGCTCTGATATCCGAGATTTTGCAAGCGGCAAGCGATGTAAAAATTCTCGTCACGTCTCGCCAGAGGCTCGATCTCGAAGGCGAATGGTTGGTGGAACTTTCAGGGCTGGAGTCAGGTTCGCTGGAGGCAGACCAATTATTCATCCAGAGCGCGAGGCGTGCGCGGGCTGAGATTCAGTTTGGGGAGCAAGAGCAAGCCGCAGTGTCCGACATCTGCCGTTTGGTCGGAGGTCTCCCGCTGGGGATCGAAATCGCCGCGGCGTGGACTCGCTCGATGAACGTCGAATCCATTCGGGATGAAATCCAAAAGGGCTTGGATTTTCTCGCGTCGTCGCGGCGGGATTTGCCCGAACGCCAAAGAAGTTTACGCGCGGTGTTCGAATCTTCGTGGGCGCGATTGAACGAAGCGGAACAAAAAACCTTCGCGGCGCTTTCGGTTTTTCGCGGAGGGTTCATGCGCGAAGCGGCGGAGCACACGGCAGGCACGATCACAACCCTGGTGGATAGATCGCTTGTCCAGAAGAACAACGAGAGGTACGAACTGCATGAAGTGGTGCGGCAGTTTGCCGGGGAGAAATTGAGTGCGAAGAAAGGAATACGGAACGCGCACTCCGCTTATTTTGCGGAATGGGTGAAGAAATGCTCAACGATGGATGAGCGCCAGTCGTTCCCATTGATGACGCGCGAACTCGAAAACGTGCGCGCCGCTTGGGCATGGTCGGCGGAAAAAGCGGATGTTGCCGAGATCGAAAAACTTCATGGCTTCCTTGCCCGCTATCTCGATTTGAACGGACGATATTTCGAAGCGCAGGCATTATTCCAACTTGCTCTGGACGCGCTTCAAGCTCCGGCGGACGCGGAAAGTCTGCTTGTGGAGGTGCGCGGCATTTTGATCGCCCGGTTGTTGATGAGCAAATCTAGAACGATGGGCAACCTCGGACGGGTTGATGAAGCGGACGCGGTTCTTATATCCTGCCTGCGATTCTTTCGCCGCGCAGAGATGCCCGCCGACGTGGCGGTTTGTTTGAACCACCTCGGTTATTCAGCCCACTTTACCGAACGATACGAAGAAGCAAAGGAGTATTACGAGGAGGAGCTGGAGATCGCCCGCGCACTCGGCAATAAGTCGGAAATTGCCAATGCGTTGAACAATCTCGCAGTAACGGCACGCGCCATGAATCAGATCGAGACGGCGATCAGCCTTCAGGTGGAATGTCTCGCGCTTCGGCGGGAACTGCAGGATCACGCGGGCATTTCCACCAGCCTCTTCAATCTCGGATCGGCGTTATCCATTTTGCATGATTACGAGCAGGCAAAACGCTATTTGGAGGAAGCCATCGAGATCACGCGCCAACTGAATCACACGCGTGTCCTCGCCGCCGCGCTGGGTAATCTGGGAGGCATCCTCACCGAGGAGGGTCGCCACGAAGAAGCGTTGGGTTTGTACCAGCAGGGATTGGAGATTCATCGCGAGTCCGGCTTTCGACTGGGTATTGCCCTGGCATTGGATAATGTCGGCACCGCGTATTACTTTTTGGAAAATGAATTGGAAGCTCAATATTTTCTGCGACAATCCATCCGCGAAGCCCGCGAGTTGCACGCCGACTATATCGCATTGGACGCGTTGGTATCCATTGCCGGCTTGCGCGCTCGAAAAGGCGATGCCGAAAAAGCGCTTGAATTACTCAGCCTCGTCCGTACTCATCCCAAAGTGGATATTGAAAGTGTGAACGCGGTTGAGAAGTTATTGCCGCAAGTCGTTGCCGGGTCAGGCGCAGACGCGATCCGTGCCGCGGAGGAACGGGGCAGGATGTTGGAACTTGAGCAGGCGATCAATGATGTGCTGCGTTAAACCTTAACGCCTATCCGACTTTCGGATGACGAGTTTCAACCCCGACCACACCTCGCTCACCGCGCAGACTTTGACATCCACGAAACCGAGTGGCAAGGCGCTCTCACGAATCACATCCTCAGTGATGTCGGTTCGCATCTTCGCAGATTTTTTATACCAGGATACCCAAATAAAACCATCTTGTTTCAATTCGTTTCGCAGTTTAGAAAGCAATGCGTCCATCTCAAGGCGTTCGGTGACAAAAATATGCGCGGCATCAATGGGCGGCTTTGCCTTTGTAACCATCTTCACATCTTTGGGTAACTCGCCCAGCCACCACCTGTACTCTTTCGGCGCGTTGACAATCAACAATTTCAACGGCGCTTTGAGTCCGAGTTTCTTCGCGAGCGGGGTTCCTGAATATCCAGCATCAGCCATAACGAAATTATACAACCTCCCACTCAGCACTTGAAACTTGGAACTTGACACCTGATACTTGACACCTGATACTTGAAACATGACTCGCTGGCTCGACCCTCCTCAAGTAGACGTTTCGCCTCTTTCCACCCTCGACCTGCCTCTCCTCCTCAAGCAGACTCTCATCCGACGCGGCATCGCCACACCCGACTCCGCCCGCGCGTTTCTTCATCCTGACGAAACTCCCTCCACGCCTTTTCCGCATATTGAAAAAGCCGTTGAAATTATCCGTCAAGCCATCCAACGCAAGGATCGCATCTGTGTCTGGGGGGATTTCGATGTGGACGGTCAAACCTCCACTGCCTTGCTCGTGCAAACTCTTCAATCCCTCGGCGCGGACGTGGTCTACTACATTCCAATTCGCGGCAAGGAGAGTCATGGTGTTCACATCGAATCGCTCAAACCGATCCTTGATAACGGAATCAAACTCCTCATCACCTGTGACACGGGCATCACCGCGCACGCGGCAATAGATTACGCCACCTCCCGTGGCGTGGATGTTGTGATCACGGATCATCACGACTTAGGCGAAACACTTCCCAGCGCCAAAGCGGTTATCAACCCAAAACTTCTGCCAACGGAACATCTCCTTAAGAATTTGGCTGGTGTCGGTGTCGCATACAAACTCGCAGAAGCATTACTCCGTAGTAACGACTTTAGTCGTTCGGGCTCGGCGACTGAAGTCGCCACAACGGTTGAGGAATTATTGGATTTAGTTGCTCTTGGTTTGATTGCGGACATTGCCATCCTCCAAGGCGAAACCCGCTCCCTCGCGCAATGGGGAATTCAACAACTACGGAAAACAAACCGCCTCGGGTTGAAGGTGATGGCGGAACTTTCAAACACGAATCTCGAATCGCTGACCGAAGAAACTATCGGCTTCACGTTTGCGCCGCGCTTGAACGCCTTGGGTCGTCTGAGCGATGCCAACCCCGCGGTCGAATTACTGATTACGAATAACCCTGCAAGAGCCCGTGTGCTCGCCGCGCAGATCGAAGGACTCAACGCCCAGCGCCGATTGCTGACCAGTCAGGTCACCGAGGCGGCGGAGGCGCAACTGCGCGAACATCCTGAATTATTGACCGAGCCTGCCATTGTGTTGTCGCATCCGAACTGGCCCGGGGGCGTGGTGGGCATTGTGGCAAATCGCCTCGTGGAGCGCTACCACAAGCCTGCGCTCCTTCTCACTGAATCGGATGATGGAGTCTTACGCGGTTCGGCGCGCTCGATTGAAGGACTTCATATCACCGAGGCGATCTCGACGCAAAAAGAATCTCTCCTCAATTTCGGCGGTCATCCCATGGCGGCGGGATTGTCGCTTCAAAAAGACAATCTCACCTCCTTCCGGCGCGGATTCGGCAAAGCCATCGAAAAACAATTGGGTGAAATCATTCGCGAAGAACCAACCCTGCAAATCGACGCGTGGCTCGGCTTGGACGAAGTCAACCTTGAACTGGCGGACGCGATCGAAACGCTCGCTCCGTTCGGCGCGGGGAATCCCAAACTGACACTTGCGACGCGCGGCGTGAGGTTGAAGTCTGTGACTGATATCGGAAAAACGAAGGAACATCTTCGTCTAACAGTGGAAGACGAAAGCGGAATCGTTCAAAGCGTTCTTTGGTGGGGCGGAGCGGGTGAGGAGATACCAGAAACTGGAAGTCAGATTGATATTGCATATTCCGTTCGTGCAACGACCTTTCGCGGAGAGAAACAAGTCAACCTGACGTTCGAGGAATTTCGCGTTGGCGAGGAAAAGGCAGTTGAAGTTAGAGAACGGAGACTGGAGATCAGAGATCGGAGATTGGAAAGTGGAAAGTGGAAAGATTTAGAAACCGTGTTGATGTGGGCTGAGGGATCGGATAAAGCAAAAGGAAAATCGCGCTTTGAGTTGCGTCCAGCCGATGAACTTGCAATTTACACAACTCCGGCATCGCCAGCGGAACTTCGCGCCGCGCTGGAAGTTGTCAAGCCGAAGATCGTCCATGTGTTCGGCGTTTCGCCGCCTAAAGAAAAGACGGACGAATTCCTTGCGCGGCTGGCAGGGATGGTAAAGTTTGCGATCAACAACAAAAGCGGAAGAGTTTCGATCAACGAATTGGCGATCGCTACTGCGCAACGCGTCAGCGCGGTGCGGATCGGTTTGGAGTGGCTGGCGGCTGGGGGTCACGTAACAGCCGTCCCGGAGGGTGAAGCGGTTCTTTTATCCGCAGGAAGTGGCGAGACGAATCAGTATCTTCAAAAGGAGTTGTATGTCGCGGTGAAAGGCATCCTGGAGGAGACCGCGGCGTATCGCGAATATTTTTCGAGCGCGAAAGTCGAAAGCCTGTTCAGCAACGATTGAACTATGGGGTTGGCGTAGCGGTGATAAAGACTTCGGGCACGATGATCATGTCGAGATTCACCGCGCCGCCCGAAAGGTGAGTGATCGTCACGGTGTGCGTCCCGTTGATGAGAACCGGGGAGATCCATTCGCTTTGCACAACGACTTCCGCCGACTCATCGAGGTCGTATTCAAGCCCGTCGAGATCGATACGGATGGTTCCCAAACTTGACCCCGATTGATAAAAAATACGAATCTGTTCGCCGATGAATCGAAACGATACCGAACTGCCCAGCGTGTTCGAGACGTGCAATGTGTTTTGAAAAACCCCCGCCACGCCGGTTTGTGCGATCCATTCGTCGGTGTATTCGAGGCGTTGGTCGCTTTGATCGTAGGTGCCGGGATTTAAAGGCGCATTCGATGCAGTAGTCGGCGTAGCCGAAGATGAACCAGCGGGGGGAGGAGTTCTTGTGCGCGTTGGAGAGGCGGGAGAATCGACGGTTTCTTCTGGTTCCGGAGTGGAGGATGCGAAAGTGATCGGGGCTTTCGTGGGTGGAAGTACTTCCTCCTCCTCTTCTTCGGGGGTTGTTGTCGAAATTCCAGGCTCGGTGCCAAGAAAAAGGTATTGGAACGGCGTGCTGGTACTTTCCACTTCGGTTACCGCGCGGAACGTGCTGAGTCGCGCCAGCAACAGAACGAGGCAGATACCGAAGATCGAAAAACCTCCGAGAATGATGGGTAGGATCAACCCGCGATCGAACGTTGGTTTATTTTCCATATCAAACGATTGACTCTTTGTCGGTGATCTCGAGCGCTTTATCCAAAATCTCAAAGCCTTCGCGCAATTGTTCTTCGCTGATGATGAGCGGCGGGATGATCAGCACCGTATGCCAATGCGTGTACAAAAACAAGCCATGGTCCAAACAATATTTTCTGAGCGCGTTCATCGCAGGCGACGATTCGTTCCACGGCGTCAGCGGTTCTTTTGTTTTTCTATCTTTGACCAATTCGAGGATGCCGAACAAACCGATCGAGCGGACATCGCCCACCGATGGATGCGCTTCGCCGAGGTCGTTCAACATCCGCTTCAAGACCGGACCCATGCCTGCCGCGCGCTGGACGATTTGATCGTCCCTCAGCGCGCGGATGTTCGCCACCGCCGCCGCCAGCGAGATGGGATGAGATGTGTACGTGAGTCCGCTTTCGAACGGTGTGTCGTTGAATGCCGCCGCGATCTCGGGCCTCATTGCCACCGCGCCCAGCGGCGCATACGCGGAAGTGAGTCCTTTTGCCATGGTGATGATGTCCGGCGTCACATCCCAATGTTCAACCGCAAACCACTTGCCGGTGCGACCGAAGCCACTCATTACTTCGTCGCAGATCATCACGATGCCGTACTTGTCGCACAAGGCGCGCACGCCTTGCATGTATCCCTGCGGAGGGATGATGATGCCGTTGGTGCCGGTCACGCTTTCCATCAGAATCGCGGCGATGGATTCGGGTCCCTCGTAACGGATGATCTCTTCAAGATGATTCAAATAATCGCGCGTGAATTCTTCTTCTGAAATCTCCGGATGTGTGCGGTGAAAGGTGGAACGATAGCGGTATGGGTCGAGGAAGTGAACGACTCCGGTCATCAGGTTGGGTTCCCACGCCACGCGGCGCGGGTCGCCGGTCGCCGCCATCGCGCCCGCCGTCGCGCCGTGATAGGAGCGATAGCGCGCGAGGATTTTGTGCCGCCCGGTGTAGCCGCGCGCGAGTTTGATCGCGTTCTCGTTGGCGTCTGCGCCGCCGAGGGTGAACAGGATCTTCGTCAGGGCTTGATACGGGGTGACCTCCGCAACGGTTTTGGCGGCAAGCGCGCGGATTCTAGTCGTCATGCCCGGCGCGGCGTAGGGGAGTTCCGCCGCCTGTGCCTGCATCGCTTTGATGATGCGCTCGTCACCGTGACCGATATTGACGCACATCGTCATCGAGTTGAAGTCGAGGTAGCGCTTGTCGTCCACATCCCAAAAGTAAACGCCTTTCGCGCGCGTCACAGCGATCGGTTTGACCTTCGCCTGCGCCGACCACGTGAAAAATACGTTCTCTTTGGTGAGGGGCAGAATTTCATCGTCCGGCAGATCGAACATTCGTCTCCTTTGGTAAGTACACAAGTGGACAAATAAACAGGTAGACATGTGGACGAGCCAATACGTGTTTACCTGTGTACGTGTTTCCTTATTTACAAATGAATTATAACCCTCCACATTTCCGCTTTCCTGTGATAAACTCCGCCCGCTCGAAAACAGGTACGCACCCAGTGTACGTGCCTTTCCGCTCCCGGCGGACCCGACGGTTTGAACGGGAGCAAACCCATGGAAAGGAGGAATTCCCTCATGCGAAAATATGAATTGGTTTGTATCGTCCAGCCCGAACTGGATGAGACCGCTTTTAAAGGCGCGGTCGAACGCGTCCAGGGCTGGGTCACTGAATCCGGCGGAACCGTGGACAAGGTGGACGTTTGGGGACGTCGCAGAATGGCATACAACATCCGCAAACAACGAGAAGGACAATACGTTCTCCTCAACCTGACGCTTGAACCCAAAGCCACCGGCGAACTGGAACGCAACATCGGCTTCCTTGAACCGGTGATGCGTCACATGCTTGTGGCTGTCTAAGGTTGTGATATCCCTCGAAGTATCGGACTTTCAAAACAAGGAGATTGTCATGAGCCGAGGATTGAACAAAGTTCAGATCATTGGTCATTTGGGTAGAGACCCCGAGATGCGCTACACCCCTTCGGGCAAACCGGTGACCACGTTCACGGTGGCGGTCAGCCGTTCGTGGAATTCCACAGACGGTGAACGGCACAGCGAGACCGAGTGGTTCAACATTGTCGCTTTCGGTAATCTGGCGGAAACCTGCAAGAATTATCTGGTGAAGGGCAAACAGGTGTACATTGAAGGACGCCTGCAAACCCGCCGCTGGGACGATAAAGAAGGCGTCAAACACACGAGCGTCGAAATTGTCGCCAACGAAATGATCATGCTGGGTGACCGGCGCGAACACAACAATCAGCAATCTCATGCGCCTTCCGAAGGAGATTCTCACGAAGGCGAGTCGTCCACATTCGAGGATGAATTTCCGTTCTAACTATGTCACGGGAGTTAACCAACCCGTGAATCAATTCTGGAGTAATTCAAATGGCTGAAGAAAGAGAACAACGAAGATCATCGGAGGGAGGTGAAGGCGGCGAGCGCCGCTTTTTCGCCAAACCTAAATTTTGCCAATTCTGCGCCGATAAATCGCTGACGATCGATTACAAGAAGACCGATCTGCTCAGAAAATACGTCGGCGAGGATGGCCGCATACGTCCGCGCCGCCAAACCGGCGCGTGCGCCAGGCACCAACGTATGGTCGCCGTGGCGGTGAAGCAGGCGCGCCACATTGCCCTGCTTCCCTTCACCGGCTCGCACGCTGACGGGGATCGCTGAACCCAGCCGGCACGTCGGAGCTGACGCGTGGTAACCACGCGTCCACCCTTGAACCGTGCCGCGGAAGATACTTATGTCGAATCAAAGTTCCCCACCGAAACTCGTCTCAAAAAAACATATCGCTCGACTTGAACGTACGCGCCGGCAGGAGAGGCTGTTCACCGGTATTGCGATCGGCGCGATCTTGGTCGTGGTCAGTCTTCTTGTGTACGGCTACCTCGACCTGAATTACCTGCAACTTAAAGACCCGGTCGCGGAAGTGAACGGCGAGATCATCACGACCGAACAATGGCAGGAGCGCGTGCAGGTACAGCGCCTGATCCTGGTCGATCAGTATAACCAGCTGGTCTTTCAGCAAAATTTTGGCATCGATACCACCCAGCAACAGCAAGGCATCCTCTTCACGCTTCAACAGCCGGTGCTCGTCGGTCAACAAGCGTTGGATGCGCTCGTGGAAGAAACGCTCATCCGCCAGCAGGCGAAAGAACTCGGCATCACCGTCAGTGAGGATGAACTGGAAGAAGTGCTTCAATCTGCGTATGGATTCTTTCTAAACGGGACGAAAACACCCACTGCCACAGCCACCGCGTTTACCTTTCCGACGCTTTCGTCGCAACAGTTGACCCTCTATCCCTCCACCGCTACGCCAACGGAATTCCTCACCGCCACACCATCACTGACCGGGACACCGGATCCTTCCGTCACGGCAACTGCCTCGCCCACGCAAGCGCGTCCCACCCCCACATTTGTTCCACTCCCGGCGACCGCTACTTCCACGCCTTACACGCTGGATGGTTTCAAGAATACCTACGCCACCGCCATTGCGGATTTCGAAACGAGCGGAATCAGCGAAACCACACTGCGCGCCATCTATGAGGCGAACCTGCTTCGCAGGAAAGTGTTGGACGCCGTCACAGCCGATGTGCCGCGCACGGAGGAACAGGTGTGGGCGCGTCACATCCTCGTGGATGACGAACGCACTTCCGGCATCGTCCGTTCCTTGTTGATCAGCGGCAAGGATTTTGCCGAGGTCGCTCAAGAATACTCCAAAGATACCGGTTCCGCGATCGTGGGCGGCGACTTGGGTTGGTTTGGACGAGGCGCCATGGTTGCCGAGTTTGAAAATGCCGCCTTCTCGCAGGAGATCGGTGAGATCGGCATACCCGTGCAAAGCCAGTTCGGATATCACATCATCCAGGTGCTCGGTCACACGGACATTCCGTTGAGCGCGAGCCAGTACGAACAAAAACGAGAAACCGCCTTCACGGAGTGGCTTGAACAGGTCAAGGCGGAAGCCGCCATCCTCGTTCACGAAGAGTGGCGTGACCGCGTTCCGCCCCCGCCCGAAGGTTTGGGTCAGTAAGACTAAATTGGAATCGTCCGCAGTTGAACAGCGGACGAACACGCATCGTTTCAGAAAGTTCCATCAAACAAAATCGCCCACTCGAATAGAGCGGGCGATTTTCAAATTTCCTAAAGTAGGGGCACAGCAAGTCAATAAAGGGTTTTGACGATCATTGGTTTTGCTGTGCCCCTACCCGATCAATTCTCCAATCTGCATTTCATCCCCGCTTCAACATTTCATCTGTGACTTGATCCAACCGCAAACTAATCACCTGACTTGCCGAGTCGCGTCCCATCGTGATGCCATAGATCACGTCCGCGGCTTGAACGGTGTTACGGTTGTGTGTGATGATGATGAATTGAGTCTCTTTGCTCAATTCCAACAGCAGATCGCGGAAGCGGCCGACGTTCGCTTCGTCGAGCATTGCATCCACTTCGTCCATCACGCAGACGGGCGTGGGCGACACTTTGAGCAACGCGAACACCAACGCGACCGCCGTCAAACTTCGTTCACCGCCTGAGAGCAGCGCCAATCCCTGCTCGCGCCGACCCGGCAAACGCGCTTCGATCTCGATGCCCGTTTCAACGAGATTGTCGGGGTCGGTCAATGCGAGACGGGCGGAGCCCCCGCCGAACAAACGTGTGAACATCGCGCGGAATTGTTTATCCACTGCGTCGAACGTTTTTGAAAAGGATTGTTTCGTCAATTCATCGAGCTCGGCGATGACTTGTCGCAGATCTGTTTCGGCTTTTCGCAAGTCATCCACTTGAGCGCGCATGAACGAGTAACGCTCCGACTCGGCGTCGAACTCCTGTTTCGCCTCCGGGTTGATCGGACCCATCCGCCTCATGCGCGAACGGTTTTGGGTCAACTGTGTTTCGAGGTCGGGCGAGATCTCGGTCACGACGGGCAATTCCTCCACCATGCCTTCGAACGGCAATGGCACAGGTCCCGCCACATCCGCCGCGTAATCGAACATCACCAGACCAAAATCGTCGGTGATTCTTTGTTGCAAGTTATCCAACGACTCCTGCTTCCGCATCAACTCCAATTGCACCTGTCCGAGCAAACGCTCGCTCGTTGCCAGGGCGCGTTGCGCGTTCGCTTCACTGTCCTGCAAGCGCGCTTCCTCCTGCTCGGCGGTTTCCAATTCCTTTTCAGCAGGATCGATCTTCACGCGCAACTCTTCGATCTGCGTTTGCAACGTACCTTCACGTTCACGCAACGTAGTTTTTTCATCGTCTAAAGCGCTTATCGAAGATTCTGCTTCATACAAGCGCGCCTCCAACTCTCCTCGATGCGCGTCAAACTTCTCCGCCTCTTTTCCTCTTTCCTCTTTCCGCACACGTGCATCGTCCAGTGCTCGTTCCGCCACCGCCACGCGCGTGCTCCAATACGTCGCTTGATTTTGCGCCTCCGCCAGATCGGTTTCACTCATTTGCAACATCAGCACGCGCACTTCTTCCTGCGCGCCCGATGAACCCGACTCGATCTCGGCGAGCGTTCGATTCAGATTCGATTGACTCGAAGCCGCCTCGTCCATTTCTGATTTCAATTGGATGTGCTGACTCTTCTGCCACTCCAACTGACGACGCGCCGCCTCGGATTCCATTTCAGCCTGCTTCTCCACCTCTTGCGCCCCTTCCACCCTGACGCGCGCTTCGCGCCCCGCGCCCTCGGCTTGACTCAAATCCGCGTGCGCGCTTGTAATCTTTTCGGAAAGCGAATCCACCTCGCGGTTCAGCGACTCGATCTGCGCGCCCAACGCGGCTAAGGCTTCGGTCAACTCGCGCTTTTGGCGGGGCCGGCTCAAAGCGGAGGAGGAAGCGGTCTTCCCTGCGACGATCAACCCGTCACCGCGGAAGACTTCACCGCGCAAGGTCACCACGCGCGCGTGAGTCGGCAGATCCCGAATCAATCGCCGCGCGGTGGCGCGGTCGCGCACGATCAAAGTTTGCCCTAACATCGCGCGTACCGCCGCGCGCACATCTTCGTTCACATTCAACAATTCAGAAGCGACGCCGAGACACGATTCATCCATCGGCTTTGCGAGGGGTTCGCGCGAATGATTTTCAAGCGGAAGCAAAACCGCGCGTCCTGCATCATCCGACTCGAGCAATTGCAGTGCATCTTCGATTTCGTCGGCGTCGAGCAGAATCGCATCGAGCGCGTCGCCCAGCGCGGCGGAGATCGCGGTTTCCAATTCGGCAGGTACATCGAGCGCCGCGCTCAACGCGCCGCGCGCGCGTTTGAGTTTGAATTGCCGCGCAGCATCGAGCAAAAAGCGCGCGCCTTCGGCGTACCCCGCCAGTGACTGCTCGGCTTGCTCGATCACTTCGAGTTGCGTTTTGGCGCGAGTATGTTCGGCAAGTTTGCTCGCGCGTTCTTCATTTTTCGCGCGTCGTTCATTTTCTAGTCTTTCGAGTTCCTTCTTTCCTCTTTCCTCTTTCTCCTGCGCCTGCCTCAAATTTACTTCTGTATCTTCCCGTTTCTTTCGCGCCTCAGCGTATTTTTCACTAGCCGTGCGCGAATTCGATTCAGCCGATTCAATGGATTTTTCTGCCGCCGTCAAGCGGGTCTGCAAACTTTCGAGGCGCGACTTTAATTCATCCAGCCGCGCTTGCGACTCGGCGCGTTGTGTCGTCCATTTTTCGATTTGAGAACGAGCGAGTAGCAATTTTTCTTCGAGTGAGGCGCGGTCTGATTGTCCGCTTTGCAGTTTCAACTGCGCATCGCTCAGTTGTTTTTGTGCTTCGTCATATTCGGCTTGCAAGCGGAGGAATTCGTGGTCGGCTTCTTCGATCCGCGCGCGGATGGTTTTTTCTTCGTCGGCGGCGCGTTCTCTTTCCGCAAGTACGGAGGTCTGCGCGGCGAGCAGTGACCGCCGTCTTTCCTCCAGCACAGCAAGTCCGCGACTCACTTCTTCGCGCTGGCTGTGCAGTTCAGCCGAGGCACGATGCCACGCGTTGAGTTGAGACCTCAAACCGATGAATTTTTCACGGAATGTGTTGTACTCCGCTTGCGCCTTTTGATGCGCCTCGCGCGTCTCGTTCACGCGCGCATCCTGTGCTTTTACTGCTTCGCGGGCAGTCGCCAACTCTTGTTGGGCGCGGTGCCAGTGATAGCCGTACCACTCGCGCAGGATCACTTTCAAGTCCGCTTGGGCGCGGGAGTATTCGATGGCGCGTTTTGCCTGTCGTTCCAAACTCCGCAGGCGCGGCTCCAGTTCGGACATGATGTCCAGCACGCGCTCAAGATTACGCTCCGTGTTTTCGAGTCGCTTCAATGCTTCTTCGCGGCGAACACGATACAACCCCACTCCTGCCGCTTCCTCGAACAAACGGCGACGTTCGTCTGCTTTCAGCGCGAGCGATGCATCCACAAGTCCTTGACCCAGAATTGTGTACGTCCGTTCCGACAAGCCCGAGGCGGCGAGCAATTCGTTCAAGTCGCGCAGGCGCACGTGCTGGCTGTTCAACAAATAATCGTTGTGACCATCGCGATACGCGCGGCGAGTCATCTCGACTTCGGTGAAGTCTATGGGAAGCCAGCCGTTGGTGTTGTCGAAAATGATGTGAGCGGACGCCATCCCTGCGCGGGCGCGGTGCTCCGAGCCGTTAAAGATCATATCTTCGGTTTTTTTGCCGCGCAGTAATGTGTACGATTGTTCCCCCAGCACCCAGCGGAGCGCGTCCGCGATGTTCGACTTGCCCGAACCGTTCGGTCCAACAATAGCTGTGATTCCACTCGCAAACTCGAAGGCGGTCTTCGACGCGAATGTTTTGTATCCTTGTAGTTCGAGTGATTTGAGTCGGAGAGGCATAGTAGTATTTAGTTTCTCGAAACACCTTCAGTCAAAATAATATCTTCATCCACTATTACTCCTCTTCGGCGGAAAAAGTCGTAGATAAAGGCTGTCATTCCTATGAATAAATAACCAAAGAGAATAGGTGTAGGAAACAAGCAAAGCAAACTTGTAGATACAAAGTCGTCACCAAGAATGTTCATTGAAGGAAAAAAAATTACGACAACAATGTAGTAAATATTAATTAGTACAGCCAAGATGAGAGGAGAACACATAAACATTCGATATATTTGTGATTTGTTCTTTTTTAAACTCCAAACCCAAAGAAAAACAACCAATATTGTGTATGGCAGAAACCAATACAAAACGCCAAAAGAATAAATCATTCCTGTGATCACCATATATATCGCAAACACGCCGATAACAGATAAAACCGCCTTTGAAAAATCTGATAGGTTTTCATTAGCACTTGTTTGTCCGAACATGCCATCTGGGCGTAAACCTTGATAAGCAAAAAATAGCATTAAGATTGCGACTATATAAGGAAAAAGCAGGGCGTATCTGTAAAATTGGATTGATGTCAATTTCATGAACTCAACCCTAAATTCTTCAACGCGTCTGCCGCGGCGGCGTGTTGCGCGGCGTGGATGCTAGTACCGCGTCCGCGACCCACAACCTGCCCGCCCACTTCCACTTCCACTTCGAATTCTTTCGCATGGTCGGGTCCCGCCGTCGAGACGGTGCGATAACGCGGCGCGCTCATCTTTTGCGCCTGCGCCCACTCCTGTAATTGACTCTTCGGGTCGTGGATTTTCGTGAGGGTGGATTCGCGCGCCCCCTCCAACAACGGATGGACGAACGCTTCCACCGCCCCCAAGCCTGAATCCAGGTACAACGCGCCGACCACCGCCTCGAACAGGGAACCGAGCAACCCATCGCGGTAATGTCCGCCGGACATGTGTTCACCGCGTCCCAAGCGCAGTGCCGCGCCCATGTTCAGCGCGCGTGCGAATTTTGCCAACTGGTCATTACGCACGAGCGCGGACCGCATTTTGGTCAGGTCGCCTTCGAGCATTTCGGGGAAGCGATGGTACACCCACGCGCCGACGATGAAATCGAGCACCGCGTCGCCGAGGAATTCCAGCCGTTCGTTATCCTCCGAGGATTTTTGATTCTCATTGACGAAGGATCGATGGGTGAGGGCGCGCGTCAGCAGGGATAAATTTGAAAAGGGCAGACCCAGCCGTCGGCTGAGGTCAGAGGCGGGTTCAAAATCCCGCGATTCAGGGTTTATGGACACAGTCATCTCCCGGAACTCAGGGAGCATCAACCCCCCTCTCCGATCGGAGAGGGGCTGGGGATGAGGTTGACGTTCCATCAGTTCCAAATTGATTTGGCGGTTGAATTTTATCTCGAATTGGATGGGCTGGCTATAACGACATTATATTTTAAGATACAATGCGTCAATTCTTTTGGAGATACAAGTGACAGAGGTTAGCAACGAAACGCGTTTTCTGCACGCCATCGAAATGGGGCTCGGCGCGATGCAATGGGGCGACCGCGCCATCTGGCAATACGGGCACGGCTATGGGGTGGAGGAAGTGCGCGGGGCATTTCAGACTGCGCTCGCCGAAGGCATTCGATTTGTCGATACTGCCGAGTTGTACGGCAATGGATTATCGGAACGATCGTTGGGGAGATTTTTGAAAGAGACCGACCAGCCGGTGTTGATCGCGTCCAAATTCTTCCCGTGGCCCTGGCGTTTTTTGAAGGGCGCCCTGCCTCGCGCGCTGAAGGGGAGTCTGGCGCGCATCGGTGTTGAAAGTGTGGACCTGTATCAGATCCACTGGCCCAGCCCGGTGATGAGCACCGACTCGTTGATGGACGGATTGACCGAGTGCGTCAGATCCGGCAAGGCGCGCACGGTAGGCGTGTCGAATTTCGGACACGCGCGCATGGTCGCGGCATATTCTGCGTTGGCTCGCAACGGGATCCAACTTGCGTCGAATCAAGTTCACTACAGTTTGTTGAGCCGCGAGGTGGAAAAGAACGGCATCCTCGCGCGTTGCAAGGAATTGGGAATCCGCATGATCGCCTACTGTCCGCTGGAACGGGGGATGCTCACCGGAAAATATTCGGCTGAAAATCCGCCGCCGGGCAGGCGCGCCTCGAAGTACGCGCCGATCCTTGCGAAGATACAGCCTTTGATCAAACTAATGACCCAAATGGGACAAGACCATGGCGGCAAATCCTGCGCGCAGGTGGCGTTGAATTGGGTGATCTGCAAAGGTGCGCTTCCGATCCCCGGCGCAAAGAACGCGGCACAGGCACAGCAAAACGCCGGCGCCCTCGGCTGGAGGCTGACCGACGAGGAAGTGGCAAGGCTCGATTTTGCCAGCCACGCCATCGTAGAACCGACAATGACCGCGCACTAGTGCGCGGTCATTGTTTTGTTGTTGTATTCGACCTCTTGCGAAAGTCTTATTTGCCACAGAGGTCACAGAGAAAGTGAGGTTTAAAAACTTTTCTCAAAGGTCTCGGTGCGCTCTGTGGCTAATTCTTCGTACTAACGCAAGATGTCTATTGTGTTTTTTATGAACGTCGCACTATTTCATGCGGGGTTGCAGGAACAGCACGAACACGTATCCCAGACCGAACACCACTTCGACCACGATCACGAGCCAGCCGAAATTCCGAATGATCCCGTCCACCGCGACGCCGAGGATGGTGACGAATAACGCCAGCACTGTTCCGCCCAGCATGGCATAGCCCATGTTACGCTGGACGTTTTCATCTGCGGCATCCTTCGCGAACCACAACAGCAAGCCAAGCGTTGCCAGCGCGGCTCCTAAAAACCTTGCCATATGCAGTTCGGGGATTCGCGTCTCCGTTCCGAACTGGGTCAATGTTGCTTCGGGGACGAACAGCAACGCCAACCCCAATACCAGCACGACCACAGCATTCAAGATGAATAAAAGTTTCGAACCCATGTTTCTCTCCTTTGTGAATGGTTTAAGCAAAATAACTATACAATAACTTTTTATGGAACGGAAGGAAAAAGCATACGGTACACCTTACATCAACCTTACATCGGCATTGTTTTCCTCGGCTTGCTCAGCGCTTGATTTCCTTCCTTAGGATCGGACTCAACGGTTCATTCCGGACTTTCAATCTGGTCACAGTCTTCGGGAGCGACGCCGCGGCGGCTGGCAAATCACCCTTCGGGTGAAGTACAATTCAACCACCTAGAGGAGAACAGCATGGAAATCATTGGAATTCTTGGCGGACTACTTGGCATTTTGGGCGGGATTTGCGCGACGGTTCTGCCCATCGTGGTGCTCGTCGGTGTGGGAATTTTCCTCTACCGCCGAAGCAAAATGAGGGACGCCACCAAACACGCCGCACAGAATTGGTCCAGCACCATGGGGGTTGTCATCACCTCCACGGTTCAAGTGAAACGAGGTTACAAGAGCCGCACAGAGATTCCGGTTGTGGTCTACCAGTACCAAGTGGATGGAAAACCTTACACCGGGCAGGTGGTCAAGGCGGGAGAGCAGTTCTTCAGCGTTCGCTTATACGGAGATGCGCATAAAACCGTGGCGCGTTACCCCGTTGGCGCGCAAGTGATGGTGTACTACAACCCGCTGAATCCCGTCGAATCAGCGCTGGAGCGATAAGTCTGTGCTATAATGCCGCCATCATGATCTACCTGCTCAGCCTGAACGATAACAATAATAATGACAATGACGATCGGATGTATCGTTGGGCGAAGCCTTGCTAGTTGACGAATAGAAAAGTCGAACCAATCGCCCAACGCACACGCGAAGGGCGATTTATTTTATCTACACTTTAGACCTCACAGGTCTCAAAGACCTGTGAGGTCTCGGAACAAACTCGGAGGCGATACATGTACAAAACTCATTCCTGTGGGGAACTACGCGCGAGCCACGCGGGTCAAACCGTCACGCTCGCGGGCTGGGTGCACAACGTCCGCACGTTTGGCGGCGTGATCTTCCTCGTCCTGCGTGACCGGTACGGGATCTCACAAGTTGTCTCGAACCCGGACAAATTCCCCGACGCGCATAAAGTCATCACTGAAGCGCGCGCGGAATGGGTGTTGCAAGTGACAGGCGTGGTGAAGATGCGCCCGCAGGATCAATTCAACCCCAAGATGGGAACCGGCGAGATCGAAGTCGAAGCGCAAAAGGTGGAGGTTCTGAACGCCTCCAAGCCGACGCCTATCGTCGTGAGCCGCGACGAGGATGAGAACGAAGACATCCGCTTGAAATATCGCTACCTCGACCTGCGCCGCGAGCGGATGAGCCGCAACATGGTTTTACGTCATCGCGTGATCAAGTTCATGCGCGATTACATGGACCAGCATGGATTCCTTGAGATCGAAACGCCGATCATGTTCAAAGCCACGCCTGAAGGCGCGCGAGATTATCTCGTGCCGTCGCGCATCCACCCCGGACATTTTTATGCCTTGCCTCAATCGCCACAACAACTCAAACAGTTGTTGATGGTCGCGGGCATGGACCGTTACTTCCAGATCGCGCGCTGTTTCCGTGACGAAGACTTGCGCGGTGACCGCCAGCCCGAGTTCACACAACTTGACCTTGAAATGTCGTTCGTGCAACGCGATGATGTGTTGGCAATGGTCGAGGGTTTGTATACCGCAATGATTCCCGCGGTTGCGCCGCAAAAGAAATTGCTTTCGAGTCCATGGCATAAACTTTCCTATCGCGACGCGGTCGAACGATTCGGCACGGACAAGCCCGACCTCCGCTTTGGCATGGAATTGATCGATGTGAGCGATGTGTTTGCGAAGAGTGAATTCAAAGTGTTCCAGTCCGCGCTGGAAGCGGGAGGGTTGGTTAAATGTATTGTCGCGCCAAAGTCTGTGGAGATGACGCGCAAGGAAGTGGACTCGCTCACCGATGCGGCGAAGTCGCTGGGGGCGAAGGGACTCGCGACGCTGGCGCTCACAGCTGAAGGTCCGAAGGGAACCGCCGCGAAGTTTGTCAAAGCCGAAGAGGTGGAAGCGGTCAAATCCAAAGTTGGCGCGAAAGAAGGTGACCTCATCCTGTTCGCCGCGGACTCGCGTGCTATTGTCAATAAAGTCCTCGGTGGGTTGCGTGTTATCCTGCGCGACAAATTGGATCTCGCGGATAAAAATGTCATGGCGTTCGCGTGGATCGTGGACTTCCCGATGTTCGCATGGAACGAAGAGGAAAAGAAGTGGGACGCGGAGCATCATCCGTTCACGATGCCGCAAGTAGACGACCTGCCGAAATTCGAGACGAATCCCGCCGAGATTCTTTCGGACGCGTACGATATGGTGTGTAACGGCTATGAAATGGCATCAGGTTCGATACGAATCCATCGTAGCGACATTCAATTGAAAGTTTTCCAATTACTCGGGTTGAGCGGCGAAGAGATCGAACATAAATTTGGTCACATGCTCGAAGCGTTCGAGTATGGCGCGCCTCCGCATGGAGGCATGGCTCCGGGTGTGGACCGTTTGGTAATGCTGCTCGCAGACGAGCCGAATATCCGTGAGGTGATCGCGTTCCCGAAAAATCAGAACGGACGCGATGTGATGGCGGATGCGCCGTCTACGGTGGACGAGCGACAGTTGAAGGAATTGCACATCAAGATCGTAGACAGGTAGTCAAGTAGACAGGTAAACAGGTAAACACGTAAACAGGTAGACTGGTACACACGTGAAGGTTGAGGTGATGTTATGGAATCGATTCGCGTTTCAGATATTTCAAAATATGTCGGTAAAGAGATCGAGATCAAAGGTTGGGTTTACAACCGCACGGACAAGGGCAAGTTGTGTTTCTTGCTCGTGCGAGATGGCTCAGGGTTTGTCCAATGCGTGGCATTCAAGGGCGATCTGGACGAATCGCTCTTTGACCAGATCATGCGACTGCCGCAAGAATCGTCGGTGATTATCATAGGATCGGTGCGGGAAGACAAACGCGCGCCCGGTATCCCCGGTGGATATGAGGTTGGCATCAAGGATTTGAAGGTCATTCAGTCGGCAGATGTGGATTATCCGATGTCGTTGAAAGACCACGGTCCAGACTTTGCGCTGGATCATCGTCACCTGTGGATTCGCTTCCCGAGTCAGTGGGCGATTCTCAAGGTGCGCGTGCGGGTTATGTCTGCGGTGCGTGAGTATCTCGATAGTCACGGATTCTTCAACCTCGACACGCCCATCCTCACTCCCGCCGCCGCCGAAGGGACGACGACTCTTTTCGAGACCCCGTACTTCGATGAAGGGTTTGCGTATCTTGCGCAGACAGGACAACTCTACAACGAAGCCAACATCTTCGCGTTCGGTAAAGTGTATTGCTTTGGTCCCACGTTCCGCGCGGAGAAATCGAAGACGCGTCGTCACTTGACTGAATTTTGGATGCTCGAACCCGAGATCGCTTTTTGCGATCTGGATCAGTTGATGGTGGTTGAAGAGGAGATGATCACCTACATCGTGCAGTCCGTGTTGAAGGATTGCGCGGCGGAATTGAGATTCCTCGAGCGCGACATAAGCAAACTGCAGAATATTTCCGCGCCGTTTCCGCGCATGTCGTATGACGATGCGGCGAAATATCTCATCGAACTTTATGAAAAAGAAACGGATCCCGAAAAGAAAGAGTTGCTCAAGTTCGAATGGGGCATGGACTTCGGCGCGCCGCACGAAGCCGAACTGACCAAACTCAACGAAAAACCCGTTTTTGTCTATGGTTACCCAAGCGCTGTCAAGGCGTTTTACATGGAACCGTGGCCCGGCAGACCTGAAGTGTGCAAGTCTGTGGATATGCTCGCGCCGGAAGGCTATGGCGAAATCTGTGGCGGCTCGGAGCGCGTGTCCGATCACGATGCGTTACTGGCGCGAATCAAAAAAGAAGGATTGCCCGAAGAGGCATTCAAGTGGTATTTGGAACTTCGCAAGTATGGCTCTGTTCCACACTCCGGATTCGGCATGGGCGTGGAGCGCGTCGTCGCGTGGTTGTGCGGCATCGAACACATCCGCGAAGCGATTCCGTTTCCGAGGACGATCAAGAGGGTGTATCCGTAACCCCCCACCCAGCCTCCCCCAA
>CAZQES010000010.1:0-16311 GCA_964591425.1 uncultured Anaerolinea sp.
GGGCGAGAGGTAGCCGCGGTCGAACTGCATACCTTCGACAAATTCCTGCTCGAACTGCATCGATTTGGATTCTTCCACGGTGATCACACCGTCTTTGCCGACCTTGTCCATCACGTCGGCGATCAACCCGCCGATGCCTTCATCAGCCGCGGAGTTGGTGGCGACAGAGGCAATTTCCTCTTTTGTATCGATCTTGACAGCCATCTTGCGAAGTTCTTCGACCACGGTAGAGGTAGCCAACTCGATGCCATGCTTGATGAGCATCGGATTGTAGCCTGCTTCGAGAGCCTTTAAGCCTTCGTTGACAATGGCGTGGGCAAGGACGGTCGAGGTGGTCGTGCCGTCACCGGCGATATCGTTGGTCTTGGACGCGGCTTCTTTGAGAAGTTGCGCGCCCATATTCTCAAACGGATCTTCGAGCTCGATCTCCTTCGCAACAGAGACGCCGTCGTGTGTGATGGTCGGTGAACCGAACTTGCGATCCACTGCCACGTTGCGTCCCTTCGGTCCGAGAGTTGCGCCAACGGCGTTGGCGACCATGTTCATGCCAGTCTTGAGTTTACGGCGGGCGTCTTCTGAGAAGACAAGTTGTTTAGCAGCCATTTTTCATTCCTCCAGAATTAGCCTTCAACGATGGCTAAAATATCGTTTTCTTTGAGGATGAGCAGTTTCTTGCCATCCACTTTCACTTCGGTGCCGGAATATTTCGCGTACAGCACACGATCCCCAACCTTCACATCCATGGCGATGCGCTTGCCGTCCTCGTCGCGCTCTCCCGGTCCCGCCGCAAGGATCTTGCCTTCCTGCGGTTTCTCCTTGGCGGTTTCGGGAAGGATGATTCCGCCGGCAGTTATATCTTCCTGCTCGATCGGCTCAACGATCACGCGTCCACCAAGGGGCTTTAACTTTAGTTTGCTTGCCATCTTTCTGCCTCCTGATTTGGGTTTGATGTTTGCAAATTCATCGAATTCATGAAATTAGCACTCTCGCTTGCTGAGTGCTAATCGCAATCTTACCCAGTTCATGAGGGCAAGTCAAGGGGATTGGAAAAATTCTTACGGAGTTCTGACGCAGGCAGACCTCAGACTTCCGACCACAGACCGCGGGCGATGGTCTACCGTCTATCGTCAGGAACGAATTACGGGTTTGCTGTAGGGGTCAAATCAGACATCCCACCCCCCGCGCCCGGCGTAGAAGTAGCCGCTTCACCCGGGACTGTGGAGGCTGGCACGCCCCCGTCAGCCAGCGACGCGCAGATGGCTTCACCCGCCTGCACGATGCTGACGATCGTCTCGCGTGAATCGGCATACCCATCGGGGTTAGACGCCAGTTCAGCCCGCACATCACCCATCACTTGCATCGCCTCGCCGCATTTGTTATCCCGCGGACGGCTCAACGCGGACAGCACTGATCCGTAGGTGTAGTAATAGACTATTGTATTCGGTGAAATCTCCAGCCCACCCACCTCCACCGGGTTTTCACCCAGTTCTTCATAGCACCGATCTAACCCACGCCCGAGGCACGAATCTTGGCCAGAGCAGCCATACGTGGCACACTTCAACGAAAAGATCGAACCCTCATAATTTCGTGAACGGAAGTAAACGATACCCAATTGACCATAAATATCGGCATTGGTTGGCTGATATTCCAGCGCGGTCTGCACGTTTCGTGCGGCGATGAAAAATTCGCCCAACTGCGAATACGTCCGCGCGATGGACAGGTGCGGACCGGGGTCTCGAATCCCCAACTGCTCGTTGATCCGCACTGCTTTGTCGAAATATTCCAGTGACTTTTCATACACCGGGCGTGCCGCATCCAAATTCGGAATCTCGAATGCAAGGCGGCGATAATTTGCGCCTGCCCGCAAATACAGAAAAGTGAAGTTCGGCTCGATGGCAATGGCTTTATCCCACTCGGTGATCGCGAGGTTGTATTGCCCGTACGTCTCCAACACAGCGGCATAGACGCGATGCACATCCATCAATGTATCATCCTGTGCGAGCGCTTGTTCGATATTCAGTTTCGCCTGATCCCATTTTTGCTGGTCGAGCAACACTTCGGCATAGTAGGCAAGCGCCAGCGTGTTGGAACTATCCAACTGCAAAGCACGGAGCGCGGACTCCTCCGCGCGCCTCAGAAAACCCTGCACCTCTTCGGTGGAATAAAAATTCGAATTGGCGTTCCAATCCAAGGTAAAGGCGCGGATCGCATGTACTGTGCTGTCGTCTGGCGCAAGTTCCACGGCTTGGTCAGCGGAGGCAAGCGCTTCGAGCAGGCGCGCCTTTTTCTCCTCGTTGGTGATGAGAAACGCGGACGAATATGTTTGAATGCGCGCCAGTTTTGCCCACGTTTGGGCATTGCCGGGGTCCACGCGCACAGCCTCCTGGTAGGCTTGAATCGCCGCGTCCAGGTTGCCAGCGGTGAAGTGGGCATCGCCCTCCAAGGTGAGCGAACTGCCGCTGCGCGTGGGAGTCGGTGTCGCCAGGAACAACGGTTGAATGTCGCCGCTATCGATCTGTTGCAGCATCCACACACCGCCGAGCAACATCACCACCCACAAAAACATGCGATAGATATTCGATTGTGGCTTACGGCTGAATAGAGGACGACGAGGTGCAATGTTCATGGAGTTGAAATTACTGTTGGCGTTGCTGTCGGCGTGCTGACTTGCGGATTGGCGAGATTCTCCTGGCAGATCCGGATGATTTCGGTCGCGTTGAACTGGGCAACCTCATCTGCGGGAATCTTTGCCTGAATCTCCTGCGCGATCTGCAACGCCTCGCCGCATTGACCGGTGCGCGCCAATGCCAGCCCGTAGGTAAAATAAAATTCAGCCACCCGCACATCGGTGGAAAGCGGCTCACTCCTGATCTCCTGACCATCTTCGGTCAAGCCGCCGTAAATGGTGAGGCGCAGTTGGCCGATGGCTTCATCCCAAAATAAATTACGATAGTACATCACGCCGTAGTTGCCGCGCAGGCGCGGGTCCACCGGGTTATTTTGTACAGCCGTTTCCGCGTATTGCAACGCCTTGGCATACTCGCCGATGCCGGCGTACGTGCGCGAGATGTACAGGTCGGGCAATGGGTCGCCCGGGTTGAGCACATCCGCGCGGGTGAACGCGTCGATCGCTTCATTCGAAGCGTCCAACGCGCGATAGTTGAGTCCCAGGCGCAAGTGAAGGTCGGAAATATGGTCATTGAAAGAAAGCGCGGTTTTATATTCCTGGATTGCCTCTTCATAATTTTGGGTGGCTTCGAGAAGAATCCCGCGCGCGCGATGCGCCTCCATCGTGTCGGGCGCGAGAGCCAGCGCGACTTTCGATTCTTCGATCGCCTTCGTCGTGTTATCGAACGAGCCGGAGTTCACGAGGATTTCTGTGTAATACGCATGCGCCAAACCGTTGTTCGGGTCGAGTTGCAAGGCTTGTTCGATCCACGTCAGGGCTTGCGAGTTGTTCTCCTGCGCATCCGCCGCAAATGCGCGCATGGCATGCGCCATCGAATTGTTCGGGTCGAGCAACAACGCGTTCTCCGCGTTGGCTTGCGCCTCCACAGCCTGTCCCGCCAGCACCTGCACGCGCGCAATGGCGATGTACAACGACGGGTCCTGCGGCGAGGAACGAATCGCTTCCTGATAGGTCTCGATGGCTTGCACAAATTTTCCGTCTTCGAAGAGCAATTCCGCCTCCGCCACATACGCCTCCGGCGAACGCGTGGGAGTCGGAGTCGCGACAAAGGGGTTCGGCTGACTCGGCAAGTACACTTGATTGAAAAAATATCCAAAGAGCAACACCAACCCGAACACCGTCCATCCGAAAACATTCGGGCGGCGTTTGCGGCGGTTCATGCTCCACTTACTGCTTCTCGGTAAATACATAATTTCATATTACCATGAAAAGATAAAGGGGCATTAAGGAGCGGTAAGTGCAGATGAATCAAGAAAGTGGAAAGAGGAAAGACGAAAGAGGATGATAAAATCCCCGCATGAAGTTCGAAGTTTTCACACTTCTCCCCGAAGTATTTCCTCCCTATTTCGCATCCAGCATTCTCAAGCGCGCGAGCGAACGGGGATTGATCGATGTGCGCGTGCACAACATCCGCGAGTACACACACGATAAACATCACGTTACGGATGATACACCGTACGGCGGCGGCGGAGGGATGGTGATGAAGCCGGAGCCGGTCTTCGAGGCGGTCGAATCAGTAATGGGACACGCTCCGCTTCAAACCACGGGACAGCCTGTTCCCATCATTCTGCTTACCCCGCAGGGACGCGTCTTCACCCAGCGCGTTGCCGAAGAATTATCCCGGCATGAACGCCTCGCCCTCCTCTGCGGACGCTACGAAGGCGTGGATGAACGAATCCGCGAGCATCTCGTCACGGATGAAATCTCGGTTGGTGATTACGTGCTAACTGGCGGAGAACTCCCTGCCATGATCCTGATTGATGCCGTTTCGCGGCTCATCCCCGGCGTGCTTGGCGACCCCACCGGCGCAGAAGACGACTCGCATTCCATGGGCTTGTTGGAATATCCGCATTACACCAAACCGGCGGAGTTCCGCGGCTGGAAAGTGCCGGACGTTTTGCAAAGCGGCAATCACGCCAAGATCGATCAGTGGCGGAGGGAACAGGCATTGCTTCGAACCTTCAACAAACGCCCGGACATGCTGGAGCAGGCAAGATTAACAGAAGCGGACTTGGAATTCTTGAAGAGCATTGGGCATGAATAATTCGTACTGCGTATTGCGTACTTCGAAGTACGCAATACGCAGTAATTTTTAAACGGAGGCATACATGTCATCGCGACTCAACTACGGCAAGACCTTCCTGCTCGGTTTCGGATTTTTCGGTGTGAGCGTGGTGTGGGGTGTGTACAACGCATTCGTCCCCATCTTCCTTTCCGAGAAATTCGATATCGCGCCAGCCTTCATCGGCTTCTTCATGACGCTGGATAACATCGCGGCGTTGTTCATCCAACCGCCGGTCGGCGCGTGGTCGGATCGGTTGAAAACGCCGCTCGGGCGCCGCATTCCCTTCATCATCATCGGCGCGCCGATCACGGCGCTGGCATTCGGTCTGATTCCGCTCGCGTCGATCATTCCGATCTTTGTGGCTTGCACCAGCACCACGTTGTTGAGCGCGGCGTTGTGGCGGACACCTGTCGTTGCATTGATGCCAGACATCACTCCTTCCGCGTTCCGTTCGCAAGCGAATGGCATCATCAACTTCATGGGCGGGATCGGCTCGATCATCGCTTTGCAAGCCGGAGGCTTGTTATACAAGATGAGCCCCAATTTCCCATTCTGGCTTGGCTCGGCGCTGGTGTTGGTTTCCGCGTTGATCGTTTACTTGTTCATCGAAGAACCCAAAGAGTACGAGCAAGCGGAACAACAACCGGGGATGCTGGCAAGTCTGCGTGAAGTGCTCAACGACGAAGACAAAAGCGGATTGCGCCTGCTGTTTGCCATATTTTTCTGGTTCGTCGGCTATTCAGCCCTGGAAACTTTTTTCACACTGTACGCCAGAAACCGTCTGGGGCTGGAAGTTGGGGACAGCGCAACGCTCTTGTCGGTGCTGCCGTTGTTCTTTGTGTTGTTCGCCATCCCATCCGGTTTTCTCGCGCGGCGCATCGGGCGCAGAACGACGATCACGATCGGGTTGATGATGTTGATCTTCATGTTGATCTTGTTGTATCTCACGCCCGCCAGCGCGCTGTTGACCGGTATCGCGCCTCTTCCGGTGGTTGGCATTCCGCTTGAAGAGGGAGGCGTGCGCATGTTGACCCTCGCCGGCGTGTTGCTGATCGTCGGCGGGATTGGCTGGTCATTCGTCAACATCAATTCCCTGCCGATGGTGGTGGACTTGACCGGCGCGGCGCGGATCGGCACATTCACCGGGTTATATTATTTATTTTCCACGTTATCGGCAATTGCAGGTCCAAATTTGAACGGGTGGGCGGTGCAACTCGCCAACAATA
The DNA here is from genome assembly GCA_964591425.1 of uncultured Anaerolinea sp. GTDB lineage: Bacteria > Chloroflexota > Anaerolineae > Anaerolineales > Villigracilaceae > Defluviilinea. Next base: position 5,981 of record CAZQES010000010.1, read on the forward strand.
ACTATAACGTGATCATGATCATTGCGCCGGTGTTCATGACGGTCGCACTGTGGTTGATGCTGGGAGTCCGCCGGGGGGAGGCGATAGTTTGAATAGACGAATCAGGCTACCCCGGCGAAGGAACGAGGGGCATCCCTTCGTGAGGGCGTTAACACCCGTCTTGTCGAATGGTTCAAGTAATTGTATACTTATGCCGAAAAAGGGTTTGCGATAACCCTTATAAAATTCCAAAGAGGAGAAGAACTATGAAGAAGCTGTATGGTTTGCTTGCGGTGCTGTTGGTCGCCGCCATGATTCTGCCCGCATGCGCCCCGGCAGAACCGAATTGCGCGGACGCAGAAACCTTCTGCGTAGGCTTGGTCACGGACGTCGGCAAAATTAACGACAAGTCCTTCAACCAGTCTGCATGGGAAGGCGTGCAACGGGCGGAGGCTGAATTGGGCGCGGTGGTCCAATACATCGAAACCGTGGATGCCAAGGATTACGACAAGAACATTTCGACCTTTGGCGATGCCGGCTATGATGTGATCGTGACCGTCGGTTTTGCCCTCGGCGATGCCACCATTGCCGCCGCCGCGAAATACCCGAACATCAAGTTCATCGGCGTGGACCAGTTCCAGGCGTGGCAGTTCGATGACGATACCAGCAACGATGTACCGAATGTTGCCGGTCTCGGCTTCCCCGAAGATCAGGCTGGCTTCCTTGTCGGCGCGCTTGCCGCGATGATGAGCGAAAGCCACAAGATCGGCGCCGTGTGCGGCACCGATGTGGTTCCTCCCGTTTGGCGCTTCGGTGAAGGCTACAAAGCCGGCGCCGCGTATGCCGACGGAATGAACGGCACAACGACCGAAGTGTTCGTTGTGTACCACAGCGATGTGGGCTTCGATAAGACCTTCACCGATCCTGAGTGGGGTGCGCAGACTGCCCAGTCCATGATGGATCAAGGCGCAGACGCGATCTTCGGCTGCGGCGGTATCACCGGTAACGGCGCGATCACTGCGGCTGCGCAAGCCGGCGCGTACGCCATCGGCGTTGACACCGACCAGTACTTCACCCTGCCCGAAGCCGCCCCGCGCATGCTCTCCAGCGCGATGAAGCTCATCGTTCCGGGCGTGTTCGACTTGATCAAGGCTGTCCAGGATGGTACTTTTGTGAACGGTAACGTGACCGGCGACGCTGGTTACGCTCCTTATCACGATCTGGATGCCGAAGTTCCCGCCGAAGTGAAAGCCGCGATGGAAAAATTGAATGCGGATCTGCTCAGCGGCGCGGTTGTGACCAACGTTCCTCCGGTCAAGCCGTAAGCAAGAACTTCCCGTGTTCGTAAAAGGGAAAGAGGCTGTGCCTCTTTCCCTTTTTGTTCGTTTTTTGTTGATATAATTCGGCAACCATCACGTCTGAACTGGAGACCCCATGCAGGCAGAGACACAATCAGGCTTGGTCGCTAAAGGCTTTGCACGGTCGGCGCTGGATGCATTACTAATTCCAACCTTATCTATTTTCACCGCAGTGATTCTGGGCGGAATCATCATCGTCAGCGTGGGAGGGAATCCATTTTTAGCGTATTATGGCTTGTTACAGGGATCGTTCGGTTCGGCAAACGCGATTAGCGAAACGGCAGTTTGGGCGACCCCTTATATCTTTGCAGGTCTCGCGGTTGCGCTGGCATTCAAGGGAGGTCTGTTCAACATCGGCGCGGAAGGACAGCTCGCTCTCGGCGCGACGACAGCCGCACTGATCGGTTATGCCTTGCCGGAATGGCTTGGCTTTGACCTGCCGGCGGCGGTTCATCTTCCGCTCGTCATCATTGTTGGCGCCGCCATGGGGGCATTCTGGGCGGCCATCGTCGGTTATCTTAAGGCATACACCGGGGGACACGAAGTCATCAACACCATCATGATGAATTACATCGCCCTCAATTCGATTTCATTTCTGCTCAACGGTCCCATGAAGGATCCCAACCCGAATAACGTGATCGCTCGTACGCCCTTGATCGCGGAAAGCGCGCACATCGCCCCCATTTTTGATGGGTTGCGCGTCCACTGGGGTTTTGTTCTCTCTCTGCTTGCGGCATATATCGTCTGGTGGATGCTCAACAAAACCACGCTGGGATTTGAAATACGCACGGTGGGCTCCAATCCCGATGCAGCCAAATACGCGGGCATGAATGTGAAACGCATCATCATCCTCACCATGGCTCTCTCCGGTCTTTTGGCGGGTTTGGCAGGGACATTCGAAGTAACCGGGTTGAACTATCGGCATGAACTCGGGTTTTCCATCGGCTACGGCTTTGATGCCATCGCCATCGCCCTGTTGGGCAAATCGCATCCGCTTGGCGTTGTGCTTGCTTCCATTTTATTTGCCGCCATGCGCAACGGAGCCACGCGCATGCAATTCCTCACGCAAATGCCCGTTGACCTGATCTCCATGTTGCAGGCATTAATCCTGCTCTTCGTCGCGGCGGACGCGATCATCCGCTATATCTATCGAATCAAATCACAGGGTGAGCGGGTCGTGCTCACCCGCGGCTGGGGAGGCTAGGAGATATCATGGACTGGAGGCGATTCGCTTTTATTTTCCTCATCATTGTTGTACTTTTCGGCGCGGTGGTCATGGTCGGCATCACGAAATCGGCGCCGATTCTCACGGTCACGAGTATGCTTGCGACAACCATCGCCGTCGCCACGCCGCTGGTACTCGGCGCGCTCTCCGGGGTATTTTGCGAACGAGCCGGCGTGGTCAACATCGGCATCGAAGGCATGATGTTAGCCGCCGCTTTTTTTGGCTGGTTGGGCGCGATCTACATGTACCACGTCTTCGGCTTTGATAAGTGGCCCAGCATTCTCACCGGGCTCCTGACCGCGATTCTCGCCGGGGCGTTGATGGGGTTGCTCCATGCCGTGCTTTCCATCACCTACAAAGTTGACCAGATCATCGGCGGGACTGTCATCAACATCCTCGCCGTAGGCTTGACCGGATTTCTGAACCGTCAACTTTTCTTCGGCAAAGGGAGCGCATTCGGCGGGCAGATTCCTAACTCGCCGGGCAATCTTTTGAACATTCACGTTCCGCTGACGGAGCTCTTCACCCCGATCTGTGGAGGTTCGGCGAACTGCACCGAAATCGTTAGGGCGATCAATTCGGTGCTCGACCAGCGCCCGATCGCCATCACCGCGATCGTTCTTGTGTTCGTTTCGCATTACGTGCTGTTCAATACGCGCTGGGGGTTGCGGACACGCGCGGTAGGCGAACACCCCAAAGCCGCGGATACGGTCGGCATCAACGTCATACGAATGCGCTATGCCAATGTTTTGATCGGCGGCGCGCTCGCCGGGTTGGCTGGCGCGTATTTCACGATCGAATCGGTTCCCTCCTTCGAACCCCTGCTCACCAACGGACGTGGCTTCATTTCACTTGCCGCGATGATCTTTGGTAACTGGTCGCCCATCGGCGCGTGGGTGGCGTCGCTGTTGTTTGGCGCATCACAAGCATTACAGATCAAGATGCAATTATTCCGCGATGTGATTCCACCCGAATGGGCGTTTCTGCAACAATCCTATGTTGTGGGTCTGATTCCCTACATCCTGACCATGATCATCCTGACCGGCATCATCGGTCGCACCACACCGCCCGCGGCAGACGGCGTGCCGTACGAGAAATAACATGACAAACAACGAAGTCGTCCTCGAAGCGAAAGGCATCACCAAACGATTTCCCGGCGTGCTCGCCAACGACCACGTGGAGTTCGACCTGCACCGCGGCGAGATCCATGCCCTGCTCGGTGAAAACGGCGCAGGCAAATCCACGTTGATGAACATCCTCTACGGGTTGTACAAGCCGGATGAAGGCCAGGTGACGGTCGAGGGAAGCCAGATGCAGTTGAACTCGTCGCGCGACGCGATCCATCACGGCATCGGCATGGTGCATCAGCACTTCATGCTCATCCCCGTTTTCACGGTGACGGAGAACATCATGCTCGGCGCGGAAACGGATCATCGCGCCTCACCGAACGAAGCGCCGCTCGTCAAACTGGATCGCAAGGAGGTCGCGCAAAAAGTGAGGGACCTCTCGCATCAATACGGACTGGATGTCGATCCCGACGCCATTGTGGGCGATCTACCCGTGGGCGTTCAGCAACGCGTCGAGATCGTCAAGGCTTTGTATCGCAAGGCAAATATTCTCATCCTCGACGAACCTACCGCGGTGTTGACCCCGCAGGAGGCGGAGGATCTGTTTGTCATCATGCGCGAATTGACGAAAGAGGGCGTTTCGATCATTTTCATTACTCACAAGTTAAAGGAAGTGCTCGCGGTTGCAGACCGGATCACGGTCATGCGCGCCGGCCGCGTGGTCGGAACCACGGTTCCAAAAGATACGAATGAGCAGAAACTTGCATCGATGATGGTGGGACGCGAGGTCATTCTCACCGTTCAGAAAAAGCCAGCCGAGCCCAAAGAGGATGTTTTGGTAGTGGAGGGACTGCACGTCAAGGATGTGCGCGGGCTTGAATCGGTGCGAGGCGTTTCGTTCACGGTGCGCGCGGGCGAGGTACTGGGCATCGCCGGTGTGCAGGGCAATGGGCAAACCGAATTAGCCGAAGCGCTGACGGGTTTACGTCATATCGAAAGTGGACACTTCACATTATCCGGCAAGGATTTGACGGGTAAGCCGCCGCGTCCGATTACCGAAACGGGCTTGGCGCATATCCCGGAAGACCGGCAAAGGCATGGGCTGGTACTTTCCTATACCGTGGCAGATAACATGGTGTTATGCGATTACTATCAGCCGCGATTCTCGAAAGGTGTGGTCATCCAACAAAAGGAAGTGGATGCCAACGCACAAAAACTGATCAGTGCCTATGTTGTGCGCACGCCTTCGGCATTCACGTCGGCGGGAAAACTTTCGGGCGGGAATCAACAGAAGGTGATCGTGGCGCGCGAATTAAGCCGCCCGGTGAAACTGGTGATCGCCTCTCAACCCACGCGCGGTTTGGATGTCGGCTCCATCGAATACATCCACAAGGAGATCATCAACATGCGCGACCGCGGTGTGGCGGTGTTGTTGGTCTCTGCGGAATTGGATGAGATCATGTCGCTCTCGGATCGCATCGCGGTGATGTACCGCGGCGAGATCGTTACGACGGTTGATCGAAAAGACGCCACGCGCGAACGGTTGGGCTTGTTAATGGCTGGGGTGCACGAACCAGCCTGAGGGGAATCTTGAAGCGGAACTCGAGAAAAATGTTAGGAACAAAGGGGAGTTTCTGTCCGTCTGTATTCGTGTACAATTGACGGAGACGATGAGGTGAAACACATGTCCAGAGTAAAATTTATTTCAAGTATTCTTTTTGCGATCCTGTTGATCCTTTCCGGATGCAACCTGCCTTCGAACGCGCCTGCCACAGATGAACCCAATGCCGTCGCGACGAACGCCGCGCTCACGGTGCAAGCGTTGTTGAATCAAGCCACGCCATTTAACACGCCGACCCTGCCGGCGATTCAACCCACGAATACGTTTGCCTCCCCACCCACATCGGCACTTGCCACTTCAACTTCTCTTCCCTCCGCCACGCCGAATTGCGATCTCGCGCAATTCGGTAAGGATGTGACCATCCCAGACGGGACGAACTTCAGCGCGGGCGATACGTTCACCAAAACTTGGCGCTTGAAGAACATCGGCACCTGTACGTGGACGGGTTATGCATTGGTCTTCGATAGCGGCGACGCGATGAGCGGAGTTTCACCGATCGCCATCGGTACGGTTGGACCCGGGCAGGAAGTGGACGTTTCGGTGAATTTGAAAGCCCCCTCTTCGAACGGAACGTATCGCGGTTACTGGCGTATCCGCAACGCCAGCGGCGTGCTGATCCCCGTGCAGGGCGGCGCGCAACAAGGGAAATCATTTTTTGTGGAGATCAAAGTGGGCGGAACCTCCGGCGGAGTGTTCGCCGTCACCAGCGTTACTTTTTCGGTGAGCGGCAGTTGCGGGAACTTCACGATCACTGCAAACGTTACAACGAACGGCGCCGGTGAGGTTACCTACAAATGGATCCGCAGTGACGGCGCGATCGATACGGTGACGCGTCCACCCATCGTGTTTACGGCGGCAGGCACCCAATCGGTGTCCACCACCTGGTCGGCTTCTCTGCCCGCAACCTCATTCTGGATGGACATTTACATAGACGACCCCAATAACCAGCAATTCGGTCGGGCAAACTTCAGTTGTCCATAGATGAATAAAAAGTGAGAGCGCCCGGCGAATTCAGTCGGGCGCTTTTCATCACAGGTATAATCTTTTCTATTGATTCACCAAATAAGGAAAGGAAGATTGAATGTTCAAGTTTCGTACGCAAAAATTTTCATTCGTGATGGTGTGCCTTGCCGTGTTCGCGGCGTCCTGCGCGCCTACCGCACAGAATGAATCGATCATCTCGACCGCGGTCGCGCAGACGGTGCAGGCGGAACAACAGGATTTTTCGACAAGCACTCCGCAACCTCCGCTCCCCACTCTCCCACCGACACTGACACCGGCTGTTGTTGATACGCCTACCGTAGGACCCACGCTCGTTTCGGCGCCTTCCGATCTGGATTGCATCCATGCGACGCTGGTCGATGAATACCCGCCCGATCGCGCAGTGTTCAAGCCGGACACTCAATTTACCAAAACATGGACGATTCGGAATGACGGGACTTGCACGTGGGATCCCTCGTACAAATTAATATTTTGGAGCGGGGATATCCTGGGTGGTGCAACATACTACAATTTGCCGGAAACCGTCCCCCCGGGCGACGATATTCCTATCAGCGTGCTGTTAATTTCGCCTTCCACCGAAGGTTTCTTTACCGGTTACTGGCGCTTGCAAACTCCGTGGAATGCCGTTTTCGGTGTGGGACAATACAGCCAGGCGTTTTATGCCTCCATTCAAGTGGATAAGCGCCCGCCGCAAGAGGCTGGCATCCTGAGCGTCACGTATGATATTGTCCGTGACCCCCCGACGGGCTGTCCTGCAAACGTTTTGTACACGGTGTACGCCACGATCACAACGAATGCGGCGTACGATTTTAACTATTTCTGGCAGCAAAAAGATGGGAACGAGAGCGGCGTGAAGAACATGGTCTTTGATGCCGCCGGGTCGAAGACGATCTCCCGCACCTGGATGGTGGGTAAGGGAAACAGTCCCAACGACAGGTGGATGCAGATCATCGTCGTGTGGCCCGAATACATCGAGTTCGACAAAGCCGTGTTCCAGAACGAATGTCCGTGACCGTTTTGCCGGAAGCCGAAGCAGTTTCACTGCTTCGGCTTCTTTTTGGGAACCCGCCAGCCTCATCCATCGTTTAAGAATTTGTCGAACATTCATTGGAGGCGCTTATGATTCCCGGATCTCTCAAAAAGTTCTTATTGCCCGTCCTCGTTCTGGCGACGATCCTTGCGTGCGGACCGTTCTCGGCTGGCTCCCCCCAACCCGCAGAAACTCTCAATGCCTTATACACGTCTGCCGCGGAAACGCTCGGCGCAATGTCGACGCAGGTGGCAACTTCATCTACGGCGGGACCGGTGGTCACAACCACACTTTCATTCCCGACCGCGAGCGTTACCGCTTTCAGCACGTTCACCAGCGTACCGCCGATCCAGCCCGTTACAAAATGTGACGCGGCGGCATTTGTCACCGATGTGACATTTCCCGACGGCGCGGTGGTCGGACGGGGAAGTAATTTCACGAAAATATGGCGTTTCAAGAACGTCGGCACTTGCACGTGGAGCACCTCGTATGCGATCGTGTACGTGAGCGGTGAAAAATTCGGGGCGGCGAACTCCGTGTCACTGCCGGTGCAGGTTGCCCCCGGTCAGACCGTGGACCTTGCCATCAATCTCACTGCGCCGGGTGCAGATGGTCGTTATCGCGGAAATTGGAAACTGCGCAATTCGTCGGGTGTTCTCTTCGGCGTTGGCACGAACAGCGACTCCAATTTTTATGTGGATGTGAATGTCAGCGGTTACACGCTGGCGGTGTACGACTTTGTGACCAACTATTGCGATGCCGTTTGGCGAAGTCAAACGAATAACTTATCCTGCCCCGGTTCACAAGGCGATGATCGCGGTTTTGTGCGGGCGCTCAACTCGCCGAAAATGGAAGACGGGGTGGCGCGCGGCGACGCACTGCTCACCTACCCCAACAAATCTGGCACAGGCGAGATCACCGGAAAGTTTCCCGGTTTCAATGTGAAGAACGGCGATCGCTTTCAGGCCTTGATCGGCTGTCAGCGCGACGCATCGGATTGCAACGTGATCTTCCGCCTGCAATACCAGATCGGCGGAGGCGAGATCAAAACGCTCGCGCAATGGCAGGAGGTGTCCGAAGGGCTTTATTACCCGGTCAGTATCGACCTGAGCGCGCTGCGAGGCGAAAAAGTAAGATTCATTTTGACCGTGCTGGCAAACGGCAACTCGAGGGATGATTTTGCCCTGTGGGTGAACCCGCGAATCACGCGGCAAAGTTCGGACCCCGCTACTTCGACGTTGACCCCGACTCTCACGCAGACCGCGACGGTCACAGCCACTTCGACCGCCACCCCCACCGAAACGGTCACGCCGACGACCACAGCGACCGCTACCTCCACCGAGACGCCGACAGTTACACCGACTTCAACGCCGTAACCAGCAAAGGCAATTGCGATATAATGATGTCGGAAATACGAACGATCCTCTCGTATTTTCAGCACATTCACTTGACCGCGTTCCACGGAGGTAACCTCATGCGTGTTCGAAATTCAATGCGTAGGTTTATGCCTGTCTTGTTCGGCGTTTCCTTGATCTTCTCAGGTTGTAATTTTGGCGCAACACCCGCCCCTACGCAGGATCTCAATGCCATCAACACTTCGATCGTAGGCACAACCGTCGCACAGCTTTCCAGCCAAATGACCGCGACTGCGCTGGCAGTTCCATCCGCTACAACAGCGCCGACGAATACCGTGGAAGCCATATCCACTGCGATCGTATTGCCGACCACGAGCGGAATACCAACGATTTCATTTAACGCAACCCCGCTTCCGGGGTTTACAGCGCTCGCTTCGCCCACGTTGGCTGGAGCAACCGCCGCTCTTGGAGATGAATGCAGTAACAATGTGTTCGAGGGCGATATCACCGTGCCGGACGGAACCGTTTTCAAGCCCGGCGAAGACTTCGTAAAAACATGGAAAATTAGAAATACAGGCAACTGTACCTGGGATGATGGGTTCACTCTCGTTTTCATCGGCGGTGACCGGGCGATCGACCCCTATGATTTCCAATTCAAGAAGACCGACGATTGGGTGGCGCCGGGTGAAGCAGTCAATCTTTCCATCAAGTTGACCGCTCCCCTTGCCCCGGGCGATTATCAAGGACACTGGCGCATGAGAAACGATAAGGGATATTACTTCGGCACCTATCTTTCGGTGTATTTCACGGTGAAGAAATAAATCAACGCAGAATGGAGGCGGCATGAAAACCAAAACGATCCTTTCGACCATTCTTATTGCATTCTTGCTCGCGGCGTGCGGAGGGCAAGCCACGCCCTCAGAGCCGACGCCGGATGTCGCGGCAGTGCGCACTTCGGCGGCGAGCACGGTGATCGCACAGTTCACTCTCACCGCGGCGGCTTTCACACCGACCGTTTCCGCCGATGAGCCGACCGAACCCCCCGTTTCACCCGAAGAGACAGCGACTGCCACGCCGGAAGAGGTTGTCCAAGCCACTACGGGAACCGATGAAGGTCTGTGCGATGTACTCAGTTACGACCCCCTAACCGTGGATGTGAACATTCCCGATAATACCGTCATGACCCCCGGACAGGATTTCATCAAGACATGGCGAGTCAAAAACGACGGCACATGTCCATGGGGCGCTGGATACGTGCTCGCCTTTACCGGGACCGGAGACGACATGGACGGTCAATTCATCGCGCTCACCGAAGTCGTTCAGCCGGGGCAGGAAGTGGAAATTTCCATTCAGTTCAAAGCGCCCGCTGAGACCGGCGTGTACGTAAGTACGTGGACCATGAGAAATCCGCAGGGATTTACCTTTCCGGCTGCCATCTATGTGAAGATCATCGTGCAATAACTTGTGACCCAAAGTCTCAAAGAGATCGTCAAAGACAAAGCACGCCAGCTGGGATTCATCCTGGCTGGCGTGACGACTCCTCACCCACCCGCGCATTACTCCACATTCGAACACTGGCTCGCGCAAGGCTATCATGGCGATATGAAGTATCTCGCGACAGGAAAAGCCCGCGCCCGCCGCGCCGATCCGCGCGAAATCCTCCCGGAATGTAAATCCATTTTAGTTTTGGCTAC
>CAZQES010000010.1:16321-40240 GCA_964591425.1 uncultured Anaerolinea sp.
GGTCCCCTCTCCCAGCGGGAGAGGGGCTAGGGGTGAGGGAGAAATCCAATCCACATATCGCCTCCTACGCGCGCGGCGAGGATTATCACACCGTCCTCCCCGCGCGGATGGAGGAACTCGTCGGCTTCATCGAGGAGCAGGTCGGACGTCCGATAAAGAATCGCTACTACACAGACACCGGTCCCATTCTTGAGCGCGACCTTGCCCAGCGCGCCGGCATCGGTTGGATCGGCAAGAACACCTGCCTGATCAATCCGAAACAAGGTTCGTATTTTTTCATCTCCGAAATTTTTCTCGACCTCGAACTCGAACCCGATCCGCCATTCGTCACCGATCATTGCGGCACGTGTACGCGTTGCATTACCGCCTGCCCCACCGAATGCATTTTGCCGAACCGCACCCTCGATGCAACGCGCTGCATCTCGTATCTCACGATCGAACTCAAAGATGACATCCCGCTTGAACTGCGCGAGAAGATCGGCGGTTGGGTTTTCGGATGCGACATCTGCCAGATAGTCTGCCCGTGGAATCGATTCGCCCCCGAAGGCGACCCTGCTTTTGCAAATGATCCTTCGACTTCGCTCACGACGCTTCCTCCTCTGACGGGCGAATTGACTCTCACGCGTGAGACTTTTAACCAACGCTTCAAACGGACCCCCGTCGCGCGCGCCAAGCGACGCGGCTACCTGCGAAATGTTGCCGTGGCTTTAGGCAACACAGGTGACATGCACAACCTCCCCGTTCTGCAAAACGCGCTTAACGATGAAGAACCCATGATTCGCGAACATGCACAATGGGCGATCGAACAAATCAACAAAAGAGCAAATCAGCAAAGTCTATCTCCAGTCTCTAATCTCTAATTCTCTATTTTTCCAATTGTCATGCCCTCCCTACTCCTCGCGACCAACAACAAAGACAAGATCGAAGAACTGCAAGACCTGCTGAAAGATTTGAACTTTCAACTCGTCACGCCAGCGGATATCCACCTTGACATCGATGTCGTCGAAGACGGACTCACCTATGCCGAGAACGCGGCGAAGAAAGCCCTCGCCTTCACCCAAGCCAGCGGACTGATCTCACTTGCCGATGATTCAGGCTTGGAGGTCGACGCGCTCGATGGCGCGCCCGGCTTGCACTCCGCGCGTTATGGCTCCACTGATGGGATTAAACTAACCTACGCTGAACGGCGCAAATTACTCATCCACAACTTGCAAAAATTCCCCCGCCCATGGACCGCGCGCTTCAAAGCCACGATTGCAATCGCCCTCCCCAGTCATGTCACCCTGAGCCCCGAAGGGGCGAAGGGTCTCTCTACCCGTGAGGAGACTCTTCGCTCGCCACAAAGCGGCTCACTCAGAGTGACAAATGAGGAAGGGATTTGCGAAGGCGAAATCATCCCCGAAGAACGCGGCACAGGCGGATTCGGCTACGATCCCATCTTCCTCTTCCCCGAATTAGGCAAGACTATGGCAGAACTCAGCATGGAAGAAAAAAACCACCTCAGCCACAGGGCAAAGGCGGTGATGAAGGCAAAAGAGAAGTTGAAAGAGTTGATCGCTAAAGCAGGTTGATATTCTGTAATCAGTTCCCTTCTCTTACTATTCCCCAATCAATCACTTTCAAATCCCTGATGACTATATCGTCAACTTCAAAAGACAAGTAAGATGTCTCAATAGAACAGCCAAATCTAATCATTTTTCCTATATTCGAGCCATCGCTAACAAAACCATAATCCGCAGCAATGATACAGTTCTTGCTCTCATGTGAATTCATCCATTCATCAAGACGCGGTATTAGATTTGGGTCAATCATTTCATAGGCCTCAGGATGATTTATCCGGAGTGCTGTTGCAAATGCAAATGCTAAATCATTTTCTGAGTCACGATCATGGATCGCACGGTAATCACCAAAACGGGGCGAATTCTCTGCCCATACATTAAAGACACAGGAAAATGCAACTATTAATAGAAGTATTAAGAGGATTTTTATTATGTTCTTCACTTGCAACACTCTTTATGCCTCTGCGGTTTGGAGAGCACAGGCATGACCGTATTCCCCATTATGAAGCAGTTGAACATGAGCTTGAGCTGAATTGAGAATCACCTCTTTGCATGATGTAAACGATCCGCGGCTTCCTCGGTGAGCGGAATGTACACCTGCACCCGCGTGCCTTTTCCCGGCGCGGAATCAATGTTGAGCAAGCCGTTGACCAGTTCCGTGCGTTCGCGCAGGTTGACCATGCCCAGACTGCCGCGCTTGTCGTACGATTTGTTCACCGCCTCCACGTCGAAGCCCAAGCCATCGTCCTCGATCTCCAGCAAGGCGATATTCGCCTCGAACGGTCTCAACCGCACCCAGATGTGCCCGGCGTTGGCATGTTTGCGGGCGTTGTTTGTCGCTTCTTCGATGATGTAGAAAATGACGCCCTGTTTGCCCATTTCCATATTTTCCAGCACCGACTCATCCACGTTGATGACCACATTCTGCCCGAACGTCTCGCGCATCTTTTCCGCCATCGCCCCGAGCGCGGCGGTGAGACCTTGCGATTCAAGGATCAACGGACGAAGCGTGAACAACATGTGACGGATCTCCTTCGTGGTGCGGTGCGCCAGTTCCTCAATCTTCACCAGCTCGTCGGTCGCGTCACCCACGTTCTTCGTCATCATGCGCCGTGCGAGATTGATGCGCATCGCCATCGCCGCCACTGATTGGGTCGGTCCATCGTGCAGGTCGCGCGCCAATTTCTTGCGCGTCTCCTCCTGCACTTCGATCATGCGTTCCTTCTCCTCCCCGAGGTCTTGATACAGCCGCGCGTTCTGCACCGCGATCACCGCCTGCCTGCCGATGATATCGAGCAGACCGCGTCGTTCGGGCGTGAAGTAGGTCGGGTCGGGGTGGGCGAACAGCATCGCCCCGTACACGTTGAATCCACTGCGCAGGGGGAAGCAGTACGCCGAGGTGCATGAACGGAGGGCGACGATGCGTCCCAGTTCGGGATCGTATCCCACGTCCGTGGAGAGGAACGGTTCGCCGTCATCGAATATCTTTTTGAGAATGCCCTCGTTGCCGCGCAGATTGACGCGCATGTCCGCGTTCGTGAAGCGCCGCGCCGAACCCACACGCAGTTCGTTCCCCCGGAATAAATAGACCACGCTCACCAGTCGTTCGTCGAGTTCGGGCTCCTCTGGGTCGGCGGTGGGATTCAACGCCATGTAACCAAGGTCGAGGGCGGAGTCGAGCACGCGCTTGTAACTGAGCGTCGCGGTCAACGTGGAGGTCAATTCATAAATGGCGCGCAGGCGTTCGCTTTCCATGTTGCGGCGGCGTTCCTCCGCGTCGAGACGGTTGCGACGTGAGTTGCGTAACCAACGCATCAAGAAGCGCCCGCCCAACGCGCTGACGAGCGTGAACAGCAGGGTGAGGGACAATCCGCTCGAAGAATTTAATGTCAAACCGTTGGCAAGCGCATCGCGCGAAACGAGCACCTGCCAGAGCGCGAAACCGCCGCCGATGGCAAGCGCGCCCCACGCTTCGAAGTACACCGCCCCTGTCAGGATCGGGTACAACGCGATCCATGCCGAGGCGCTCACCAATCCGCCTTGCAACCAGAAGAAGACCGCCGCGAGCACAAAGTCCACCGCCAACGAAATATAACGGTGATATCGAATGCGAATGCTCAAACCCGCGAGAATGCTCATTACCCCGTTCCACAACAACATCAGCGCGGGCACCGTCAGCGAAACCGCGTTCACCTCGCCCCGCAACCCCAGCGAGATGATGATTCCCACCAGCACGATCCAGCGCATGGATACGGCAAACCAGTCCGCAACGTAGGGAGTCTCAAACCTTCGCATGATTTCCAATGATACCCGAAAATACGGGATGCAATTTCCGCCCGAGGTTACAGGTGGTTAACGGACTACAAAGCATCGTGGGGCGAAATGTGATCCCGCCATTCGAAGTGTGCAGGTTGGCACTTCGACACCAAATTACACCTCATACCCCATGCGCGCGAGAACCACGCCCATTTTTTCCTTCAAGACCGCCTGCTGTTCGTCAGAATAGGATTCGCGGAAGCGGCCGATTCGCCCCTTGAAGAAATGCAAGCCTTGTTGCCCCTCGCCTTTTTCGGGACGGAACGCATCGGTCACTTTTTGAACTTCGGGCTGGTCTGCCCGTAGGCGGAGGAACTCGACCAGACGCGCGGCTTCGGCGTCGTAGTGCGTGAGCAGGTCTTCGTAACGCGCGATCAGCACATTCTTTTCCCTCGTCCACTTCTGCCAAATGCGGACGTAGTCCATGATGAAGGCGAGGCTCTTGTCGAAATCGGTGAGATGCGAGAACGCGTTGGGTCGTCCTTTTTGCAAGGCGCGTTGACCGTAGTCGAACGCGGAGAGCATCGCGTCGCGCGGGTCGCGGTAAATGTAGGTGATGCGAAGCAAGCCGACCCGTTGTAAGAGGCGGCTGGTCGAAGTCGGACCGGCGTGTGCCTTGATGACGAACGTGTTCCCCATCAACGCGGGGAGCGCCACCATTCCCAGCCGCCGCGGGGATAACACTCCGATGTTGCAATTGACCTCGGTGAGAATTTTTTGCAGGCGGTATTTTTCACGGATGTCGCGCGCGTCGGCACAGCCCGTCGTTTTCATCAGGTCGTGGATGAGGTTGTAGTGCCAGCCCGAACCCGCGCGCGGCATACCGACAGAAAGGACGATCACGATGGCTCCTGCTCCCCTCTCCCGCTGGGAGAGGGGTTGGGGGTGAGGGCAGATTGTATCCCAACCGCCGTCACACCAGCGAGTATGCCAAGGTTGATCCACAAATTCGGCGTGGCGAACGAATCTTGCGTGACGTTGTAAATGGCGATGGCGATCCATGAAAATAAACCAGCGATGCCGAGATAGCGCGCCAACGGAGACGAGTTGCGTAGGACGGTCAACGCATCACCAAGAAGTGAAAACTGAAACGCGATAAAAAGAACGAAACCGATCAATCCCGTTTCGGCGAGCAAACGCGCGTACATATTTTTCGGGTTGGGGTACAACCTGCTTTCGGGGTTGAGTTGCCGCGCGATCTCAGGAACGACCGTCAGCGACCAATCGGGCAGGTGATCGTACATGTAAAATCCGCTCGCACCCAAGCCCACACCGAGCACCGGGCTTTCCTCATACGCGCCCAACGCGCTGACAAGATACGCCGAGCGCGCGCCTGCTGAATTTTCGATGACGAACTCTTCTACGCTTTCCGCGTCCGATTCGAACAGGCGGGCAATGTATCCTTTTTGCGTGAGGAATACACCGGAGCCGATCACTGCGCCAAGAATAAGAATTAAAACTCCAAAGCGTAAAAATAAATTTTGAGAAGTGAACCACTTCCACGCGTTGCGAAACTCAGCGCGTCCGACGAGTAAAAATGTCAACGCGGTTGCCACGCCAGCGGTGAGCAAACCGCCGCGCGAATACGTGGCGAGAACGAGCAATGCGGCGAATCCCAACAGGATGACCTCCAGCCACTTGAAGCGTGTGACGCGTACGCCCGTCAACAGCGAAGCGAACAGCCACGGCAAATAGACCGTAGCGATCTGACCCGCAAGCCACGCGGGTTCGTATGCCATGCCGGAGACTCGATTCGTTTTCACCAATTCGCGCATCGAGAACGCAAGTTGCCAATGCGTCACTGTGACCTTTTCGAGCAAGGGCGTGTAGAACGCGAGCGCTTGCACCCCGCTCCAAGCAACATCCAGGATGAAGCCCGCAAGGATCCATCTCACGGAAAATTTCAGATCGTCGTTGTTTCGATTCATCCACACGGCGGCAATGAAAAAGGACAGTCCGATCACAAGCGTTGCCGACGCGCGGACGACGCGCCCGAGGTATTCCTGTCCCCGCATCGGAAGCGGATCAAGCCACGCGCCGAAACTGACAGCCAGTAAGACGGCGAGTCCAAACCCGACGAGGGGGGTCAACGCCCCGGCGCGCGGAAACGTCGTCTTGCCGCGTAGCCATTGGATGAACAACAACGGCAAAAGCAACGCGATCGGGTAAAACGCCAGCGGGCGGACGAACGTCCCTTCGCCCATGCCGGGAAAGTAGCGAAAACTGGTGACTGGCAGGGCGAACAATGCCGCGCCCCAGAGGAAACGCATGATCTCAGCCACAGAGACCGCAGAGAACTTTGAGGATTTCATTTTGATTTACTGAAGAACAGAACCCAAAACGCGCTGACGGCAAGCAAGCCAATCGCCCCCATCAACAGGTAACTGCTCATCGGCTCTCTTCGTTCTACCGGCAAGTCAGCCGTTTGCGTGACTTCGATTTGAATAAAAGAGTTCAATTCGCCGGAAGAGACCCTTCGTTCCGCTTCTTCGGCAAAGCTTTGCGCCCACGCAGAGGCAAGTTGACTTGCCAGTTTCGCATCGCTGTCGTCCGCATAGAAATGCCAGCCGCCCTCTGCAGGTTGACTCAGGTCCAGTTTTCCGCCGCGCAGTTCTTCAACGTTCATTCCAAATTCGGTTGAAAGTTGATCCATTAACTCATCTGACCACGCGATCTCTTCGAGTTTTCGTGTCTCGCGTTCGAGATAGTAAAAGTGCTGACGGTCCGTATCTTGAGGCAAAGCCTGTTCGAGGTTGAAATCCACGACGACAGTGGCACGCGCTTGATATGGAGGTGGAATTACAAAATAAACAGCCGCGCCAAGCGCCGCGCCGAGGATTGCACCCAACACCCAAAACCTCCATGCTTTGAGGAGATGGATGAGGTCATTGAGGGAGGGAGGAGAGAAGAGATTCATGGTAATTGATAAATGGTAATTGATGGAGGGAGACGTAGAGACTGGAGATTTGAGATTTTGAAGGTGAATGCTACGACCCTTTGGTAAACAGTCTTGCCTCCAATCTTTTAACTTTGTGTCCTTCGTGTCCTTTGTGTTGAATCTTTCAACATTCTTCTTCTGCGCCAATTCCAGATCGGCGCGATCAACCTGCGGATGTAATATTTCGCCACGATCACCGAAAAGAACGAGCCGCCGTCGCGGTAATGCACGCGGAGCATTTCGGGCCAACAACGGTCGTCGGCAACGATGGTCTTGCCAGAAGTGTGCAATCGAAAGTTTGCCCACGTCTGAGGCACATATTGTATCTGCGAACGCGCCGCGATGCGTGTCCACAGATCATAATCCATCGCGAAGTAAAACGACGGGTCGAGCGGACCGACCTGCCGCCACAAGTCCGTGCGGAAGAACATCGTTTGTTGGGGGATGTGCACGTATCCACGGCGGAGCAGGCGCAAGTCGGTTTGAGCCGAGTTGAATTTGCCGATCACGCGTCCGCTTTCGTTGATGAAATTACAGTCACCGTAAACCATCCCCACTGCGGGATGTTCCTGTAAAAATTTCACCGCAGCGCTCACTGCTCCCGGTTCATACGTGTCGTCGGAATTGATCCATGCAAGGATGTCACCCTTCGCGCGCGCAAATCCTTTGTTGATCGCGTCGGTCTGACCTTTATCTGGTTCGCTGACCCATGAAGCGATTCGCCCTTCGTATTTCTTGATGATCTCAACCGTCCCATCCGTTGAGCCGCCGTCCACGACGATGTATTCGATGCGCGGATGATCCTGCGCCAGCACCGATCGAATCGTCGCTTCAATGTAGCGCGCCTGGTTGAACGAGGGCGTAATGATGGAAACGAGCGGCGTTGAGTTCATTTCGGGTAAAACAACTCCAACGCGTCGCCTGTGATCTCATGCACGCGGGCAATTTCTTCCTCGGTGAGGCGTTTTTTCCAATTGCCCACGTTGGCGCGGCTATCGAGTTTGACCGAATGTGTCTTGCCTTGCGAAAGTTCAGTCGGGTTCTCGGAACTGCTGGAACTCAGGATCTTTTTCTCGACTTGCGACGAGAACTCCAGTCCAAGCGATGAGTATAGTGTATGGAAACTGGTCACAGGATCGCGCGAGAGGTCTTCGTGGCGAACTGCGATGAAATCGGGATGCAACTTGCACGTCGTATGAACGAAGCGGTAGATCATCGTCCACAGCAGGCTGGCTTGCCCGATCACGTCGTCCGCTTTGACGGCTTGCATCTGTCCGCGATACGGTTCGAGGTGGTCACGCATCAACAGGGGTTGATCCAGCAGATGGTTGAAATCGAAATTCCAACCGAGGCGTTTGAGACTGCTCGCAAACGCGGCGGGGTGACGCACGGTGATTACCACTTTGAAATTGAATCGCTTTGCAAACCACGGGATCGAGAACACGGCGAAGGGATCTTTGAGCAGGGCGCGCTGTCCGTGTTCGAGCGCGTCGTAGAAGATCTTGAAGTCGCGCCCCATGCGCAGGAAATCCTTCACCGAGCGAATGGATTTGATCTCGCTCCACGTGTGATAACGATAATCGAGCAATTCCTGAAAGGCATGCAGAAGATCGGCTTCATTCTCCTCGCAGATATATTGATACCAATGATTTACTTTCGCGCCCAGAACACCGGGGCGATGCAACACGTTCAGCGGCTCGCTGATGTAAGCCACCTGCGGGTCGAGGGCAAGCATCCTGCCTGCCCACGTAGTTCCACTGCGGTGCGCGCCGGTGACGAGGATGGGAGCGGGAGAGGTTTCGGTCATCATCATTCATCCGGTTGTACGGCGAGGATGGTATCCACTCCGTAGAGAAGCGAGGCACAGCGGTTGAGTCGGAATCGAGGCCGGTCTTGCAGATCCTGAATGACTTCCATTGGCAGGCGTGGAACGACCACATCCTGCACACCCTCGGCTTTCAGCGATCGGATCAGCGCGTCGCGCTCATCCCACGCCTGTGCGCGTTGCTGAAAAAGAGAAATATCCTCTGCAACGCGCTGGGATGTCCACAAGGGATAGAAGGAGAGTAGGAAGAACATGGTAAGCGTAACAATTCGAATCTTTGAAGGTTGGCTTATCTTTGCGCTCAGGTTTGCAAACAGTATACCCAACATCGCCCCGATAAACATCAAGTCAGCGGTCAGAATAACCCTGCCCGCAAAACGCGCGCGGGCGATCGGGAAGTTCTGACCGTAGACGCTCGGCGCGAAACTTGCCGCGATGAGCAGGTAGGCAAGCGCGGTCCCTGCGATCAACCAGAGGATAAGCCGCCGACTGTCCCAATCCCTTCGAGCAGAGATTGATCTTGAGCCTCCTGCGAAAAAGAGTAGCGCGGGAATCAGAACCGAAACAACTGTCGGGGTTGGGAACGAACGCAGGTCGTACAGGATGAAGTCGAACGGATAGCGCATCGTTCTGCCCATCAGCTCGATCAAACCCGGTGCGGAACTACCCAAGCGAATACTGTTGGCGGGAGCCAACGCCAGCGTGACCAACGCCAGCAACGCGCCGATCAATGCCCACAATAAAATATGAAGCGCGGCGTGTCTATTCAACAGATCGCGCTTCCACCCAACGACGAGAAGCGCGAGGACAAGGAGCGTGACCATCAAAGCAACTGGCGGCTCGGAAAAACCACCCAGAATAAAAGCGAGAATAAACACGACGACGCGCATCCACCAAGCATACCGGGTATGTCGGATATTCCTCAACAGGAACACGAACAGGAACGGCAGGAACGCGAGCGGCGCAAAATGCGACGTCATACCTGCGCGCCAGTACAAAGTCTCGTACAAGTTCGGCGCTTGCAACAAGGAGAGGAAGAGCAGAAAACTTGCGAGGAAAAAGCTGAACGCGCGGCTCCATCCAAGCGAAGCCAGTCGGGCGATCTCGTGCAACAGCAGGTAAAAACCGAAAACAAAAAGCGCGATCATCAGCGGAGGCAGGATCGCCACGTTGTACCACCCGAAGAGACCGTCCACCAGACCGATGAAGAGGATGTTGGTGTAGCGGCTGGAATTTTCGTTATACCGCTGAACGACCTTGGTCAGCAGGTCGCCCTCGCGAATGTAAAATGCCGAGAGACAGTAATCGTCGCTCCCGTAGCGCGAGAAAGTTCCGAGATAACCGTATAACGCCAGCGCAATAAGTGTTGTGAATATCCCGAACAATATCAACCCATTCATTATTTTTTCAAGTTTTGTAGAGTCGTGATCCATCACTTCACTCCAACCGCTACCAGAATCATCCCGAATGATGAGCGTCCCTTCAATTCGCCCTCAAGGTGTTTCATCGCCCAACCCGCGGACAGCATCGACATAAACGGGCTGAGGAGGTAGATCGTTCCAAAATAATCGGCGTGCAATCCACAATCGCGCATCAACATTCGCAGTGAAGCGGGATCAAATTTGCTGATGTGCTGCTCGCCGCCCATCTTCGGCGCCATGTTCAGGCGGTCGACTGTCCATTCCATGAGGGGCCACAGACTGCGATAGTTCGGCGTTGTAATGAGCAGTCTCCCACCGGGACGAAGTACCCGCGTCGCTTCGCGGATGGACGCCTGCGGGGCTTCGAGATGCTCGATCACCTCCGAGAGGATGATGCAGTCCACGCTGGACTCGGCAAGCGGGAGCGACTCGCCGATGGACTGGATGCACGCAAATCCGCGAATTGGCTGGGGAGAGGACAACGCTTCCCGCAGGCGCGCGCCGACGAACGTCAACGCTTGAAGCGAGAGATCGAGTCCGATGGGATAACTGCCGGGCACAGCCGCTTGCACGAGCAAATTCCCCGCACCGCATCCGATCTCCAACACGCGCGAACCGGCTTGCAAATGTGGGCGAAGCAGTTCGTCGATCATCGCCAACTTGCCGCGATGCCAAAAGCGCTGCATCGGATGACCCGCGTGCAGCGCGCGGTATTGATAATCGCCCGCCACAGAATGATAATCAAACGACAAAAGAATCTCCTACTGGTATCTTCCGCGCAGGTCGTTCGAACGGATGACAAATAAATCGTTCAACATTTCGAGGGAATGACTCACCAACCGCACGCGACTGCCGAGGCGATGATGGATCATGCGGACAGCCACAGGCTGGATGCGATATTTCAATTTGCGCGCGATGTACAACAATTCCACATCGAAACCAAATCCGCTGATGGTGAGACGGCGAAAAATTTCGCGTGCGACATTCGACTTAAAACTTTTGAATCCGCATTGTGTGTCGCGGATGCCCAAAAACAAAAAACCCTGCACCATCCACGAGAAAACTTGTCCCGCAAAAAAACGCGCGGCGGGTACGCCTTTCACCTCAGAGCCCGGCAATACGCGTGAGCCAATTGCAAGATCGGAGCCCGCGCGCAATTCTTGAAGAAAACCATCGATCGCATCCAGTTCATACGGCAGGTCCGCGTCGATGAAGATCAAAAATTCGCCGCGGCTTTCCTCCACGCCGCGCCGCACCGAAAACCCCTTGCCCATGTTCTTTTCGTTCACAAGAAATCTCGCGTTTTTTGTTTTGCCCCACTGCTCAACCAGTTGCACTGTTTTATCTCGGCTGCCATCGTCCACCACGATGATCTCGAAACTTTCACGACGCGCGGATAAAAAATCGTGGATCGCATCGAGCGTGTCCACGATCAGATCTTGCTCGTTGTACGCGGGCACGATGATGGAGAGTTCGGGCTGGGTCATAAGCCCGTGTATTTTATCAGATTCAGAATGCTCACTTTTTGCCCGCCAGCGCGCGTTTTCGGCGATGCAGGATCAACTCGCGCAAACGATTCAAGCCGAGCAGATTTAAAAATGCGGAAGCAAAAATATTCGATCTCGCAATCGCGGTCTGCGGATGGATGAACAGCGCACGCATCCACGCTTTCAATGCGGAGAATGACTGCCCAGCGTCGAGCAGATACCGTGCGTCGACGCGGTGCGCGGAGGCGCGGGCGCGTCTTTCCACGGGGCGAATTGCTTCGCCCAGCCCCGGCTGACTCCTCGCCCACTCCAAAATACGGAAGGCTTCGCGCCCGAACTCTGCGGCTTTCGCGCGGTTCTTCGCTTCGGCATGATAGCGCGCCGCCGCCCATGTTTGGTTCACGTGGAGGATTTTTCCGTGTTGCGCGATGCGAATCCATAAGTGATGGTCGAGTAGAAAGTGGAAAGTGGAATCGAGCATCCCAGCTTTTTCCAGCACGGAACGCCGGAAGAACACAGCGGGCTGACCGATGATCTGAAAACAGAGCAAGTCCTGCAAGGTCAATTGTTTGTAACTCAAGGTGTTGAATGGGTTGCCGTTTTCATCGACGGCGAGCATATCTCCATAAACGAGGGCAACGTCAGGATGCTCTTCAAAGACTCTCACAGCGGACGAAACCGCACCGGGCAGGTAATAATCGTCCGAGTTCAACCATGCGACGATTTCACCACGAGCACGCGCCAGTCCTTTGTTGATGGCATCCGCCTGACCCGAATCTCTTTCGCTCACCCACCAAGCCAGCCTGTCCGCATTTTTTTTGATGATCTCCACCGACCCATCCTTGGACGCACCGTCTACTACGATGTATTCGATGCTCGGATGATCCTGCCCCAGCACGGATTGGATCGTCTGCTCGAGGTAGCGCGCCTGATTGAACGAGGGGGTGATGATGGAGACAAGTTTCATTTTTGAATTGCAGTAAGGGCGACGAGCCTGTCGCCCCTACGCGGTATTACCAAACAACGAATCATACTCAACCTTCGGAAAGATCGTCAATTTTCCGCCGACAGTGGCATCCACCACCTCGCGCCCAGCGTTTCGATAGGCATCACGCGCGAGCGCGTACCCGATCTCGGAGGTATCCAAGTCGGGCAACTGCCATTTCACGCCTTTGCCAAAATAGTTCGGCATGAAATGATTCGGGTCATCGCCTTGAGAAACAATGGTCTTGTTCGCATCTCCCTTCGATGCAAAGTTGTGGTCCACTCCGATGAGGATGGCTCTCTCGATACCCATGTGAAAAGCGAGTTGAAGCGCGAGGTTGGTCACGGTCGCACCTTCCCACACCCGCCCGCGGACATCGCTGGCGAAGCGCGGACCCGTGTAGGTGGTGTAGACGAACGTGGGTAATTGAGTAACTGGCAATTGGGGATTGAAATGACGATGCGAACGCCACGCGATGAACTTCGGAATTGTCAACGCGTTGATGTCATCCACGAATTGCTCGACGACGAGGTCGTTCGTCACACACAGGTAGGTGGTTGTGAATCCCCATTCGGGAAACGCCAGATAAATTCGGTTCATGCCGAAGGTAATCTCGTTCTTCAATTTGCTCGTGTCGGTCTGCTTCAAGCTGGGACCGTTGCCGATGATGAACGCGCGCTTGCCCTTGTGAATATCCTTCCATGCCGCGAGTCGACGGATGCTCTCCCGCCGCCATGGGTGCAAATACGCGGAGGGCAGATCAGGCACACGTCGGAGTGAATCGTACGCGTCCCGTGTGAAACGCCAAAGCGGCTGAGGAATAATCCGTTTGAGGGCGCGCTTCATGCGTGGAGAAATTCCCGTCGAGCCGCGAGTAAGGCGATCAAAGTGGCAACGTTCAAGAGGACAAAAAACAGATCCGCCAGCCCGAACTGGTCGAAGATCGAAAGGAAAATATTGAGGGAGAGAATGAGGATCGAAAAGAAAAATACCGCCTTTGTCCTTTTCCTCAACCACCACGCACAAAGTGAGATCAGCCCGGCTTCGGTAAACATCGCGAACGCATAGAATGTGTATAAGCCAGCCCGTTCAGGGTTTGAATTGATTCGCAACAACGAGCCGATACCGAACACGACGAGAACCGCGACCGTGAGCACGAACAAGGAGCGTGCCCATTCAAAGGCTGAGAGTCTCATTCTATTCCGTGCTCAGCCTCGCGGTCGCGCCGCCGTCCACCACCAGCGCCTGACCAGTCATGAACGACGATTGTTCGTTATCGGCGAGGAAATAAATGGCGCTGGCGATCTCTGCGGGCTTGCCCACTTTTCCGTTGACGGTTTTGCGCGCAAGGTTATCTAGCCGTTCCTGCATGTCGCCGTGACCGGCATGTCCGCGCCCAAGTCCGGCGCGTAGCATGGGAGTGTCCACCGCGCCGGGCAGGATGGCATTGACGCGAATATTGTCCGGCGCAAACTCGATCGCCATGGCGCGCGTGAGGGCGAGTAATCCACCCTTCGAGGCGGCATAAGCGGCAATGTTCGCCGAAGTTTGAATCGCATGCACCGACGAAACGTTCACGACCGCGCCGCCGCCTGCGGTCTTCAACAACGGGTACGCCAACTTGACTCCCAAAAACACTGAGCGCAAGTTGGATGCCATCACCGCGTCCCATTCCTCGACGGTTGTTTCAATGATCGGTTTTGCCACTTGAACCGCCGCGTTATTCACCAATGCATCCAGCAATTCTGTAAACTGATGCGCCTTTTCAAAGATGGCTTGCATATCTTCGGGGTGTGAAATATCGGACTGGATGAACAGACCGTTCTTTGGAAACTCGTTTCCAAACTCCGACCTGTCCACGCCAATAACGCGCCAGCCTTTTTCGGAGAAAAGCGAAACTGTGGCGCGCCCGATTCCTCCCGCCGCGCCGGTGATCAAAACTGTCCGTGCCTCTTTCATCTTTCCTCTTTCATTTCTTCGAATTTCATCCCCAACCCTTCAACCAAATTCTTGATCGTATTCCAATGCACACGTTCCCACGCGGCGGGGCTGGAGTTGGAATTATGCGGAGCAAGCAGGACATTGCCCATCTTCATCAATGGACTATCCAACGGAAGCGGCTCGACCTCGAAGACATCCAAAGCGGCTCCCGCCAGACGTTTTGCCTGCAACGCCTCCACCAGCGCTGTCTCCTCCACGATGGGTCCGCGCGCGGTGTTGATGAGCACCGCAGTCGGTTTCATCAAGGCGAATGTATCGGCATTCATCAGGTGATGGCTGGATGGATTCAAATCGCAATTGATCGAGACAAAATCCGAATTGGAAAGTAGAAATTGGAGAGTGGTCATTTCGATTCCGGTCTCGGTGATAAAGACGTGATCAATGTCAACAATGTCGTTGCCATACACTTTCATGCCGAACGCGCGCGCGCGGCGCGTCACCGCTTTACCGATGTTGCCCACGCCGATCACGCCGAGCGTGCACTCGCTCAACGATCTACCGGGAATCTTTTCCCATTGACCACGTTTCATCTCTGCGTCCATCCAGGGTTGGCGGCGGGCGAAGGCGAGCATGTAACCCAGGACGGTATCCGCTACGGGTGTGGTGAACGCGTTCGGGGTGCGTCCGATCTTCACCCCGTGGCGAGCGCAGGCAGAAGCGTCGAGCGAATCGATGCCCGTCCCCCACTTGGAAATGACCTTGAGGCGCGGCGCGCATGCTTCGATGACGCGCGCGTTAAAGCGGTCGTCGCCGCAGATCGCCCCGTCGAACTGACCGGCGTACTTCATCAGGTCTTCTTCCTCCATGCGTTCGCGCACGTCCGGTACGATCAACTCAATGTTGTATTTGTCGAAGACCGGCTTGAAACGATCCACGAACGGAATCATGTAAGGAGCGGTAAAAAGGACAGTATGTTTCATTCGCACGTATTTTTTATTTCCGAAAATTCATATAACTTTGGCACCGGCGAGTAATAACTAACGTCCGGAAGCATATCATAATTCCCGCCGAAGTAGGCATCGAAGATCAAGCGGAAGGTGTTGACCGGGGAAATATCCGGATACAGTTTGTCTGCATGTCCGGGCAGGAAATATGCATTCAGAATCCACATGCGTTTCTCTTTGGGCTGAAGCCACGGACCGTGATCGCCCTGCAAAATAATGATCGGCGGAGTTTCCGATTCGGAGATCAACGTGTCCATCGCCTCCAGGATCTTTTTGTTCAGAAACGTTAACTGGTTCTGGTACCCTTGCGCGTACGCGCTTGCGGGATATTGCCGTTTTTCATTCCAAAAATCGGGAGGATAGGTCGGCTCACCGTTCGGACCAAACACAAATGGAGGGTGAGGCGAGATCACGTGGATGTACGCGAACGTCGGCTCGGACATGCGCGCGATGTCGTCCATCGAATCGAAAACGAGCAACGTGCGGTCGCGGAAATTTTGTCCCATGATCTCATCCGCATCCACCCAGCCGAAGTCTTGTGCATAACGCGCCAGAGTGGTCTGCATGAACAGCGTTTCGAATTCGGTCATCCCCGCGGAAAACGGCGGCGGTGTGTAAAAAACATCCGCACCGTCCCACTCGCTCCACGCAAAACCGGTGGCGAACGCGACAGTCTTGTAGCCCAGCGCTTCCAAGTTGTAACGCGCCGCGCTATGTTTGAGCGAATCCCACAAGACGCGGCGCTTGATGCTATCGGGTGTGAACGACGAATCCAGATCTTGCAAATACGACATGTTCAGCGACGACGCCACCGAAATTTCCGTGCGCACGTAATTTGCCTGACTGCACTCCGCGATATAAAAACCGCGCGCGCGCAATCCGTCGAGGAAGGCGCTGTTGTCGTAGCCGTAGGCTTCTTGCAACAAGTCAGCGCGCCCATACGAATCGAGGATGAAATAATACACATCGGGCGGAATTTCTGGACGCGTCAGATTTTCCTGCACGGGAGCATTCTCCGCGGCGACGCGATGCTCGCCTCTTTTTTGGACGCCGGAACTGATCTGCCATAGCGACATGACCGTCAACCCCAACGCGATCGCGTTCAACGTCACAGGTGAGGATGGAGACCTCTTCAACGCCCAAAGGATCGCAAACAGCGCCAGCACGAGCCACGCGATCAGCAACCACGTCTCGAATTCAACCTCGGCAAATTTTTCCGTCAGAGTGATGTGGACGTGACCGTAGGAAAAGAACAACGCCATCCACAACGCAGACAGGAACGCGGCGCGATTCCAATCGCGGAGGATCAAGCGCAACAAAATAAAAATAATCCCCGCGAAGATGATGCTAACGATCAATGCCCGCCAACCTGCCTCAAACTTGATCTGACCGATGTTGACCGCCAACAACGCCAGCACAGGATACGCGCCGAACAGGATGGGATACCACGGGATGGAAAACCACCTGCCAAGCTTTTTTCTTATATCTTTGAATCGAGTCATCAACTACCTTTGAACAATCGGTTTGGACCCCGAAGGCGCTGAGTTGAGCCTGTCGAAACGGGTCAAATGATCATAGACCATGAACAGATGATGAAAAATCCCGAAGGGATGCCATAAAACAAGAATCATGTCATCCCTTCGGGATTTGGTGTATTTTCGATCAACTTCTACCATCCTACCATCCCTTCGGGATTAGGGTCTGTATGCAAATTAAAGGTCATGTCACCCTGAGCGATAGCGAAGAGTCTCTTACTCGCCAAAAAGAATAAACTTTGAGCAAAAGTAGAGATTCTTCGTCGCTACGCTCATCAGGATGATATGGTAGTAGAATTTTGCATACACACCCTAGGGTTAGCAAACGGAAAAAAATCAGGTCTTTCAAGAGGATAGTTTTCTCTTCAACAGGAAATCGCAGATGGCAAAGTCGAGTTCTTCGTCAATGTCCCACGCTTCGTCCGCGTCGATCTCGAACATGAGCGGCTTGTCGCTGATGCGATGACGTTTTGCCAGAAGGTTTTCGCGTGTGAAAATGTAGATGCAGGAATTTTCCTCGTAGACTGGCGGTAAATCCTGCGTTTGAATCAACTCCTTCGGGTTGTGGTTCATCGCATTGCCATCTTTGTCGTAGAGGCGAGTTTGAAGGCGGGTGACGGAAAAGAGGGAGTCGCGATCTGGGTAATTTGTAATTAGTAATTGGATTGCCTTTGAAATTGATTCAGACTTCAGCAAAGGATTCGTGCTGTGCGTTTGCAGGTAAAAATCGGCAGGGAAAAGATACGTATCATGAATCAAAATTTCGTTCATCGGCACATTGTCGGCGCGGAGCGATTCGGGACGGTTGATGATCTGCACGGTTGGGAAGTGGTGTTTCAATCCCTCGATTACCTCGCTTGAGTCAGTATCCACCACGATTTGATCGATCGCGGGCACGGCGAGCAGGGTTTCGATGATGTGATGGAAGAGCGGCTTGCCTGCAAGGATGCGATAATTCTTGCCGGGCACACGCTGGGAGTGATGACGCATGGGGACGAGCGCAACAATTTTCATGGAAGGGTCACCTGAAATTTAATTCCGTAATAGTCCATGGCACAACGCGAGATCCAAAATCCCGTTTTGCCGGGCGGGTCGAAGTCACGGATGCCGCCGACAGGCGCGCCGTCTATGGCGATGACCTCGACGCGTTCTTGATCATTTTCAATCGCAGATAGGACGGTCGCTTCGCGTTCATCCCAGAGTTGGGCGCGTTGGCTATAAACAGGAATATATCTTGAAGCAACAAAAATCGTGAACATTGGAAAAATGAGCGCAACCAGCAAAGCGACCGTTGCCGTGGTCTGCAACCAGGACGGCGCGTACAACTGGCGGAGGGTGTATCCACCGATCCACCCGAGCGCAACGAAGGCGAAGACCATGATATGGCGCGGGATGATCTGCGTGCGGAGAATGGGAAGTCCATGCTCGACGTAAGCGCTGGGCGTCAACGACGCGGCGACGAGCAGAATTGCCAGCGCGAAAATACCGATCCCGAGACCAAACATTTTTGGGATGCTGATGTCCCTTTCTTTCGAGTTCAATACAAAGCCGAACAGACCTGCGAGGACGACAATGAGCAATTGTTGATAGTCCTTGACGGAGAGCGTGACAAACGCGCGGGTGAAATTGACTACCAAGGTCACCAGTTCAGGCAGACTCGCGGGTTCGCCATACCGTTCCGCGCGGATGTGTGTCGTGGGTGCGAAGACAAGCAGTGCCATGGCGATGAGGGCAAATGACAAAGCAACGAGCGCGCGGATGAAGGTCTTCTGTGCCCAAACTTTTTTGTAACGCGAACCAACGAAGGCAATCAATGTGTACAAGGCTATGATCGAAACCAAGACAGTATTACTCGCTTCAGAAAATCCGCCTGCGAGGAGTGCAAGCAATGCCACTAGAACGATTTTCGGAGCAGACGTGTTTTGGTCAGTGACGAGTGTCAGCACCCACGGAATCAACACGAGGGGAAAGGTGTAGGTGAAGAAGCCGGTGTTCCAATACAGCGACTGATACAAATGCGGTGCAAGATAAATGGAAAAGTAGACGATGATGAGGGAAAGGAGTATCGCCTGGAAAGTAGAAAGTAAATAACCCAAAAGGAAGGAAATGTTTTTGAAGAGGCGAACCAAACCCAACGTCCAGAGAAGAAGCGAGAGCGGGACGAGGAGTTGCAGTCCAAGCACGCCAAGCGGATAGAAGAGTCCCGCGAGGATCGTCACGGAGTATCGGCTGGGGGTATACGTCACGTTGTAGGCGTAGCCGCGCAGGGTTTCGAGAAATCCCAGATTGCGGAAGTCCGCGTTGTAACACCAGTCGTCTGCCCAGTAGCGGAAAAAAACGCCGAGGTAGGCGAACATCCCCAAGCCACCGATGAAGATCGCAAGCGCGGCGAGGGACGATGATTTTTGGGCTTTGTTAAACTTGTCTAAAAACATGGCAGGATTATAACGACAATTTGTTTCTTGCCCGGTGACCATCCATGAGACTACCATTCCCTCCAGAGAAAACGGTCAGCCGAACTCAGCGATACGGCGTATCCGCCTCTTCCATCTTTGCGACCAATTCCTCCTGAAGTTCCTGCACCACACCCGGCGCAGCCTCACTAAGATCATTCAATTCCTCCGGGTCGTTCTCCAGATCGTACAATTCGTGGTAGGGTCCGCGTTCTTTAATTTCTTCATAACCGGAGTAACGTGTCAATTTATGATTTCCCTTTACCAGCATGGTTGTAACCGGCGAGAGAGGCGCGCCGGCTGGTGAGAATTTTGCCTCAACAGCATAAATGCTCCTGTCGGCAATCGGTTCAGCAAAGGGAGGCATGACCGTGCCTTCGATCCAGCTGGGAATTTCCTGACCGGTTACCTTCAAAAGAGTTGGAACAACATCCACTGCGCTAGTTGCGGAATGGACGTCATATCGCTCCTGCTGGCCCGGTTCGCGGATCAATAACGGTATCCGAATCACGGGTTCGTAGAGATAGCGGGTTCGATGACCAAATACGCCTCTTTCGAACATTTCGCCATGATCGGAGGTGAAAATCAGCCATGTGTCCCGCGCCAATCCGCTGTCTTCGAGAAAATCATATAACCGCCCCAGTTGGCTATCGGCGTACAAAATAAACTCATCATAGAACTGCCTTCGCCGCGCCTGATACTTCAGGCTTATCCCCTTGACGTCTTCTTCTGGATGAAAAACCGGGTGCATGGGTTTATCGATCCAGTATCCCACGTCATCACCTTGGAAAGCATTGACAAAATCCCGTCGTGGAGAATAAGGATTATGAGGAGGCAGAAAATGGAAATAATTGAGGAAAGGTTGCTTGAGTTGACCCAGCTCTGACATCACCCAATCAACGGCATCCTCCAAAAGGAAGTAATCCGACTCACCCACGCGCGAGATGCCCCTTGGGAACATCCTAGCAAGTTGACCCTCCTTCCGCCGGCTGTACGCCTGATAGATCTCGGAAAAGAAAAGGGAGTAGGTATATCCCTTTTCGCCATTCGTCATCGCCCTTTCCCAGGTAAGGTTTGCCAGATCGTTCTCCCAGAAAAATAGCCTGTCCAAAGCAAGTTCATTCTTGACGAACAAATCCTTTTGCGGCTTTTGAAAATCAATATCCTCCCCAAATCTCTTAAAATGAGTATTGACAAAATTATTGTGCGAGTACACGAGGCGATAATACCTTTCAAAGAGATTGAAAATATTCCTGTGTTTTTTCTCCTCCAACACAGGCTCCCCCAAGTTGACTGCGCGATGAGTCCATGGATACGTTCCCGTCAGCAAGGAGGCAGTCCCGGGTGTTGTGAAATTTCCCGCGGCATAGTGATTGTGATAGACCGTCGCCTTCTGCGCGATCCGCGCCAGATTGGGCATGGTCGCGCGTGGATACCCATAGAGTGATATATTTTTTGCGGACAAGGCATCAAAAACAATAATGATCACATTTTTCTTCGTTCCAAGGTCCGTCCATTGAGGGGTTGGCTTTTGAAGAAACTTCGAGAAGAACATGCCCGGGGCAAAAAAGGCAAGCGATTTGAGGAACTCTCGTCGGCTTAATCGTCTATTCATTAAATTCTCCACTATTCTGTGATACTTCGTATGAAGATGATAATGATTCCCACAATATCAAGGAAAAGATAGAACGAGGAGAGCACTGAGATCCTCTCAACTACACTCGCGAAGGCATCCTTCACACGATCACGCGTAACTACCGCAATCGAAGGGATCGCCGCGCTTAAAAATATCAGAGGCAGCAGAACGCCCCAAACGATGCGAAGCGGATGCCCGGTCTGGACGAGCAAATCAAGGAGCGACGCGGGAAGAGTTCCACCTCCGAAGGAGTACAGTTGACCTAGGATAACCCACGTGGAAGCGACCAGAAAAAGTGTTCCCAGGAGAAGCGCTCTACTCTCCGCATTCCACCTTTTGGGTGTTAGCAACCCTAAAATACAAAGCACAATAAATACACCGATCGTTTCCATCAGTGCATAGATCAAGGCATACGAAATGAGACCGACAGCATCCCAGACCCTCGTCCGTTCGGCTACCCAGGAAAAGTCTCTAAGAGCCGCTACTATCGCCCAGACGTGAATGGGAAAGACACATACCAAAAATAACTGGAAGAGGCTCGATAACGTGTATTTCCCTCCCCGAAGGCGAAGCTCTGTTGTTGATTGCGCGCCGATTTGTGTCTCCATAGTAGTGGGTAGGTTAGTGCTCCTCAGCCAAATTATAGTCCGAAACAGAGTCGGTCGTCTTTGGTAAATTGACAATATGACTCTGCCATGTTATAACTCGCAAACAATTTACGGATACGCTCATCCAGAGAAGCTGAGGGACCGACCCGTTGAAGCTTCGGCAACCGTTCAAGCGGTGCCAATTTCGGCAGACGATAAATGAGTCTGAGAGATGAGAGATGATATGAAATTCATGTCGCCTCTCATTGCGAGAGGCGATTTTGTTGCGGTGAACGAGCAGGGCTGAAGCCGCCTGCTCAGCACATGGAAGCGCTTCGCGCTGGCGCAACCGAGTCCGCTTGAGCGGACTTCCACGAACTGAGGCAGGACTTTAGTCCGCACCGAACCCCGCGCTGGAAGATGTGCAAGGATTGGAAGTTTGATTATTGCACAGAAAGGATAACATCGTGAAAAACCTCAACACATTACTGCTCGTCGCTTTTCTACTATCCTCCTGCGCGCCTGCTACAACTGCGGTTGCAGTGCAAACAGTCCAGCCAACAGGGACAAAGATACCCACATCAATCATTACTTCCGCTCCACCGAGTACTTCAACATCAACTATTACGCCTACCGCATTGCCGATTACTTTCATTTATCAATATGATGTACCTAATGACGCCCGCGTCTTGCAAGAAACGGCGGCACATATTGCCTATTCGTATTATTCCCAATATGCTGATTTGGGACAGATCGTGATTTACACTTTTTCAGATATCAATCAATACATTGATGAGATCTTTCCGATGATTAAAGCTGATCTTCCCAACGCCAGCAAGAGCCAATTCATTCAGGATTGGCCGAGCATGGGAGGTACAGCCGTCCAAGGTCTGATGATCATTAATTCTGGTTATTCCGCATCGAACGACCATCTGAATCTGTGCTCTACAACCCTCGACATTGCGCACGAAATGTTCCACATTCTGCAACGTAACCTTGTCGGTCACAGTCTGGATCGGAAGATATTCGATCGAGGACCCGACTGGATCATTGAAGGTTCAGCACAAGCCATCAGTTATCGACTTGCGGGCGATCTGGATCAGTGCGATGTGCAAAAATTAGGTTTTGATTATTGGCGAACTGACGCTTCAGTTGGAGGTGCTTCACTCAGCGAACTTGACGGGTATGATGCACACCAAAAACCAAAATTCTTTTCAGTATCTTCGTGGGCTGCGGATTATTTGATTCGAACGACTCCTGACGGCGAAAAGGCCGTAATTACTTTCTATTCAGAAATTGGGAACGGCAGACCTTGGCGAGACGCTTTTCTATCCGCTTTCGGAATGAAGGTGGAAGATTACTACAATGATTTTGAGAAAATTCAAGCCAACCAGACAATTACACCAGATACGAGTATCTGCCTTCCTCAGTCCGATAAAAGGGTTAAATGCCTAGGCTTAATAAACAACAATGGATCAGCCGATTACATATTTGAAATCCCATTCGATGGAAACACCTTGCCGCCAGCAGATCAATGGACATCTAGTGGAGGATGTGTTGTGACTGGCTGGGGAGGAACGCCAATATCCTCGACATCTTATGAGTTGGCGATCTCATTTGATTCAGAAACGCATGGAACCTGCCACATTGATGTAATTTTTTCTACAGATCAAAAAATCACACTCGACTTTGTAATACCTTGAACCTGAATTTAGGAGACCTTACTTAATGGCTAATCGCAAATACACCAACCGCCGTTACCTCGACGCCCTCGAAAAGAAAGTCCTTGTCTTCGACGGCGCGATGGGAACCAGCCTACAAGTCCAAAACCTGACTGCCGAACATTTCGGCGGTGAACAATACAACGGATGCAACGACTATCTCGTCATCTCGTATCCGCAAGCCGTGGAAAAGGTCCATCGCTCCTTCCTCGAAGTCGGCGTGGACGTGCTCGAAACGGACACCTTCCGTTCCAACCGCATCACCATGGCAGAATATAAATTACAAGACCGCGTCATTGAACTCAATGAAACTGCGGCGAGACTTGCGCGTCGACTCGCTGATGAATATGCAAGTAAAACAAATCAACCTCGTTTTGTAGCAGGTTCGATTGGTCCTTCGGGCAAACTCCCCTCCACCAACGACCCCGAACTTTCCAATGTCAGCTTCGATGAACTCGTGGATACTTTCCGCGAGCAGGCAGTCGGTCTCATCAAAGGCGGCGTGGATGTG
>CAZQES010000011.1:0-10017 GCA_964591425.1 uncultured Anaerolinea sp.
TGCTACAGGCTGGACGATCGCCCAAAGCCAGCCCAACGCAGATTGTTGATAACGCCCACGCAGGGTGCGGATCGTCCACGACCAGATAAGATCGCGTGACCTGAAGAGTTGCCGGGCTTGAGCGATCATTCAACGTTTCCCGAATTGTTGAGATCGACCAATTTCGCCGCCTTGGTTTGATGGTTCCAACGACGTACCGGTTCAAAAACGCCGTCTTGAGCCTCTCGACCAACGATACGATTGCGGACCTCGAACCAATCGGACATGCCATACGCGAAGCCGGCAGAACCGTCCTCGTTCAAAATCCATGTGATGGCGTAGTACGATCCTCCGAATAATTGCAGAGGGTCAAGCGTGACTGAGATAACGCCTAATCCTTTTTCGAAATAGATCGGAAATTGATCAAGGTGCGTTCGCATCGTACATACCGAAACTCCATCGGATCGATATAAACGGACCAGCGCACTCGCCTTGCCGATAGCTCGGTATGAAATGTAATGGACACGTATCTCGAGCGGCTCGTCGCCGTAGACGGCACTGGCAGGGATACCTTGTGCATCGACCACTTCCATTCTCGTTACCTCAAAGTCGCCCTCCACATTGCCTAGCGGAGCATCGGATTGATTCATTTTCTCAATACGACGTCGCTCGATGACTCGGTTGTAAAGCTCGATCACTTCACTGCTTTCACCGTCATGCTGGATCTGTCCATGCTCAATGTAGATACCCCGGTTGCAAACCGCCTGAACTAGCCCCGTATCGTGGGAGACAAAGATCAAACTGGTGCCATTGTTCAACAACGTTCGGATGCGCTCGATGCATTTCTGACGGAAGGATGCATCCCCGACTGCCAGCACCTCATCCACCAGCAAGATATCCGGTTCGATGCAGGAGGCAACAGCAAACCCCAAGCGGACTGTCATGCCGGAGGAGTAACGTTTGACCGGCGTATCAATGAACTCCTCGATCTCGGAAAACGCTACAATCTCATCAAAGCGCTTTTTCAACTCCACACGGGACAATCCAAGTATCGTACCATTCAGTATTATGTTTTCGCGCCCAGTCAAGTCGGGATGAAACCCCGCTCCCAACTCGATGAGCGCGGATAACTGTCCATTGACTTCCAGAGATCCGGAAGTGGCAGTCGTAATTTTTGCGAGCAGTTTCAAGATAGTGGATTTCCCCGCCCCATTGGGTCCAATGAGAGCAAGCGATTGTCCCTTCTCAAGTACGAACGACACATCATTGAGCGCCCAATGAAACCCGCGATCCGATTCGATCGCATTGTTCTTTCTAATTGTCCGTTTTACCCACTGTGAAAGGATACCGGGCAGGCTAGTGCGGGTCAATCCAAGTTTGTAGCGTTTGGATACATTTGAAAAACGAATGACAGGGTGCATGGAACCTTAAACACTTTACGCGAATTTATTTGGGGGTGATACGCGATCCGACAATTCGACCAAAACAATTATTCTCGCCAGATTCAAGAATCTTCTTCGTTCTGCTTTGGACGATTTCTGGTCCTTGCAATAATCATCATGATCGCAAAAAGAATGAACGAGACGGTAAGAAAACCAACAGTGAATGAAAAACCCGGATTGCGCAATTCCCGAGGCTGATCCAACAAATTTTCAGGGAGGGGAGTTCGGGTAGCTGTGGCAACCGCAACGAGGGTGGGGAATGCTTGCGTGGATATATTCGACTGGCTGTCTAGATATGGCACCACGGGTAGTGCTTTTGAATTGAGGATCTTGTACGTGAACCAAATTCCCTCCTGACCTTCACCAGGATCCATTCTCCAGGCTAGAAGCAAAATATATCCCTGGCTCACCACGGCTCTCAAATCGTGTGCCGAATAGGTAGGAGCGTAGCGTATGGGGTCGCTCCAGTAACCGTTTTGATATTGGCTTTCCCAAATCCCACCAAGGACTTCGCTACCGCCCGCCGTTCGCTGGACGAACAAGGCATGTACCACATTATCAGAATCCTTGACGAGAACGTGTTCCCCACTACGGCCTTCGTGTCTTATGAATGGAACAGAGGGGGGCTCCCACGTATCGCCATTATCCTTCGAAAGACTGACCATTTGAATTGGGCGGCCCAATCCTGCGAGCTGACTCGGAAGTGGATTCCCGTTGTTATACATCACGACCACTTCAGAGCCATTATCAACGACCGAGGGGTATGACGGGCCAAACGAAGAACCACTCGAAGGCAGTCTTTCGCTCAAAGTAACCGGCGCAGTCCACAACGAAGTTTGAAAGTCAAAGCGGGCATAATGCAAGGATACATCAACACCGGTGTTGGTAACAACACTCCAAGAGGCATGCGCCTTATGGTTTTGACCCAAGGAGAGGCGCAGAGTGTAGGGAACCAGGATCGGATCGGAGGTCAGATAAATTGCAACCGGTTTCGACCATGTCAAACCCGAATCGCTCGAATGAGTGGAATAAACGCCGTTACCATCGAGGTCTCCTGTATAGATCATCACCAGATTGCCGGCATCGTCTCCCGACAGGGCAGCGTAGGGAGGGGGAATCGCGTTGTCGACGACAATCATCGGAGGCAACCATGCCGTAATTGAGTCCGCGCTTCCCACATAAGCGGATGAGTAGTAGATATATCCTTCTGCCGCATCGCTGCTGTAAAACACCAAGTGGAGCATTCCAGCGGAATCAAGGAAAGCACTCTGTACGATGGCATCTCCTGATGGGGATAACAGGATGTCGATCGGAGATGTCCAGCCGGTTGATAAACTCCATTTGCGATACACGATTCCTACCGGTGCGCCATCGCTCGAAACCTGGCTCGCGAACGCGTGAACATATCCATTCTGGTCCGCCAATAGAAAGGGTGTGTACGTATCATCACGGTATCCGGGGATTCGTTGATCGGGCATCCACGGGTTGTCAGCCTGCGCCATTGCCTGAATATCCGGTTGGGCGATCAGCGCGCCGAAAATCAAGTAGGCGAATGTGCCCAGCCACAAAAACTGGGTTCGCAGGATATACCTCCGCATCAGTCTATTAATAGTATTGAGCATGTGCCGGAATTTGCATAATTTTATTACGACCGAATCATAGTCTTACGCCGTGCAAGATACAGACCCATCCCAATCACCAACACAATGAGGGCGATCCCCACAAGATTTTTGAAGCGGGAAGGAAGAATTTCCCCTTGGCTCGGCGATTCATCGATCGTTTGTTCGGTAGCCGCTGCGGTCGGCTGGGGAACCGATAACTGCGGTGTGGAGATGATAGCACCAAACGCTTCCGCCGAAGGGTTGAGCAACTCCGACTGGCGACTCATTCCAACATTCTGGCTTTGTAAATTACCATCCAGATCGAGGTATTCCACCGAAACCAACGCGCTTAACCATCCATCCGACGTCAGGCCACCACTCACGAAGAAGTTCGCACGATCACCCTTGATGACGATAGTTCGAACGGACTGATTGCTCCAGCGAACGCCATCCCATTGCCAATCCTCCACGACGAGAGAATATTCCTTTAAAAATTGCGGCGCATCGCCATTGACAATTCGCAAGAAATGCAATTCGCCGGCGCTGTTTTGCGCGAGTGCGACAGGTGAAACATAATCCAGCACACCGGTAACCTCGATAACCTCTCCCCATGTGGCGCCGCCGTCGGGCGAAACTTGTTGGAAATTAGATACCACTCCGTTACGGTCCTCCTGCCAAAACCGATGCACAGTCACTGCGTCACTGCTAACCATATCGGTCCACGTAATCGATCCTTCACGGATCAACTCGGCTGGATTCCAAGTCGCGCCGCCGTCGGAGGATTGCGAATAATATAAACCGATGGCATGTTCTCCACCGCCTGTAAATCGGGAAAAAAGTATATGGAGTTTACCATCGCTTGATAACGCAATCTGCGGGTTATCCACTCGCTCCCACTCCGCTACCACGGCATCGAACACTTTCACCGGCAAAGACCATTCCGGATCGCGCCCTGTTGCTTGAATAACGTAAATGCCTCGTCCCTCATTAATCGGAACCGAATAGGCAACCGCGATCTTCCCAGATGCATCGAGGAGGATATCCGGGGAAGCATTGAGATTCGTACCCGTTGGAATTCCGAGAGGATCCAACCACTCTGTGCGTAGCCCAGCCCGATCGGTATTGGAGGTTGTGTACACCAATGAACCGCTGTCTATATCTGCCCAGACTATGGATAAGTTTTTCTGTTGACCGACGGTCATGGAAAGATCCGTCGGTTGACCCAGTAATCCTTCGATCACCTCTTTTGCTACAGACCACTGCCCATCAGCAAATTGGGCGTAATAGATAGAGTTATCGGTGATGCCCGCATCCGTTTGTGACGATTCGGACCATACGGCATGAATTCGCTCCTCTTCGGAAATTTGCGCAACGTTGGCGATCCGTCCTTCCTGCAATACAAGCACTTCAGGGTAACTCCATGAAGGAGTTGAATTGAACCATTGATTAAGCGGCTCCAGTGACCGAGAGGTTATCCAAACATCTCCGCCCTTTCCTTCATCACAACCTACAATGTAGAGCCTAGTACCTACGAGTGTTTCCCTTTTACATCCAAAAAGGATAGGTTCGAATGTTAGGGGATTTGTAAAGCTTGATAGTTCATTCTGCACTTGAGGGCTGCTCCACTCAATACCATTCCAAACCGTTATTGAGGGGTTTGCTCCTTTG
The DNA here is from genome assembly GCA_964591425.1 of uncultured Anaerolinea sp. GTDB lineage: Bacteria > Chloroflexota > Anaerolineae > Anaerolineales > Villigracilaceae > Defluviilinea. The sequence goes on from CAZQES010000011.1 coordinate 4,691, forward strand.
AATTTCAGCATGAGCATGTAATAATCGTCATCCGTAATCAGAAAATTCAATTGCTCAGGGCACAAGGAGCGAATATCCAACACGGTGGTCGGGTCAGTCCATGTTTGCCCACCATCGGTTGAATACTGGCTGAAGATAGGACATTGCGTCGCGCCTGGCTCTCCCACTCGCCAAAGCAAGAGAGTACCATTTTCCGTCAGCCCTAATTCAATTCCAAATGGGGTTCCAAAACCACCTGTATCCTCCGGACCCTTCGCCTGTCGTACCTCCGAGAAGCTAAACCCGCCGTCTGTTGACTGGGCTAAGAAAATCCTTTTCAGCGCAAGTACATCCCAACCGACCAACACATTCGGGGAATCAGGGTCGTCAGATGCAACAACCCGAGCATGCGTTTCCGAGTACTCCATCGAAGCGATATATTGCGATGAATACAAATTAATGGCTTTCGACCAAATAGCTCCGTTCGGTGATCGAAGATAATAAATGCCAGCGCTTTCATCGTTTCGGATGTATACAATATGAAACTCACCCGACGATGTGATATCCACATCAAAATTCAACACTGATTGAGCTATTCGTTCGTTGCCCGGCCACGAACTAGGTACAGGTAGTAGTTTCGAATTAACCCGTACCGACAATAAATCACCCTTGGCATTTATCCAAAAGATATGGATCACACCATCGGGTCCCACAATTAATCGATACGGAAATTCTCGAGTTTTCTCGATCACTGGCAGGCTTGGTAATTCTTTATCGACGAAAGGAAATAAAACTTGTCGGGAGGGGGTCCATGTAATGCCATCGTCACTACGGGAATACCGAAATCCGCCTGTTGCCATCTGCCAGATCGAATGAAAAACCCCATCCCGAGTCACTACAACTGTTGGGTCAAGAGACTTACCCGAATTCGATATATTCACCGGGTCAGACCAATCTTGCGAGGATTGAGCTCGGGTTACGTCGGTATTGCCAAAGAATTGGCTAAGCGATACAACTACCAAAAGTATTAGTAATAATGGTTTGGTGGGACGGTTGATCATCAGAATCTACCTTCGAATCATGGTTGGGAGAGGAGTGAGGCAAGTTCTACTGCATTCCTTGCCAATTGAGAGCTGCCTTGTTTTTTCCACCACCCTGCATATGCGTCAAGTTCATCAGATGCTTCGGGTATCGTCATCAGAAAGGACCTAGCAGTTTTAAAATCACCAAGCCACACGTAACAATAGCCCAAAGATTTGACAATACCCCTGTGACCGGGGGTTTGTTCGTACGCTCGTTCCAGATAGGCACAGCCTGAGACGAAGTCTCTCCGCAACATCGAAATCAAGCCGAGGCGGTGATTCGCCGTCCGATTGGAGGGATCAGCCTCCACTGAGGCAAGAAACGAGGTTTCTGCATCCTGCAATTTTTCGACGATGCTCGCCTCTGCCCATTGATTGGTGGGAAAATCCGCCAACTCGACTTTCGCCATTTGCACCGCGCCGAGATTCGAAAACCAGACGGATCGAAGGGTACTTTGATAGATCAGAATTAAGGCGAGCGCTGCCGCGCTGGAAACCACCAGCAGAATTATATCCTTGCTGTTAGGATGGCGCACGGCTTGATAAATCGGTGTACCTCTCGATGCACCGGGTACAACACCCAGCAAGGCGACTGAAAGGATCGCGCCACTGCTTTGAAAGAGATAATCGTCCACCATACCATGCACGAAAGCGAGGATCAGAGCCCCTAACACGACCCACTGGAGCAGCTTGTCGTCCGATGTGTTGGCACTCGTAATGTTTTGAGATAGACGCCAAATGCTCAACAAATACATTAACAAGAAGCCAATTCCGCCGACCATCCCAAGTTCGATGAACACATCCAGGAACAGATTGTGCGAATTCGGTACATTATAGTTGGGTATGCCCAATAGATAATGGGAATACAACCCGGGAAATGATCCCAAGCCTGCCCCAAGGATGGGAAACTCTGTTGCCAGAAACAGGCTTCGCTCGAACAATTCCGCGCGACTGCCGGTACCAAAATAATACGACCCCGAAACGGTCTCACCAGACCTTGCAGGACCCGCATATAAAGATATTACGACCGCTGTCAGAAAAATCAAAACAACGGCTGGAAAGAGTGAAACTTTTACAAGGTTGAACTTCGTTGCGCTGTACTTGACACCCTTCCACATTAACCACACCAAAACCACGACGGCGATCGCCATCAAAACTCCACGCGAGGTTGCCATCAATATTGCCGAGATGAGAAGTAGCAATCCAAACAAGATCATTCGGTTATTTATGGAAAAAGTTCCAAATTTCTTCTCTGGGAGTAAGAGCAAATATATACCAAACAGGGACGCGATCGCGGAAATACCGGCAATGTAGTTTGGGTGAATCGCCCTCCATCCCAATTCGGGTCGGGCGAACATGATCAGCCGACCGATCTGGTTGACAAGTTCGATCTTGCGTGGATAGGTGATGAAGTCATACGTTAGAAAGAAATACAACGCCGCAACGATACCGCCGCTGAAAAATAATCCCGCAACCCAGACCCTATTGCGCCGCGGCTGGGAAGAGAGCACATAATAGAGGATCACGCCTCCGACAATGGAAAGAAACTTATGCAATGCACCATTTGCATCGTATGCCGCCCAGGATCCGATTGCCGCGAACACCAAGTACGCAGCGAGGAGTAGGTCAAGTTGCGTACGCCGAAACAGGGGTTCGCCAACGGAGAACCTGAAACCGCAAGGGATCAGCGCAACGGCGATCGCCCAGGCGCCGATTTGAGGAGCGAGGCATAAAGCCGCTCCGCTCACAACCACGATCGAAAGTTCAGCAAGCGCAAACGCAGGACTTTTTACTGTTGCGCGCCACGAGGTCACCTTCATGTTTCTGCGGAAAAAAGCTCGGCTACCCTGCCCCACCCACTGGCGCACCTTCGTCAGACGAAGCCCAGAAGAGGTGTTGCAAGCCAACATTGAGCGCGGTCTTCATCGTTGACCAATCGTACATCAACATCTTGAGGTAGGTGATAGCGGGACCCGGGCGGAATGCCCACTCGCGGAAGGCACGCTTTTGCCAGTACAGCAACTTTTCCGCAGGCATGTTCGGGTAATCGAGTACAGTGCCTTTGTCCATATCCACTTGCTCCCAGCGTGTACCGGGGCGGAACCATTTATTTTTGACCACCTCGAAGAAGAACGGCGTACCGGGATACGGTGCGGCAACATGGAACAATGCAATGTCAAGCGGAAGTTTCTTCGAGAAGTTGATGGTATCGCGGATGGTCGCCTCCGTCTCGCCGGGCAAACCGATGATGAAGTAGCCCCAGTTCATGATGCCGGCTTTCTTCGCCCAGCGGAGGGCGCGTTCGGCTTTATCGGGGTACGCTCCCTTTCGCGCGTGTTTGAGAATCTGCTCGTTTCCGCTTTCGATGCCCCAGGAGATCAGACGGCAACCAGCCTTACCCATCAACATGAGCATTTCCTCGTCCACATAATCGACGCGGCTGTTGCACGTCCACTTGATGCCGATCTTTTCGTCGATCATCATCTTGCAGAGTTCAACGACTTGATCGCGGCTCACCGTGAAGAGGTCGGCGTACATGTGGATGTTGTTGATGCCCAACTTCTTGAGGTACCACAACTCCTCCATGATCAGTTTCGGAGAGCGCAGGCGCGTGGCATATTGATAACTCACATGCTTGATGCAGTACGTGCATCCCGCTGGACACCCGCGACTGGTCACGATGAAAGTGAAGGGACCCTTGATGAGCGGCATTCGATAGGTCTGCAACGGCAGGAGTTCATGCATTGGGACGGGCATGTCGTCCAGATCCGCGATGAACGAGCGCGGGAAGTTCAGGATGATCTCATCGCCCTTGCGCCACGCGATGCCCTTGATGCCGTGCATGTTGACGCTTCCATCCCCATTGAGAGAGGGTTTATACATCGGGTCGTGTTTGTTGAACATCTTCACGATCTCCGGCGACCGTTGATCGATCTTCCCTTCGAGGTGGTCGAGCAGGTCGCGAATGGTGAGATCGGGTTCGCCGACAAGGGCAAAATCGAGGCTGGGATACGGACGCATTGTTTCGACGGGGATGGGGGTGATGTGCGTGCCGAAGGCGATGGTCTTCGCCCCACGCGCGTGCGCAAGGAAACAACCGTAAATATCGTTTTCGAGCGTCGGCGCGGTCATTTGCGTCAAATAATATTTCGGCTGGTACTTGTCGAGCAATTGGGTAAATTCGGGCCAGCCCATGCGTTCAGCGTTGCAATCCACCACTTTGACTTTGTACACAGGATGCAACAATGCCGCCATCTGCGCGAGCGAAACCTGGGGCCATACCATGTTCTCGCGCGTGCGCCGACCGACGCGATGCTGTGTGCGAATCCACAACCCACCGTCGGGGGTGGGAGGATTCACCAGCATAATGTCAACAGCCTCGGGGGAGCGCGAAGCGGTAAGCAATCCTTCACGGACGATCCCATCCGCGTTGGGGAAATCTGCCGAGCGCAATTTCGGAATGTTCCGCGCGCCAAGGTTCACAGACTTGATGTCTTGTTCTTTGTTTTCCATTTCAATACTCCTTCTCTCTGCCTATCTGCCCATATCCTGTTTTGTGAGCGCCTCGCGCTGACTGAGTTCTTCAAGAATTCGCAGTAACAGCCAATACACAACCAGTTGTATCCCAGCCAAAAAGACCATCGCACAGCCCAGCAAATAAAACCACAACCGTTCGATCTCCCAGCCCCGCAGACCCAACACAAGGCTCGCGACTCCGACGCCGAAACCGACCAGCATCGCCGCCATGCCCATCCAGCCAAAATGTTGATCGAGCGGAGTTTTGAATATCGGTTTTCCGAACAGACCCTGCTTGATCGGTTTTTTGTAGAAAAGCGCAACGAGATAATTGAACGTGATGCCGAGCGCAAAGATGTTGATACCCGCCACAGCCAAGATCATTCCGAGGAACAATGCCGCGACGCTGACAGAATTCAGCGTGGTCACTCCGTTCAACCGGGCGATGATGAGACCGAGCGCAACCAAACCTGAGATTCCCAATGCCGCCAAACCGATCAACCCAAGAATTCGCACAGGGTTGTAGGACATTGCCGTCCACACCATGCTTTGCAGAAAAATGCGCCCATCGCGAATCGCGCTCAACTTCGACCTGCCCACCCGTTCACTGTAGGGGATCGGCACTTCTTCGATCTTGATTCCTTCGTGCAATGCGCGTGTGCTCATGACCGGGGTTAGATTCAGACCGTCAGGCAGGGGATAAATATGCTCCAAAATTTCTCGCTTGAAGACGCGCATCCCGCTCGCGCT
>CAZQES010000011.1:10027-39501 GCA_964591425.1 uncultured Anaerolinea sp.
GGATGGTCAGCAGTGTCGCAAAGATGAAATTGCCCACGCGTCGGACCAGGGGCATCTGGCTCGCCTCCCCAGCCATGCGCGAGCCGATGACGAGGTCGTGCCCGTTCATCGCTGTCTGGCAGAGTTTTGGAAAATACTCCGGCGGATACGTTCCGTCGGCGTCTAAAAACCCGATCAGTTCGCCCTTCGCCTTCGAGAAGCCGGTCTTCAAAGCCGCGCCATAGCCTTTGTTCTTGGGATGACGAATCAACGTCACACCCTTGATCTTGGAAGCAACTTCTACGGTGCGGTCGCGCGAGCCATCGTCCACGACCAGCAGTTCCAATTCTTTCACACCCACTTTCTTCAATGCAGGTTTCACCGCGAGCACGCGTTTCGCGATCTCGGTGATCCCGTCTTCTTCGTTGTATGCAGGTATGACTACCGATAAGATCGTCATGCACTTCCTCTCGATTATTGGTGGTAAATTCGCCGGTCGGGGTTTACGGCGCTTCCATCGATCGTTCGGATGGGTTTTGCAGGCACGCCGCCGACGACCGTATGCGGCGGCACATCTTGTGTGACGACCGCGCCCGCGGCGACGATCGCACCTTTGCCCACGCGCACCCCGTCCGTGATGATGGAGCCGGCGCCAAGCCAGACATCATCTTCGATGACGATGCCCTCCGCCGTGATGCCCTGCTCAACGAACGGACGGTTCGGGTCATCGAAAGCATGGTTTACGGCGATGATCTGCGTGAACGGCGAGGTGTAGACCCGGTCACCGATCTGTACACCACCCTGCCCACGGATGATGGAGTATTCCCCGACAAGGCTGTCACTTCCAATTTTGATGCCGGAGTGGGGCATCCCGCGAAAGTTGTACACGTGTAAAACGGCGCCGTGCATTACGATCGTGCCGCGTCCGATTTCGATTCCGTTGGGGCAGGCGTGCAAATACGTCCCGTGGTCCAGATACGAACCGTGTCCCAATTTGATGAAATTCGCAAAGCGCATCCGCACATTGTTCTCGATCGCAGCGTAGCCGTCCATTTTCAGGATCAACTTATACAGCAGACTGCGAATCGCGATCCCAACAATGGTTGGGATCCACCCGAACATCACGATGAAAAACTGTTCATAGAAATAGCGGGTAACGGAGGATGCCTGACGGCTCAGATACAAGCGGATGTTTGCGAGCATGCTCTTCGATGGTCGATTTGTGGCGTGCTCCGCCCTCTCGACATGATTGCGAGTTTCAGAAGTGTTCGGATTGACGGGCGGAAACAGCACGTAGTATATAATGAAAGCATGTTTCCTGCCGTTTTTCTGGACCGCGACGGCGTCCTCATCGAGAACCGCGCTGACTACGTCCGTGAATGGTCTCAGGTCGCGGTCTATCCCAAGACGTATTCCTCATTGATAAGTATACAAAATGCCGGTTACAAAATCGTTATCGTAACGAACCAATCTGCCGTAGGGCGAGGCATGCTCGCCTTGCAGACCGCTCACGAACTCAATCAGCGACTGGTTGAACTGATTCGGGAAAACGGCGGACGGGTGGACGGAGTCTACCTTTGTCCTCATCAACCGGAGGATGAGTGCGATTGCCGCAAGCCCAAGCCGGGCATGCTTTTGCAAGCCGCAAACGAGCTACGCCTTGATTTCAGCCGTTCGTGGATGATCGGAGATGCCTGGAGCGACGTTCTGGCGGGGCAGGCAGTCGGTGTACGCGGAACGATCCTCGTTCAAACCGGTCGAGGTCAGGATCAATTAAGTCAGCCTCATCCCGAAAATCTCAATTCGTTTTTCGTCGCCACAGATTTGGCAAATGCCGCACAGATCATACTGGCGAACGGTTCGCCCTGATACTCTTAGCCGTTACGCAAAACCTCCGCCGAAGGATTGTCGACACGGTCGGGAAACACGATCACATCCTCCGTGGATTCCTTGAGGGTTTTCACGATCATATGCTCGAGCATCAGGTGGGCATCCTCGACATGTTCGATGATATGACTATCCACATGAACATGAATATCGACCAGTGAAGCCAGCCGACCGCCGTCGAAACCTGTGAAACCAACGGTAATTGCGTGGTGCCTGCGGGCTTCTTCCATTGCCTTGATCACATTGGCAGAGTTCCCGCTGGCAGAAATGGCGATCACCACATCGTCGGCTTCGACCAAATTTGCCAGTTGAGCCGCGAAAACATTTTCATAGCCTTCGTCGTTGGCGTACGCGGAGAAGATCGCCATATTATCCGTCAAGCCGATCACGCGGAAATGAGGGAGGTTCGGCAGGCGGGTATTCTTGGCGAGATCGCACACAAAATGGCTGGCGGTCGAAGCGGAGCCTCCGTTTCCCATGATAAAAACCTGCTTGCCGGTCACGCGGGCAGTCTGTAACGCGTCCACTACTTGAGCGATGCGTTCAACGGGAAGACGATCAACGGTCTCCCGAAGAGTTGCGATATACGAGCGTATCTGTTCCATCATTTCATCCTTTCCGTCGGGTCATCTTCGATAATTGAAGATGACCTTGCTGCCATCCGATTCGAGTTGAAAGGGTAATTCCTGCAACCCATGCAAGGCTTTTCGGATCGCCTGATGTTTTTCATGCGGCGCACACAATAAGATAAAGCCGCCGCCGCCTGCGCCGGTGATCTTGCCTCCGATCGCACCGGCTTTTCGCGCCGTGTTGTAGATCTCATCGATCGTCCCGTTGCTGATCTGCCCAGCCATCCGTTTTTTCAGCTCCCAGGTTTGGTGAAACAGAGAGCCGAACGCATCGAGATTTCCATTCAGCAGTTCCGATTTCGCCTGATAGGCTATCTGCTTAATTTCTCTCAGGACGGTCAAACGGTCTTTGATGTTACTCTTCTGTTCTGTAAGGACCGAATCTGCACGTCGGCTGATTCCAGTGAAGAAGAGTAGAAAGCGGTCGTTGAGTTCGTAGCGCAGATCGGCATGTAGTTCCAGTTTCTCAACTTGAACCGTCCCATCCGGGCAAAACTCGAAAAAACGCAGGTTTCCGTAAGCCGCAATGTATTGGTCTTGAATGCCAATGGGCTTTTCAAGTTTTCCGATCTCGATATCGCAGGCTTCCCGTGCGAGCCTTTCCTTTGAGACGATCTCCCCCAAATAGGTGTATAAGGCTTGCAATGCGCCGACCGTCACCGTGCTGGATGACCCGAGCCCGGAACCTTCCGACGGGATGTCGCCCATCGTCGTCACTTCAAGCCCTTGAGAGACTCCGGTAACCCGCAACGCTTCGCGGATCAACTCGTGGTGAATCTCGTCAACGCGGTCCACCATTTCGGTTTGTGTATAACCGATACGGAGTTTTTTGTCGAACCGCTTCTTCACCGTGACGAAGATGTATTTGTCAATGGCAGAACTCAGGACGCATCCGCCTTCATCCATATAAAAGGACGGAAAGTCGGTTCCTCCGCCAAAGAAACTGATCCGCAAGGGAGTTTGGACAATAATCAAGCGGCGCGCTCCGCTACCCTGAAATATTCGACTGTCTTTCTCATACCTTCATCTAGATTGACCGTAGCAGACCAGCCGAGGTCTTTTCGCGCTTTCGACGCTTCAAGATAAATGTGACGCGTTTCGCCAACCTTGGCAGGTCCATACCCGGCAGGCAGTGCGTACCCGGTGGCTTTTGCCAATGCCGCAAAAATCTGGTTTACCGAAGTAGGCACACCCCAGCCGATATTGTAAATGCCGGGTTGATGTTCAACCGTCGCTGCGAGATAATTGGCGCGGGCGCAATCGCTCACATAGACGAAATCTCGCGTCTGCTCGCCGTCGCCATAGATGACCACCGGTTCGCCTGCCATCATCTTGCCGGTAAAGATCGCCACCACACCCGCCTCGCCATGCGGGTCCTGCCGCGGACCGAACACGTTCGGGTACCTTAATACAGTGTACTTCAATCCATAGTTGACGTGGTACATGAACAGATAATGTTCCACCGTGTGCTTGCTTGCGCCGTATTGGCAGATGGGGTTTATGGGATGCGCTTCGTCACAGGGAACATATTCCGGTTCGCCGTACACCGCGCCGCCGGTTGAAATATAGATGAAGCGCTTCACGCCGAACTCTTTGGCACATTCGATCAAGTTGATCGAGCCGAGAATATTGACATCCGCGTCGAACAGAGGCTGAGCCACCGAACGGCGCACATCCATTTGGGCGGCGTGATGACTCACAAAATCGGGTCGTTCCGCCGCGAAGATGTCACGCACCTTTGGGTTGCGAATATCCATCTGGTAAAACTTCGCGGCTGGGTTGAGGTTGGAAGCGCGCCCCGTGGAAAGATCGTCCAGGATGACGACTTCGAATCCGTTTTCAAGAAACAGATCGGCAACATGAGACCCAATGAAACCAGCCCCACCCGTAACAAGTATTTTTGGCATTGAAACCGTCCTTTTGGTGATTTTTTAGTACGCGCCGCGACCCCTGAAGACCACGGGAATCGTCTGAAAGAGGAGTTGCAGATCGAGCCAGATGCTCCAGTTGCGGATGTAATACATATCCAACCGAACACGCTCGTCGTACGAAACATCCGAGCGGCCGCTGACCTGCCACAACCCGGTCATGCCGGGGTTGACCGTGAGCAGATTCATATCGAACTGCTTGTACATGGCAACCTCCTCCGGCGAGATCATACGCGGACCGACGAGGGACATCTCGCGCTTCAGTACATTGAACAGTTGCGGCAATTCATCGAGGCTGAACTTGCGCAGGATTCCGCCGATCTTCGTGATGCGAGGATCCTTCTTCAACTTGTGGTTTCGCGCCAATTCCTCTTGAAGCTCTGGGTGCTGTTTCAACACCTCATCGCCGTTCACAACCATGGTACGGAATTTTAACGCATCGAACTGTCGTCCGTTCAAACCCATTACGCGGCGCCGGTGAAGCACTGGACCCGGAGAGGTCAACTTGATCACTGATGCGATAATCAACATCGGTATAAGAATGACGATCAAGACGATGCCGGTGATGACGTAATCCAACAAAGTTTTAAGCACAATATCGGTGCCGGTCAGCCTGACCTTGTGAACCTGCACCAACGGGACATAAGCGAATTCATCCACGGTCATGCCGGTGGTGATGACTTCGTACAACCCGGAGGACATCCTCAGGTTCACTTTATCGGAAACGCCGTATTTCTTGAAAATATCAAGCAGGTAATCGCGGGTCGAGATCGCGCTGGAGGCGAGAATCACTTCGCCGACATTGAATTGCTCGATGATCTCGCCCAACTGATCGACCGCTCCGAGATTCACCAGGTTATTGTACAACGGAGTTGTAACCGCGACCTTCTTATCTACAAAACCGACGATATGCAGACCAGATGTTTCCCATTTTTGCAGTTGCTCGGCGAGCCAGCGACCCTCCTGGTTCGCGCCGACGATCACCGCCGGGGTGAGGAAAAATCCCTGCCGCCTGAGGTAATAGATGCACCGTCGAAGAAGGAAGCGACCCACCGAAGCGAACACGAACGTGAATACCCAAGCCATCAACAACCAGCCGCGCGCGATCAACAACGAGGCTTGCAAAAAGCCGGCGATCACGATCAGCATAAACCCGACGGTGGACGAACGAAAAACCATCGAATACTCGCGGGTTCCGCCCAACAAATTCTGTTTTGAATAGAGTCCTACGAAGGAAAAGATCACCAGCCATAAAACCGAAGAAAAGGCGACAAATGTCCTGTAGTACACTGGCGAAACATCGACCGTTTGGTCAAAGAAGGTGAAGGCGGCGATTTCGAACCGCAAAAAATATGCAAGTTCGAACGCGATGTTGACCATAATGAAATCGGTAAGAATCAATGCAATCCGGTAGATCCACCATTGGATGTGTCTTGGAATTAAAGAATTTACCCTGCCTATTTTCTTACCGAGCGCAACTCGATGAAGCTTCTCCATATTTGGCCCTGCGGTCACCATTCCAAGACTCCTATGATTGCATTGAATGAATAATAACAAGCCGCACGCCTACACTGGGTCCCATTAATTTTTTCGAAAATAGGCAAGGAGCATCCTGCTCCTTCGGCGGCTGTTGCATGACGACCCAAGCATAAAAAAGTTACTTTGGCGGTTTTCGTTGAATATCCGCCAAAGGTGAGTTCTCCCCCACTCTCACGAGCGCTTCACACGCTTGACTTGCTGTTCACCCAACTCGACGGCAACCTGCCTCTTTTGCAGGAAGTTCAACAGTACCCGCACGCGTTCCTGCCCCGAGATCCGTGCGTCAAAAATCGCTTCATACCCGGCAAATGGACCTGCCTGAATCACCACAGATTCACCGCGTTTGAGATTGTTCACCCCGGTTTTGTTCGACACGTTGATCTCCTCCACGCGTTTTTCGAGGGCGGTAATTAGAGCCTCAGGCAGGGTCGCCGGCTCACCGCCGAAACTGACGAGGTTGGCGGCTCCAGCCATCCACTGGAGTGTAGAGGCGCCGGTGATCTCCAAATCCACGTGTGCGAACAGGTATCCGGGAAAGTATGATCGATTTTTACGCGCGCGCGGATTCGCTGGCGACACACGCAGGCGCGGGTAGAAGACTTTAATCCCATAAGCCTCGAGCTGACGGGCGAGAAAGTCTTCTTTATTGGGTTTGCTTCGCATTGCGTACCATAAAGGGGCCAATAGATCATCCAGATCAACAAGAACTCGTTCACTTACAGAAGTCTTGTTACATTTTGCACAGAGGCTCGTCCTGTGAAGGAATTTGCTTACGGACGGGTAAAGTCTATTATAATTGGGAAGCGTAAAATTCGAGAAGCAAGGAAGGCGTTGTTTTCCCCACCAACCTCGCCGCAACCGGGAAAATAACTCCCTTGAAAACCATCAAGGAAGTTCGAGGCGAACCATGAAATCAAAATCCAGATCGATCGCCATTATCGTCACACTCATCGTTGTGCTATTGTCACAATTTGCCATTCCTCAAACCGTGTACGCGGCGACCTTTACAGTTACCAAAACTACCGACACCAATGATGGCGCTTGCGATGCGGACTGTTCACTGCGTGAGGCGATCGTCGCGGCGAACGCAACCGCCGGGGCGGATATTGTCACATTAACCAGCGGTTTGACTTACGTGCTCAGTATTGCAGGGCCGGGTGAAAACGCCTCCGCCACAGGCGATCTGGATGTGACCGACGCGACCGGGCTAACGATCAATACCACTGGTGTAGGCACCGCGACAATTGACGCCGGTGATATCGACCGCATCCTCGATGTGAGACCCGGCGCGACACTCACCCTGAACAATATAACGATAACGAATGGCTCTGCGTCAACGAGCGGAGGCGGGCTGTACGTGGATGGCTCGACCACGATCACTGGCGGAGCCTTCACAGCCAATGTTACAACGGCCGGTAGTGATGGCGGAGCGATTTTCGTCAACTCAGGAACTGTATCCATTAACGGAACCACGTTTACCAACAACTCGTCCAATGATGACGGGGGGGCGATTTACCTGATCGGAGGCACGACCACCATCACCGTCTCTACCTTCACCGGGAATACCGGCAATGACATCGCCGGCGCGATCCGGATCGACGCGGATAACACCTCGATCAGTAATACAACCTTCTCAAATAACACTTCGAACGCGATCAATACACCCGCGGGTGTCGGCGGCGGCGCGATATTTATCAATGAAACCGCTGACACTACCACCATTACCTTGAGCACCTTCAACGGCAACACCACTTCGCGTGCAACTACCTCGCGAGGCGGTGCGATCTATAATGAAGGGACCAATGTCGTAGTAGCGAATTCTACATTTTCGGGGAATACTGCAATTGAAACCGTTGCTGGCGCGGCTGGAGATGTGGCACAGGGAGGCGCGATTTTTCAGGATGATACCGGACCGGATCCTTCCCTCACACTTTATAACGTAACGTTCTCTGGTAACAGCACCACGGTGACCGGTTTGGGCACCGCGGCTGGCGGCTCGATCTATCGAAATACCGTCACAGGATCGATCACACTCGCCAACACTATCGTAGCCAACGGCACTGCCGGCGGTGCGGCAAACAACTGCAGTGGTTCAGCGATCACGGATGGCGGAAATAACATTGATTTCAACGGCGGCGGTTGTGGCATAGCCAATACCGCGAATCCCAACCTCGGAGGCTTGACCGGCAGTCCGGCATACTTCCCTCTCAATTCAGGAAGCCCCGCGATCGACACGGGGAGCAACGCGGTTTGCGCAAATGCGTTCGTGAACAACCAATCTCAAAATGGTCTTACACGCCCGCAACCGGCAGCCGGAACCTGCGATATCGGCTCCTTTGAATTTACTGACACCACGGCTCCAACATTGATCTCTTTCACGCGTCAAACCCCGGCAACCAGCCCAACCAACGCAGATACATTGGTCTTCCGCGCCACGTTCGATGAAGATGTGACGAACGTCTCCGCAGGCGATTTCAGCGTCAATGGCGGAACGACCGCAACGGTCACAGGCGTAGCCACTGTCTCAGCCAGCGTGTACGATATCACCGTCTCCGGCGGCGATTTGGCGGGATTCAACGGCACAGTCGGGTTGGATGTAGCAGTGGGGCAGGATATCATCGATCTCGCCAGTAACGCACTCCCCACAGCGGAACCTGCGACCGACGAAACATATGTGGTTGATAACACTGGACCCGTTGTCACGATCGGCGCACCGAGTGTTGCAAGTACAACAGCAGGTCCTGTTGACTTCCCCATTACGATCACCGGTTCAACCTCTCAAAACCTGCTTCCCGCAAACGTTACACTCAATACCACCGGCACTGCGACTGGCACCGTTTCTGTAACGAATGGGGCGACTGCCAACCCCACTGTGACCATCAGCGCAATTACAGGAAGCGGAACGATCGGAATTTCCATTGCGGCGGGCGTTGCCACCGACGGACTGAACACCAGTCCCGCGGCGGGACCCTCCGCTACGTTCATTGTGGATAATGGCGGACCTGTTGTCACCGCCTCGGTCCCTGCAAACGGTTCTTCGGTTGCCGGTCCGACCCAATTGACGGTCACGTATAACGAAGATGTGCAAAACCTCGGGGCGGGCGGCGCGGCGAACACCGCGAACTATCTGCTTGTGGAGGCGGGTGTAAATACGGCATTCGATACCGTTTCGTGTCTCCTGGGGGTCGCGCCGGACGATGTAACGATCGCAATCGATGGTGCTGCCTACGCCAACGGCGGAGGAGGCGGTCCGTTCGTTGCGACCCTCAATATCAACGGCGGAATCGCTCTCCCCGTCGGTTCGTACCGGCTCTACGTCTGCGGAACGACATCGGTTCAAGACCTCATTGGCAATGAATTAAACGATGGAGCGGCTGACACGCTGATCGATTTCACTGTTGTTCTCGCACCGGGTGGCGGCGGTGGGGGAGGCGGGAGTGCGCGCGCCAGCGCCATCCCCGCGACCGGCTTCCCACAGGGAGAAGTGACCACGCTTCCATTACAACCCGCGGATAGCGCGTACACCGCAACCACCTTGTGGCTCGAGATACCGAGCCTCGACGTGAAGATGAAGATCGTAGGCGTACCGCAGACGAAAGACGGCTGGGACGTAACGTGGCTGAATCGCGACGCCGGTTGGTTGAACGGTTCCGCCTTCCCGACCTGGAACGGTAACTCTGTGATCACCGGTCACGTTTGGGACGCGTTCAACAGACCCGGTCCGTTCACCAATCTCAAAGATTTGAAATACGGCGATCAAGTAAAGATCCATGCCTTCGGTCAGGTGTTCATTTACGAGATCCGTGAAAGTTCATTGATCTCCCCGTCGAACGTTACGTCGATGCTCAAGCACGAGGAAAAATCATGGTTGACGCTGGTAACGTGCGATACGTACAACGAGACGAACAAAACCTACAAGTATCGTCGTCTCGTGCGCGCCGTGCTGATCAGCGTGTTACCCGAAAAGTAGACGCACGCTCCCTAACTACGAGAAGAGCCTCCCATTTCGGGAGGCTCTTGCGTTGTTTTAAAGTGACTCCGGGGGGATTCGAACCCTCAACCAATTGATTAAGAGAAAGAGGGTTTTTCAAAAAATACGTCCAATATGTCTATTGTTTCCTGCCAGTTGCAGATTTTCACTCAAATGCGATCAATACGTCCATCCTGTACATTACGTATTTTTGTGTAAGGTGTACTCAAGGTGTACAGGTATGGTCACCGCGTGAGGAATGGTTGTGCTGTACTGGTACGTCCGTGCGAACGGAATATTTCGGGACGGGTTATAATCTGGATATGGCAAAGCTACGTCCAAGAGTACGAGCCCTCGAACTTGCCCGCGAAGTCCGCAAGCGATTGACCAAGGAGCTGGGTCAGCCCGTTGGGGTGATCATGTTTGGCTCTCAGGCACGCGGAGATGCCACGAAGGAATCGGATATTGACCTGCTGGTGATCCTGCCGACGATTGACGCGCGGACCACGCGTCTCGCTTCGCAGATCGGCTGGGAGGTTGGGTTCGACGCGGGACGCGTCATTTCGGTCATTCCCGATACGAGGGAGCAGATGAAGCGCTTCGCCTTCCTGCCTTTTTATCGCACCATCAAGACCGAGGGGATCGCGGTATGACGAAGGGGAAGTCGTACCAAAAGGACCTGATCCAATATCGCCTTGATTTGGCGCAGGAGATGTTGCGGGACGCGCGCGTGTTGAAGGAAAATGGCGGCAGTGTGGTGAGCGTTGTCAACCGCGCATATTATTCGGTCTTTTATGCGGCGCTGGCGTTGCTGGTGACGGAAGACGTCGAGCCGAACAAACATGCGGGTGTGCTGGCAAAGTTCGACGAGTTGTTCGTACGGCAGGGAATCTTCCCGAAGGAAATGAGCAGGATTCTTCATCACGCGTTCGATATGAGGCAGGCGGGGGATTACCAGAAGTCCAAAGTAATTACCGAGGAGCAAGCGGTGGAAGTGTTGCGTTCAGCCGAAGAATTCGTTGACGCCATTGCGAAGAAACTTTTGAAGAATTGAATGCAAAGCTCTAATTGCAGGTTAGACCAAAGCCCACCCAAGATGCAAAACGGTCTCGTGGACATTTCGTCCGAGACCGTTTTCAATTGCATCCGACCCCTCCCTGCCCTCCCCAAATCCGACGATGCATAGTTTGAATCCGCATACAAAATTTTTCTCGTCGTATTTGGGGAGGGTGTCCGAAGGACGGGAGGGGTCTCACGCCGGAGTCGGTGAGAGTTCCAACCCTTCGATACGCTTCGCTACTCAGGGCAAGTGTACGAGAACCTGCGCGATTCGAAATCATCGAAGTACAGCGTGCCGCTGGTTCCCGCATCCACGCCCTGCGCGCCTAGTCTTACATCGGTCAGCGCGCGCGAGTCGTTGTCTATGAAGGTGAGGGATTGTTTCGCGAAGACCCATGCCAAAGTCTCACCTACGAGTGTTAATCATATTTCACGCCAATTTACAAATTTAGGCAACTCTTTTTTCTTGTAGAAATACTCTGCTATTTCAATCACGCGATTAAAAAGCAGGCATTTACTCATTGGAATGGGACTCATTGTTCCACCTGAGTCAAATTCTAGAAAAGAGGATGAGTTTTCAATCTCAAATTCTGTAGCAACCAAATACGGGGGCTCATTATTCTTACCTATAAACTGAACAAACCCATAGGGTTCTCCAATGCCTATAGTTAGACTGCCTGCACTAGAAGATTCTAGAATCACCACCCTTGTTCCGTATTTTAGAAAACTATTCAGTGTTTCACGAATCTCTTCTTCACGCGTGATATGCATTGCTTCTTTATCATGGTAGGAGTCAAATATTCTAAATTCGCTTATAGAGTTGTAGCCTTTTGTCATTCTATTAATCCTCTGAAAATCTTATCGTAACCATTTGGGCCAATAATACGAAGCGATGAGTTTGGAGGTAACATTCGAGGCAACAACTTACTACAAGATTTACAAGGAGGATTGTTGATTGTGAGAATGCCGTCGACCCACCCTTTTAACCTCATCAAAGCCGAAGCGTGTCCTTCAACATGAGTCCGGGTAATAAGATCAAATCCAGGAGAACCTTGAGGCATTTGAGATGCAGGACCTTGCAACCCACTGATTAATGATGTTTCCTCGCCTCCTGCGTTCAATATACCAGAAGTCTTATCGTTTGGAGATCTAGTTGGAAGTTTCGATAAAGGATCGCATGCATTATGCACCAACCATTGACCCTCGCCCACGAAGAACGTGTGAGCGGTGTCAACGGTGAGATTATACATCTCCTGAGTTTTGTAAACGTTCCACTTCAGCCAAACAATGCCCGTCGTGCCATCGGCTTGACGGACTTCATCGCCGATTTGCAGGTCTTCGGCATAGACCCACCCCTCGCCTTCCACGTAAAACGGATGTTCAGGCGTGGTCTCGATCCATTCGCCGCTGAGAATCACTTCCGTGACGACTGCGTCGGTGTGATGGAATGCATTCGTAACTTCGTAGTAGCCAAGTGTTCCTCTTGTTTCATCCCACGCCAAAACGTAGTCACCAATTTGAATGGCAGAGATGTCTTTCGGACCTTCCGAGGTTTCCACATCCGTATCCGCCTTGAAACTGTTGACCAGGCATGTGCCAAGCTCTTCCGCCCCGTTTTTCAATGCCTTGGCAGTGTCGGCGAGGTTATCTGCCTTGTTGACCAGCTTTGCCGCATCCATGGCGTTGTCAACTGCGTTGGCGGCTTTGGCGGCTTTGATTGCCAATCCGCCTACGGCAGGAACGCCGGGAATAATGACAGCCGCCACATCAAGAATCAGCGCCGCACCGTTGGATACATTCAAGCCATTCTTGGCGATGTCGGCAACGTCCACAAGGATCATCGCCACATCGAAGAGGGTCTCGATGAAGTGCCCGCTCGGGTCTACAAACCTTGTGGGGTTATTCTGTGTGTAACTGTATCTGTTCCAGGTTTGCGGGATGGAGACGCTGGGTATGATGGTGTCGGGTTGTATGAATCTGCCCAACGATTGCGAGTAAAAACGCGCATCGTAATCCATCAACCCCATATCACCCAAATCACGTTGTCCAGTAAACGTAAAGTCAGTCCCGAGAATGGGCGAATTAGGGATTGTGCGCGGCGCGCCGAAGGGCAAGTATCTCTGTTGGCTTGTTAAAGTTCCACTGCTGTTGGTGACGGCAACCGTCGAGCCGAGATGGTCGGTCAGCAGGTATTGTAATCCCGTTCCGTCCTTGACCGCAACCATCATCCCTGCAATGGAGTAGTATTTCTTTACTGCGCTGTCCTTCACTTCGTACGCACCACCCATATAGTACGAAGTCGTTGAGTCTGGTGTGCCACTGGTTCCAGTGAAGTGCGCAGTCATCACACGGACTCCATCCCCGTCATAGGCGAACGACCACGATTCGACGATCGTTCCCGTCGCGCAGTCGCCCGTCCGCTTGGTGGCGCCAAGGCGCCACTGGAGATGCGATTCTCCGCGTTGTACGCTTGCGAGTAGGTGACGCCGCCCTCGACGCGACACGTCATATTCCCATTCGCGTCATACGAATACGTGTCAGGTGTTCTAGTTTCGGGGCTGACGCTCGTCACCGCATGAGGGATCGTCGCGCTGTATTGGTACGTCCGTGCGAACCAGCCGTGTTGATTTATAGCTTGGAGCTCCGTCCTGAACCTGTCGAGACAAGCTCTTGTATTCCCGTTCCCGCTGAATTAAAAAACAATCCTCAGCGCGAGGATTGTTCTGTGACTCCGGGGGGATTCGAACCCTCAACCAATTGATTAAGAGAAAGAGGGTTTTTCAAAAAATACGTCCAATATGTCTATTGTTTCCTGCCAGTTGCAGATTTTCACTCAAATGCGATCAATACGTCCATCCTGTACATTACGTATTTTTGTGTAAGGTGTACTCAAGGTGTACAGGTATGGTCACCGCATGAGGGATGGTCGCGCTGTATTGATACGTCCGTGCGAACCAGCCTGCTTGATTGGTGGCCTGTGGGTCGTCCACGCCGGGATCAGTTAATGTTCCAATGTACGAGAACCTGCGCGACTCAAAGTCGTCGAAGTACAGCGTGCCGCTGGTGTTCGCGTCCACACCTTGCGCACCTAATCTCACTTCGGTCAGCGTGCGCGTGTCGTTGTCTATGAAGGTGAGGGATTGTTTCTGAGAATCATCCAGCCACAGTGTCAACGATCCGCTGTTGGCGAAGTCTTGATAGTGGATTTCGACCGCGCTCCATGAATTGGGGACGTCGTACCAGCTAGTGTCTGTCCATGTGGTTGTGCCATCTGGCAATAATCCCGTGCTATAAAAATATCTTTTACTTTTCTTCAGTGATTGTCACATTCGGAATTTCGTTGATCAAACTTACTAAGTCATTGAAAAGCATATCAATGGTCTCCTCAGTAATATCATTGATAGAATCACCTTCATAAAATCTAAGACGAATGATTGTCGGAGAATTCGGGACATCACTGGCGATTATGTCGAGATCAGTTCTGTTCATCTCAATGAAAATCCCATCGGGGGTCACATCTACATCGCGAATTAAAATCCTAAAATCGTGCTTCTCGGCGAATTTTCGCAACTGGGTAAAGAGTTCCTCTCGCCGATCTACATCAATGATTATTCGCATTCTTCGTATGGGCGCTTGGCCGTCGGATTTTGTATTGGTTAAAGTTATTATGCATATAAATCCAACAATGCACAATAAAGCAGCCATTAATATAGTAGGGATGGTTTTCATATGATTCATACACATAGAATTTCACCTGCCTGACATGTAATCTATTGCTTCTGCTACGCCAGCCCACAATTGCATCCCAAAATCGCCAAACTCAAATGCGACGGGTCCTATCGCTTGATTAAACTTATCAATCATGAGACCAGACGCGGGACCGTAACCGTCATTATTTCCTCTTCCCCGAGATGTAACATAATAATCACCATTCCCATCTTGCGATATACTTCTTACAACATCTCCTACATGAAATATATGGGTTGGTCTTGATATATTCCTTGTTGTCAAACGATCATCACTAATATCCACAGTTATTGCACCACTGTCGCACATACCAATATAACAGAGAGGGGTCGGGATATTGTTCCAGAGCCAGGCAGGAAAAACATTGTAGTTTTCCTGGTCGATCACAGGGCTCCACGGCCATTGACCCGGAAACTGGAATCGCGATGCGTAATCTATGGCTTCCTCTTCCGTGCAATGTACCCATGAAAAATCAGGACACACTCGATTTGTAACACTGTAATCATGGCAGGATTGACCTTGAGTGTTGATATTTGTGGCAATATTACATCCACCACCTGCACCACCGCCAGAGCCTCCACCGCTTCCTCCCCCACCATCCCCTCCACCAGTAGGCTCTTTGATTATCTTCGTCTTTCTATCATTTTCATAGCAATAATCGTTCCCTTGCTCATCGAACTCACATTTGATATGGCCAGTCGGGTCGTTGAATCGAAGTGGATTATTCCCCACATACCCGAAGCGGTTCAGGCTTTGTGGATTTGCAGGATTCGGAATGACCGTATCCGGCTGCAAGAACCTCATCAGCGCGGGCGAATAGAATCTTGCGCGGTAATCCATGATGCCGCCCAGGCCGTCGTCCAGTTTGCGCTGACCGGTGTAGGTGAAATCCGTGCCGAGAATAGGAGAATTCGGGATCGTGCGCGGCGCGCCGAAGGGCAGGTATCTCTGTTGGGATGTTAAAGTTCCACTGCTGTTCGTGACTGCAACTGTTGAGCCTAAATGGTCGGTCAGCAGGTATTGTAATCCCGTTCCATCGTTGACCGCAACCATCATCCCCGCGATGGAGTAGTATTTCTTCGTTGAGCCATCTTTTACTTCGTACCCTCCGCCCATGAAGTAGGAGGTGGTCGAGTCGGGCGATCCGCTCGTGCCGGTGAAGTGTGCGGTCATCACACGCACTCCGTCCCCGTCATAGGCGAACGACCAACTTTCGATAATCGTTCCGGTACAATTGGTGTTGCGTTTGGCGATGGATGAAGCGCGGTTTTCGGCATTGTAGGTGTGGGTATACACAACTCCGTTTTCGATGCGGCAGGTCATATTGCCGTTTGCATCGTATTCGTAACTGTTTGTTCCTCCATTTTCGATAGCCACTGAGGTCACTGCATGAGGAATGCTCGCACTGTACGAATAGGTCGAAGCCGTCCAACCCGCAGGGTTGCTCGCTTGTGGGTCGTTGACTCCGGGATCAGGCAAAGTTCCAATGTACGAGAATCTTCGAGATTCAAAGTCATCGAAGTACAGCGTGCCGCTGGTGTTCGTGTCCACACCCTGCGCGCCGAGGCGGACATCGGTGAGGGTACGCGTGTCGTTGTCTATGAAGGTGAGAGATTGTTTTTGGACATCATCCAGCCACAGGGTCAACGATCCGCTATTGGCAAAGGCTTGATAGTGGATTTCGACCGCGCTCCACGCGTTCGGGACATCATACCAACTAGTGTCTGTCCATGTGCCTGCGTCGTTAAGCAATCCCGCGCGGACTTGATACGTCGCTCCATTCTTCTGCAGTTGGATGCGCAACACGTCCGTTGTGCCGTTGCGACCTGTGAACAGGTCAACGACTTCACCGCTCCCCAGCGCGAGGCTGTTTGGGTTGACGTAGAACCGCGCCCGATATTGCGTTTCATTGTTCGGTGTGTCATCCTGCACGTAAATGGACGTGTTATCGTCAATCACCGCCTTCATGCCCTGCAATCCCCAGTAATCGGCGGAGTCCGAGGCGGAGAGATCGCCCGCATCGTTCAAGTTGGATGTCCACTGTCCAAGGTCCATGGTCTCGAAATCGGCGTTGAAGAGCGTGTCGGCGGTATCCTGCTTTTGCAAATAGCCCGGCGTAAAGTTTCCGCTGAAGGTGTTTTCGTAGTAGACCGCAATGCGGCCCTGTCCGCCGTAGCCATAGGTAGAAGAGGGCGAACCACCTGCCGCTGAAACCGTTCCTGTATTCAGGGTAATGGTATTCCCTTCGATACGAATACTTCCACCGGAACCTGCACCACCATATATACCAGCGCTGGTGGGTCTATCCTGTCCTTTGGCAGATATATTCCCTGTAAAGTTGATCGTGTTTCCCACAATAAAGATTACGCCACCGCCCATTCCGCCGCCCGGATAATTTTCAGTTTGGTTGTATGCCATGCCCCCTCCCGAGCCAAAGAAAAGTTGATCCAATGGAGCCGCTCCATAAATCACAGCACTGCCTCCACCATCCTTACTGCCATTGCCTCCAACGCCGCCAATCGTGGCATGACTCGCTCCACCTCCTTGTGCACTGCCAAAAAGTGTGTATCCGCTTCCGCCGGTGCCATACCCCGTGATATACGCGGGGGGTCCGCCAACACCGAAGAATCCCTTTGCATCAACAGAGATTGTACCAGCGCCAGACAGGGTTCCTGCAACTCGGAAAACGATCACACCTTGTTTGTAAATATCAAAAGCTTGCCCGGTCAACGTGCCGTTCGCAGTTACATTGTTGTAATTTGGAACACGATAGATCGCGACCCTTTCCGTGCTGTTGAGCGCATTGTCGGTTTCTGCAACACTGCCGTAGTACTTGATCTTTGGTGTTTTAAAGTAAACGATATCTCCAATCACCTGACCCACACGCAAGAATTCATAATTGCCTTTGTTGGGCCCAGTGCCGTATAGGTTTAGGAGGAGAAGTTCATCCCCCGGATTCAAACAACCGGCGGCTGGAATCTCGGATAATTTTGCCCACGACGCGTACAATTCGGTGACGCTATACGATTTACCATCCGCGCAGGTGCGCGTGCCGCTCCATTGGGTATGGATGTTGAAGGTCTGCCCGCTATTGATAACCAGATCGCCATCGGCTCCCGTCCCGTAGGGGCTGGGTGTGGCAGTGAGGTTGATGGCTGTGGGTATCGGAGTTGGGGTCGGCGCTTGTCCGATCACCGCGTTATATGACGCAGGGTTACTTGTGGTAATACTGGCTGTGCCGGCGGCAGTGCGATACACTGCGACCCGTCCCTGCCCGCCGTAACCATAGGTATCGCTTGGTGATCCACCCAAGGCGGAGATGGTGTTGATGGATATAGTATTCCCTTCAACGCGGATACTGCCTCCGGAACCTGCACCACCATAGATACCCGCGCTCGTAGGTTTATCCTGCCCTTTAGCAGAGAAAGAACCGGTAAAGTTGATCGTCTGTCCTGCAATGAACATGATTCCGCCGCCCTTACCACCGCCCGGAGAATTTTCAGTTTGGTTGTAAGCCATTCCTCCCCCAGAGCCAAAGAAAAGTTGATCCAATGGCGGTACTCCATAGATCGTCGTACTGCCGCCGCCATCCTTACTGCCATTGCCTCCAACGCCGCCAGCAGTGGCATGACTCGCTCCGCCTCCTTGTGCGCTGCCATACAGTGTGTATCCGCTTCCGCCGGTGCCGTACCCGGTGATATATGTGGATGGTCCGCCAACGCCGAAGTATCCCAGTGTATCGGCAGAGATGATGCCAGCGCCAGAAAGGGTTCCAGCAATGCGGAAAGCAACGACGCCGTATTTGTAGTTGTCAAAGGCTTGCCCGGTCAGCGTGCCGTTCACCGTCACGTTGTTGTAGTTCGGCACGCGCATCAGCATCACTCTCTGTTGACCTGAGCCTGTGCCGATGTTTACGTCGCTGTACGCAACGTTCCCATACCACCTCACTTTTGGCGTTGTAAATACAACAGTAGTGCCGGTGATAGAAGCGATCCGAAGTGATTCGTATGCTCCGGCATTGGCATTGATTATGCCGTCGGTCGCCAGATGGATCAGCAGAATTTCATCGCCTGCGTTCAAACAGCCTGCCGAGGGAGTCGCGCTCAAAATAGCCGCGGTGCTTCCCAACGTGGTCACGCTATACGCAACCGCATCTCCGCCATCCGCGCAGGTGCGGCCCGCATGGTTCTGCGTATTGATGTTGTACGTCACGCCGGAGTTGACTGTGAGATTCCCGTCGTAGCCCGTTCCCCAGCGCGGGTCGGCGGGAAGAGTCGGGGTAGCAGTGAGAGTCAGAGTGGCGGTAGGCGTACGGGTCGGGGTCGGCGAAGGTCCGGCAGTTGGCGTGCGTGTCGCAGTCGGTGTGTTGCTTGCGGTTGGCGTAACGGTGGCGGTCGTCGTGGGGGTGGGAAGCGGCGAAGTTGTCGCGACAGCCGTCGCTGTGGTCTGAATCGCCGAATCCGAAATCGCGCCCGCGTTGAACACGGCTTCGTCTATCATCCCGATGAATGGATATGTCGCGTCGCTGATCGAAATGCCCGCGCTGGTGTTATACGAGATTGTGCCCGTCACGGAGCGCGATGCCACAAGGACGCCGTTGAAATACAACTTGAGCATGCCCGCCGGGCGGTCGTAGATCGCCGTCACGTGAGTCCACTTATTGAGGTCGAGCGTCGGTCCGACTAATTCCGCGGGGCTAAGGTCGTTCACGCGGAAGACGAGCAAGCGGTTGGGGTTGATATACAGACGGTAATCCTGCGCGCTCGCGCCTTTGTTCAGGATCACGTACGTTGTGCCTTGATTCATCTGCGTTGGGAACAGCCACATCGAGAAGGTGAAGCCGTTCGCCGGTTCCATTTCGGACGTGCGCGTGAAATCAATGCGTTGACCCGATGCAAGCCGGACGGCGTTCACCCCGAAGCCCGGCACGCGTTCCGCGCTGCCCACCAGCGTGCCGTTGCTGTAGGGAGTGAACGCGTCGTTCACGGTCGTTCCGCTGGTCTCATCGAACGACCAGCGGATCACCCCGCTGGACGGTGTGAGCGTAATCGTCGGTGTGAGTGAACTTGTTGACGTTCGCGTCGGAGTTCGAGTACTTGTGGGCGTAATCGTTTTGGTGGGCGTATTTGTCTTTGTAGGAGTGACCGACGGGGTAAACGTGCTGGTCGCGGCGTTAAGCACGCGCGAAGGAGTAACCGAGGGCGTGCGCGTCGGTGTGAGGGTGCGCGTCCACGTGGGAGTGGCAGTGGGGATCGGCGTTTCGGTCGGTGTGATCGTGGGCGTGTTGGTGATCGTGGGTGTCTGCGTAACAGTTGGTGTGTGTGTCACTGTGGGCGTGTTGGTAATGGTAGGTGTCGCGGTTGCGCCGCCGGACAGAGGACTCTCGGCGGGCCCATTACTTGTATTCCCGTTCGACACAGCGTTCTGATTCGTCGAAAGCCAGAGACGATCCATCACCGTCCCGTCTTCGCGCATCCATACGTAAAGTGTGTACAGGCCCGCCGATGGAATCGTGATCGTGGTCGGGGCGCCGTTGTAATTCTTCTGCCAGGTAAAGGAGGTCGAAGTGAAGCCTGTCAACCCGGTTCCTGCGGATGTGGTGACGGCATTGCCGTTCAACCCGATGTGAACGGAATCCGAATTGACCGAGGGGCCGCGCCCGCGTACTGCGACGTAATACGTCCCCGGAGTCTGAAATTGGATGTTGTACAGCAGGGCGGGACCATTCGTGGCAAGCAGGGTGTTGACGCCGTTATCGGGGGATGCTGCCATGGCGCCCGCATCCACATAGCCCGCGTAACTGGTTGTCAGATTCCAGACATGGCTTGCCGCGCTTCCTGTGCCGGCAGCCGTTCCCTGATTATGTTCCGCCTCCATGACCACCGTCCCGCCGCTTTCGATAAACGCTTGTGAACCGGAAGGCGTGGGGGTATTTGTAAAAGTCGGAGTATTGGTTGCTGTGGCGGTGTTGGTGGATGTATTCGAAGGTGTCGCGGTCGCGCCGCCCGACGTGAACGTCATGTAATTCACATTGCCCACCCAGCCGTTGCCCGCCTGCGTGTCGAACGCCAGCCGTACGATGCGCTGTCCGGCGGTCAGTGAAATATTGTTCACGGTCACCGTCTGCCATGCTTGAAAGCCGCCCGTGTTCGGCACGGAGACCGAGCCGCTCACGTTCACGCCGTCCACTTCCGCGTGCAATACACCCCCGCCGTGATCGTTGGCGAGGCGCAGGTCCAGCGAGTAGGTTCCGGTCGTGGTCACGTTCACCGTGTATTCCGTCCATTCGCCGGCTTTGATGTAGCCCACGTTGTACCCGCCGCCGGTGTCTGCCGTGGTTTCGATGTCCACGCGTTCGCCAGTGCGGTATTGCCCGCCCTCATTGGAGGTCGTCGTATCGTTATAAGCAATCCCCTGCCCGCCGTTATCGAAGTCTTCGGCTTGAATCGTGCCGGGGATCGTCCATGCCGTGCCGCCATAGGGCGTTTGCGATGCCTGCAATAGCGGCTTGGGGTTGTAACTCGCATACTGGTTGCTCGAGCCGCCGTCTTCGGCGGCATCCTGATCCCCACCCTGCCCTCCCCCAAATCCAACGAACCCCAGTTGGATTTGGGGGTCGCGAAGCAGTCCGAAGGACGGAGGGGGTCCGATGTAGGTGAGGCGGCGCGATTCGAACGCGTCGTACAAAATTTGCCCGCGCGTGCCAGCCTCCACGCCCAGCGCGCCGAGTTGCACCTTGTTGATCGTTTGGGTATCGTTATCAACGGAAGAGAGTGTAAGAGTGGAAGAGCCATTGATCCATAACCCAAGCGAGCCTGTGTTCGCCACAGAAAGATAATTGATTTCGATGCTCGTCCATTGATTGGAGATTATTGTCCAGGCGGAGTCCACCCACGTAGAGGCATCGTTCATCGCGCCGACGCGCACCTGATACACACCGCTTACCTTTTGCAACTGCACGCGGAAAACAGCTGTCCCACCAGCCTTATAACCCGTGAACAGATCGAGAACATCGTTCGCCGCCAGCGTAAGGCTGTTCGGGTTGAAGTAGAAGCGGGCGCGGTACTGCGCTTCGTCGCCGCCCACGCCGGGCGTTGTATCCTCCACGTACAGCGAATTATTGTCGTTGATATCGAACACGATCGAGCGGTCGCCGGAGACGGGCGGGAATCCGTTCGAGCCGAGAGTCCAGATCTCCCCGGCGTCTGAAACGACGTTCGTCCATCCAGTTACTGTAGCGCTCTCGAAATCGTTTTTGAAGATCAGGTCGTTCGTTTCCCAATCCTGCCGCGTGAGGATGTTCCCGACTTTGTCATACTCAAAGGTCTGACGGTAGGCAAAGTCGCCCGAAGCGACGGAGGCATCCTCTGCCGCTTCGGCGGAGGTGAGGCGGTTGAGAAAATCGTATTGGTACGAATGGATTTCATCCAACACGCCATCGGTGAGCTCGGTGATGTTGCCCGCCGGGTCGTATTCGTAATCGAAATCGAGGAAGGTGGCCGTGCCTTTGAACGCAGTGCGGTTTTCGAGGCGGTGCGTGGTTGGGTTATACGTGTTCTCGATGCGCACACCGTTGCCGAGGTTCACGTTCAGCATCTGGCTCAATTCGTTGTAGCCGATGGTGGCAAAATCGAACCCGTTTTGGTCGCTCTTGAACGACTTTGCGCGCCCGAGCGCGTCGTATTGATAGGTGAGAATCTCACTGTCAGGATACGTGACGGTCAATACACGCCCAAGCCAGTCGCTGGTCGTTGTCGTTGATTTTTGTGTGCCGCCGATGGTTTTGGCTTCGGTTACGGTTCTCCCGAAATTGGAATACGTCCACGATGCGGAACCGCTCAGGTCGGTCATCGTTTTGCGGAATCCGATCTCGGGCGCGGTCGTGCCATAGGTATAACTTGCCAGAACCGTGTTCAGGTCAACGTCTTTCTTTTGGGTCAGGCGGTTCAGATCATCGTATAAAAATGAAAGCGTCTGCCCTCTGGCATCATCCTGTTGCGAGAGGCTGCCGAGCGCATCGTATTGATACGTCCAAACCCCCATGTCCGGGTCGTCCATGCCCGTCTTCCTGCCGAGATTATCGTACGTCAACGTGGTGACATTGCCTTGTGCATCTTTCGTCGTCTTGAGGCGGTCGGCAACATCGTAGGTGAAAGAGGTCAGGGCATAGATCGAGTTGCCGTTATATTCCTGAATGAACTTCAGCCTGCCCAAACCGTCGGTGGTGCGCGTGATCTTGTTACCGTTCGGGTCAATGCTGGTAGTGATCAAGCCGTTGTATTGCGTGGTCGAGATGATGTTACCGGGAGCGACGACTTGAGTCATCCTCCCGAGCGCATCGTAAACCATTTCAGTGAATTGGCTCGCCGTCCCAACACGAACGCCGCCTGTTCCAGCCGCGTAATAAGGCAGGCTTTGGCGATATGTCAATCCTTGCGCGTTGAATTGCGATTCGGAGATCAACAATTCGCCGCGGTCGGAATCCCACGTCTGTGTTTCCAACATGCGCCCCATGCCATCGTAGATGCCCCACACACTGCGATACGTGTTCGCGGTACCATCCCACAACTCCATTTTGACGTTGTACGGCGCGCTCACCGCTTCACTCACGACGGGCGGGTAGGTATACTTCACCCCGGCTTTTCCAACGGGTAAGCCCGGCGGCGTCACCGAAACTGCCCTTCCAAGACGATCATAGGTTGTGGTCGTCACCCAGCCATTGGGGTCGGTGGATTGATAAGGCAAACCCAACTGATAAATATACGTTGATGTAGATGTTTGCCCCAAGGGATTCTTGCTTTCCACCGGGTAGGTTTGCACTGTTGTGTCGTATGTGACTTCAGAACATAGTCCACCTGTAGGCATGGAGTTCAATACGCCGTAGGTTTTGTAGGCGCAGGTCTTCGTGACGTTTCCGTATTGATCGTATTCGTAGCGCGTATCACTGGTTGTGGTTGTGTCCAATAATCGTTGAACGAGAGTCAATTCACCCTTGGTGAGGACCGGCGCGCCGTTGTCGTACACATAACGGACATCTGAGATGATCTGGTTGCTCGCATCCACGAGCAATTGACGCGTGGATTTATCCAAGATATGCACCGCCGGGTCGAAATTCGGGCGGAATTCGTAGTATTGTTTTCGATACAACGTACTGCCAATGTAATCCTGCTTTACCGCGAGATTGCCCGTGCTCCCATCGCGCACGTAGACGGTTTTCGAGGTCAGCACAAGTGACGATCCACTGCGGATGTAATTCGCCACCTGTGAAAGGTAGCGATAATTCCAGCCGACGAAGGGCGCTTGTGAATTGTCCGTGACGTAGATGGATACGGACTTCTGCAATACATTACCGGCGGGGTCTTTTGCTTCGGTGGTGAGTTCGTAGCCGGTATCCAATCCAGTCGTTCCAAAGTGATGGGCTGATTCCGCCAGTTTGGTCGTGCCGTTGAAATCGTAAGTTATGTCAGCGACATCTGTGTAGCCGATCAACTCGCCGGTGTTGTTTGTTCCCGTGTAAACAGGGGTTGCGTAGGTATATCCGCGGATCGCGGCAGTGGCAACGCCAGTCAACACGTTGACGGTCTTGACGCGGTAGTTGTACCACGAGGTGCTGGGTCGTCCGTCATCCTCGTAGGTGTAATTCAGCGAGCCGCCGTATCCGTTCTCGATCTTGATCAGGCGCGGATAGGTGAAGAGGTCTTGATTTCCACTCGGTGCGCGGTTCGGCTTGTTCTCATAAGTGAATTTGATCGTCGGCGACGAGAGCGCGGCGGATGAAACCCCGCTCGCAGTAAAGTCTCCCCCGCTGATCTTCATTTCATTCAGGGTCAGTGTACCGTTGGCATTCGGAACATTTTGTACCGCGTAGTTAAAATCATAGGTGCGAATGACGTTTCCGCCGCTGCAGTTGGTATAACAGATTTGAATCGTATCCAATAACTTGTCGTCGAAGTTATCCCACGTATTGAACTCGGTCGGCACGTCGCCGGGGCGCGTCGCATAATTGAACTTGACCAGATACATCGGATCAAGGTTGGTATGATCGGTATACTTGATTTCTTGCAGATAACTGGCGCGATCAAAGGCAGGGACAAGTGACGAAGCGGGATGCTCTTCCGTGTAGGCGTAGCTCATCGAGTTACCGTACTTGTCCTCGATCTTGTCCACGCGCCAACGCATCGCGACCATGTTGTTAGCTAAACCCGCGTAGCCAAGCGATGCGTACGCGCCATCCGGTGTGGCGCAGTTATTCCCGTTCGTCGAGCAGGAATATCCATACATCAATGCCATCTGTTCGGAATCCGCGTTCCAGCCTAAGCGATAGCGCGTGCCGTCGGTAGTTACCACCTCCCACCATTCCTTACCCGTGTTGGTCGGGTCTTGCCCGTTGTGTTTTTGATTCCCCAATGCGTAATTGTGCCTCTCGATGTAGAGGAACGAACTGCGTTTTGTGAAATATTGATTTTGCTGATCCGGGTTGACGAGCAAGTCATATAACGTCCCATTGATCGTCAGTGCAAAACTATTTTCGTAACCGTAGCCTGTGTCGCTCGTGGTGACCTTGCGCACGATCTCCACGCCGTCCATGTTCCAGCCCACGCCCACCCACGGAGCCTGCACGTCGCCTAATACCCCGTCCACTGTGCTGCTCGAATAGGAAAGGGAAAGATCGGGCTGCATCCCCGCGCGCCCGGGCGGAGTCCAGATCGGAATGCTGTAGCGCGCCGCGCCGGTGAACAGCGATGTATACGGTTGGTCGAACAACAGCACGTTCGCGCCGTTTTGCGGCAGTGAACTGCCCAGCCCCGCGCCCCACGTTGAGAAGTGCGCCGCCGCAACGGTCACTGAATTGTTTTCTATGCTTTGCTCGAGAATGGGAACCTTGACCCAGATATTGTTAGCCGCGTCATACGTGGCAACGTATACTTCCTGCCCGGCGGGGATATTCGTCAAGTCAACGTAATCATCGAGATTGATTTCGAGAAACGCAGGATTCTTGAATTTGCTTTGGTTTTCTTTCGTGAGGCTGATCGTCTGCTCGTTAAATCTGCCCTGCGCATCCGTCCCCAGCGCGCTCGTCTCATAGACATCCAGTTCGAATTGCAGTTCGGGTCCTTTGCCCGGCAATCGGGTTGGCGTGGACATTACAAGCGCATTTTCCCCCACATTATTTTTCTCCATATGCAATTTGATGCGCCCCAAATCATTCCAGCCTCCATCTCTTTGCAGAACGGCGAATTCTGACTGGGAATCCGCCGCAGGCAAACCCACGCCTATCGCAACAGAAGTTTCGAGTTGTAGGTTGTTATTGCCGGTTCGCAACTCTGCATCGTGCAGCCAGATCTTTCCTTCGATGGTGTCACGTTTAGTTGTTGTCACCGTAACGGAATAACTGAACTTTACCGCATCCCCCGATCCCAGCAACGGGATTTCGATTCCCACCTCCCTGTTCTTCGTATCATAAATTACTGGGCTCGACGGATCAGGGCTAAACTCCAATCCGGTTTCCAGTTGATCGGTAAAGGTCAAACTATTAAGTGTTTGTTTCGAATTATTCCGAATCAATACATGGAAAATCACAGCGCCGTTGGCAGGAACAATGGCTGGGTCAGCCGTCAGAGTAAATTCCACCGAATCTTTTGCGGGCACTAGGGAAACAGGTTCATCAGGTTCAGGATCGGTTTGCTGTGGATAGGATAAATTGGGAGGACTAAAGAATATTGGTTTTTGTTCGGGCAATGTCTTGGGAATATTCAAATCTTCTCCAATGACTCCCTCCGTTTTCGCTTTATTCTCCGCACCTGCTAGAACCGAAGTTGGAATGATCGCGTTGAATGTGATCACCACGATCAGCAGAACACGAATGATGATCCCATTTCTTGGTTTCAATGCAAACATAGACCAATCCTCCCGAAAATTGTCTGCAACCAGGCACTTGCCCCTGATTGTATTAGATTGTCTGGGGTGAGGGTTTCTTTGTAGGCTTCCACCCAGTGAAGAAAGTGCCGGGTAACTGTAGACCGGCAAATCATCTCACGCCGATATATAATCTGTAGCCCTCTTTACGTCAAGTGATGAAGATAACATCACCCCAATTACATATACCCCAGGAGTCAGCAAGATTAGCTATCCGAGGGAAGGCAATAGGTGGGTCAAAATTGCTCAGATGGTTTGCGTAAGATTCTATCCAGTTTTTCAGCGGCTTCATCTTGAAGATTTGGCATAACATGAGAGTAGGTATTCATAGTCACAACGATAGTTGAATGACCAAGGCGCTCCTGTACAACCTTTGGATGGACGTTAGCCGATAATAAAAGCGTTGCGGATGTGTGCCGCAAATCCTGGAAGCGAATGTCTGGAAGACCTACTTGCTGAATAGCCTTCTTAAACTTCTTTACAAGAAAGCGAGGATTAATTGGTTTACCGCTTGCGGTAGTGAAAATGAGCCCATGCTTTTTGTTCAACCCCGCCAAATAATCCTCTAAAACGTTAAGAGCAAACAAAGGCAGCTTTACAGCGCGGCGAGAAAGTTCAGTTTTTGGTTCAGTAATTACTACGCCTCTCCCGATCTGATACTGCACCGCGTGACTTACATTGACGATTCCCGTATCTACTTGGCAATCTTCGACATGGATGCCCAATACTTCTCCCTCCCTAAAGCCTCCATAGATGGCTAAAACATATACAGGATAGAAGCGATCGCCTTTGACAGAATCTAGCAAGGCATTTACTTGTTCAGCAGTATAAACCGTCAGTTGTCTTCGTTGTGGTCTTGGAGCATCTACCAAACCGGCTACATTTCTAACCACAAATCCCCACCGAAGGGCTTGGTGCAAGGCTCGCCGGATAATCGAATGAATAAACTGGACGGTTCGCTTGGAAAGACCACCTTTGAGTTTCTGGGCGTAAAGGCTTTGAAGATGATCTGGGCGAAGTTGGGAAAGTTTGACTCTTCCGATTACGGAAACAATATGATGGCGTATGAGAGAAGAATAGGCTTCGATGGTTTTGGGGCGAAGAGTGTGTTTTCCCACAACTTCCATAGTAGTTCGCAAAAAACTCTGCAACCGTTACCGTATCGTTATTTAGAAGAATCCCTTGTCTACGCTGATTCTGTTGCGCTACGAGCCATTCCCTGACGTCCCTCTGCTGTTTGGCATACTTCAATTTATTTTTGCCATCAGGCAATGTTAATTTAGCCACCCATAGGCCTTTTGATTCACGATAATAAATGGAGCCTTCACCGCGAGAGCGTCTTCGAGACATCGTTGCCTCATTTCAACTTGAAGATTTTTAACAGCACAAATATTCTAACACGGGTAATTTAACTTATGATTAGAAAACTATATCAATCTGTAAAAAACTTTTTCAAAAATCATTTTTTAAAATCGTATTCTTTTTCAATTGATTGGATCTGAAGACTACTTATCCATCTCAAAAGATCGGACTGTCTAATTCGAACATTTCTACCCAATCTCAGATGAGGTATTTGCTTCTTGGAGATTTGATAGTAAATCTTTGATTTCGATACTTTCAGATACCGGCTGACTTCTGGGACGGTGAGAATTGGATCGTGCCATAATGGAAGGGATGTGCTCATCGTCAACTCCTTGTAAATGGTCAACTACTTTTCCAAGATAAACTGAAATTGCGACAAACCTTTCCTGGCGGCTCATGCGTGCTGTATCTGGAAACCGCGGCAAGTCAACGAGCCTCAGGTTTGGTTTTAGTGCGAAGGCAGAACAATTCCTTTTAGGTGAGCAACGCTCAATACACAGGTCATTCATTGAGTTTCTACATATTGCACTGCACCACGGAGGTGGTAATGAGAATCGTTCTGCTTGATTTTTGTTGTTTTCTTTCATATCATTATTCCGAGGCCAGCCGAAGGCGGCTGACCTTCGGCCTTACTCTGGTGCCGCCATATAATGCCAGTCGTAGCATCGAGTACACTGGCATAACTGCGGTCTTCTGTACCTGGGCTTTTGTGGACTGATAATGCTCCACAATCCCTTGAGTACACCAATGAGTATCAGCTTCATAATCTCACCTCCTTTCGGCTGACCTTGCTTCAACGGATCAAGTCCGTAAAAGCCTTTTTAAAGGTGCGGAGGTGTTGCTTTCTCGACTACTCCGATCTTTCTGAGATTTATTTCTTGCAAAGCATCACGAACTCGCACACCGCGTTCCTTCAAGAGGTTTTCTTTCAGTTCTCCAATCGTCATATCGGTTGGAGCGTTCAACACATCTCTCGTCTTTAGAACCCAGCGGATATGACTATCCAACACTCTTTCTGAAACATATCGCCGCATCACACACTCTCGATGCTTCATTCTCTGCATGTCATTTGCTATCTTTAGGTACTGACCGCGGTCTGCCTCAACAACTGGTTGTTGGGTTTCGGTTTTAGCTTCCAACTTTACGGTATCGGGTCGATAAGCGAATAGCTGCTGCGCCAGTTCATAGGCTTCTTCAAAATTACTGATACCGAAACTCACAATATTTCCGATGGACCAAATCTGTTGACGCAGTGTTAGTGCAAGCTGAGATAGTGCCTGTAGGACGATGTAGAGTTCCAGTTTTCGCGACCTGTAAAGCGGTGAGAGCATACCTACTTCCTCTGCCATCCCCGGAATGGATAACAGGGAGTAAACCTCATCCATTACAAGCGCTACTGGTTTATCAGTAGGATTTCCTGGCGTTCGATTATTGATCTCACTCATAATCATCGAGTAA
>CAZQES010000012.1:0-6388 GCA_964591425.1 uncultured Anaerolinea sp.
ATATCGACCCTAATACCGGCGGAATTCTGTTTCAAGCGCTTGCCGGGCTGTTCGCCATCGGATCCGGCGTTTTGTTTTTCTTTTCACGCAACATCCGCGAGTTTTTTGCGCGCTTACGCCGCCGTACCCGCAAGGACGAAGAAGAGTCTGAAAAATAGTATCCCTGCATGAAGACGCTGATCCTGGGTTTCGATTCATTCGACCCCGCTGTGTTCGAAAACATGGCGGGGCGAAACTTGTTGCCAAATTTTGAATCCTTCGTAAAGCAGGGCGGATATTCGCGGCTGGAGGTGTGTTCGCCTCCACAGACCGAAGTCTCGTGGACGAGTATCGCCACCGGTGCAGATCCCGGCGGACACGGCATCTTCGATTTCGTTCACCGCGACCCGGCGACTTATGCGCCGTTCGTTTCGATCCTGCCGACCAAAAAAGGATTTGCCGGCGAACAGTTCGTACCCCCGTATAATGCTAAAACCTTTTTTGAGGAAGCCGCTGCACTGGGTTATCCCGCCACGGCGTTGTGGTGGCCCGCCATGTTCCCCGCGCGGCCCGAACTGCCGGTAATGACCCTGCCCGGCCTCGGCACGCCGGATATTCGCGGACAACTTGGGGTCGGCACATTGTTCACCACTGAAAATGAATCAAAGCCGAAGACTACCATTGTAAAACTGGAAACCGCGGGGAAGAATCGATTCACAGCGGCTCTGCCCGGACCTCAAACTGCCGGGCGCGACGGTCCGCGCACGATCACTTTGCCGCTTGCGGTGGATGTCCTTGGAGAAAAGTCTGCAAAGTTAACGATCGAAAAAACGCAGATCGAACTTCACCTCGACGAATGGAGCGAAATCGTTGAATTAAAGTTTAAGGCGGGGCTACTGTTGAACATCCACGCGATCACACGATTTATTCTTACGAGCGTCAATGACTCCGTGCGGATTTACGCACTGCCTTTGCAAATTCACCCTGCCCACACGGTTTGGCATTATTCCTCATCCGGCTCGTTTGCAAAAAAACTCTGGAATGAAGTTGGTCCATATCTCACCCTCGGCTGGCCCCAAGATACCACCGGTCTCGAAGAAGGTTGCATTACTGACGAACAATTCCTCGATCTGTGCGCGCAGATCTTCGAGCGGCGGATACAGATCCTGTATCACCTCATGAAAAATTTTCAAGAAGGCGTGCTTGCCAGCATCTTCGATGATCTCGACCGTGTTCAGCACATGTTCTTTCACAACCGCATGGATGTGGTGGAAGATTGGTATAAGCGGTTGGATACATTCGTGGGCGATGTGAGTGCAAAAGTCGAAACGTGGGGCGGAAAATATCGTTACCTGATCATGTCGGATCACGGTTTCAGTCCGTTCAGAAAAAAAGCGCA
Source organism: uncultured Anaerolinea sp. (assembly GCA_964591425.1). Lineage (GTDB taxonomy): Bacteria > Chloroflexota > Anaerolineae > Anaerolineales > Villigracilaceae > Defluviilinea. The sequence continues at coordinate 1,379 of CAZQES010000012.1, forward strand.
TGTGAATCGCTGGCTGGTCGAAAATAATTTTCTCGCAATGAAAAATGGCGGCAATGATCTCACTGGCGTTGATTGGGCGAATACAAAAGCGTACGCGGTTGGATTGAATAGCATCTACCTCAATGTTACTGGTCGCGAAGGGCAGGGCATTGTCCAAGCGGATGAGATCGAAAACTTGCTCGCCGACTTGAAAACGAAATTGTCCAAGTGGAAAGATACAGATGGACATGCTGTGGTGGACAAAGTTCGACTCAAACACGAGACGTACTCCGGTCCCTACACACGCTTCGGACCCGACCTTTTAGTTGGCTACGCCAGCGGATACCGCGCCTCCGCGGAGACGGGGCTGGGCAAAATCCCTGCTGAGTCGTTGGAAACGAATCACGATCACTGGGGTGCGGATCACTGCATGGACGCGGATATTGTCCCCGGTGTGATCTTCGCAAACCGTGACTTGACCGATTTTGGCGGTATTTCATTTCGCGATATACCTTTTTTAGCGATCGGCAAACACTTGGACCAGTCGCAATTCAAGCCGCCGACGCAGGCCACTGGTGAAGGGCAAAAGGATTTGGAAGAACGGTTGAAAGGATTGGGGTATTTGTAATGAGAGGAGAATTTATGTATGTATAAACTTGTTTTGGTTCGCCACGGGCAAAGTGTGTGGAATCTCGAAAATCGCTTTACGGGTTGGACGGACGTCGGGCTGACCGAGCAGGGCAGGGCGGAGGCTCACGAAGCCGGTCGCCTCCTCAAGTCGGAAGGATTCGTGTTCGACGTCGCGTATACCTCTGTTCTTCGGCGCGCGATCCAAACGTTGTGGGTCGTCCTGCAGGAATTGAATCTTGAATGGATTCCCGTCACGAACGCGTGGCAACTCAACGAGCGTCATTATGGCGCGTTGCAAGGATTGAATAAATCTGAGATGGCGGAAAAATACGGCGAAGCGCAGGTCAAAATTTGGCGGCGGAGTTACGATGTGCCGCCGCCCGCATTGGAGTTGACCGATGAACGCCATCCCAAATTCGACCCTCGCTATGCTTCATTGACTCCCGAGCAATTGCCTGCTACTGAATCGCTAAAACTTACACTCGATCGGGTGTTGCCATACTGGCATTCGATCCTCAGCCCGATGATCCGTTCGGGGAAGCGCATCATCATCGCCGCACACGGCAACAGCATCCGCGCGTTGGTGAAATATCTGGACGGCATTTCAGATGTGGAGATCACCGAACTGAATATTCCAACTGGTGTTCCTCTCGTGTACGAATTGGATGATGAACTGAAGCCGATCAGCCATTATTATCTCGGCGACCCGGAAGAAGCCGCAAAGAGAGCCGCGGCGGTGGCGAGCCAGGGCAGGGCGAAATAAAACGAACTCCGAGTTCCGAAGAACTCGGAGTTCTACATTAAAATCTTCCCATGACTCTCCCGCGCGAGTTTTTGTACGAACTGCATAAACACTTCAGCGGCGAAATTCGCACAGACCTTGCTTCGCGGATTTTGTACAGCACCGATGCGAGCATGTATCAAATTCAACCGCTGGGAGTGGTGATTCCGCGGACGCAGGAGGAATTGCACGCGGTGGTTGAATTGGCGGTGAAGTACAAGATTCCCGTTTTGCCGCGTGGGGCAGGGACTTCTCTTGCCGGGCAGGCGATCGGTGAGGCTTTGATACTCGATTGCTCACGCTGGCTGGATAAGATCGTTGAGATCAACGCCGAGGGGCGATTCGCAGTCGTCGAACCCGGTGTTGTCCTTTCTGATCTGAACAAATCCGCCTCGAAGCACGGATTGATGTTTGGTCCAGACCCTGCGTCAGCAGAACGCGCGACGATGGGCGGTGTGATCGCCAACAACGCGACGGGGGCGCATTCGATCGTCTATGGCATGAGCGCGGACCATATCTTAGAGGCGGAGGTGATTTTGGGGGATGGGTCGTTGGCGCGATGGGGTGAAGTTAGTAGCGAAGAAAGAGGAAAGAGGAAAGAGGAGGGATTGCAGGATGAGGTTTTCCACGCAGTATCGAAAATTCGAGAGAAATATTCAGAAGCGATAAAGCAAAATTATCCGCGAACGTCGCGGAATGCGGCGGGGTATCGGTTGAATTATTTACTCCCGTGGGGTCCGTCTGCGCCTGCGCGGTGGGAGGGGTTGTATCCGCCGGTGACGAAATTGAATCTCGCGCCGTTGCTCGCTGGGAGTGAAGGTACGTTGGCGGTGATCCGCAGGGTGATGGTGAATCTCGTTCCGAAACCAAAGCAGACGATTTTGGCAGTGCTTTCTTATGGTAGTGTGGCAGAGGCTTGTGACGATGTGCCGCGTTTGCTGACTCATGACCCGTCTGCGATTGAGTTGATTCCGAGCACGATCATTCGCGCGGCGCGGAGCTCCGCGGGATATGCAAGTGAGGTGAGTTGGATCGAAGGTGATCCCGCGGCGTTGTTGGTCGTGGAGTTTAGCGGTGATGATGCAGACTCTTTGAAAACAAGAGTGCGTGGTCTCGATACGCTTGCAAACAATGCTCGCTACTCGACCAGCAGAGTTGCGGTGATTATTGCCGAATCAAATGAAGATCAGGCGCGGATTTGGAATGTGCGGAAGGTGGGGCTAGGATTGATGGATTCGCAACCGCGCTCGGCGCGACCGATAGCGTTCATTGAAGATTGCGCGATTCCTGTTGAGCGGCTGGGTGAGTTTGTGCGCGAGGTGGAGAAAATATTATTCGCGCACGGCACGGAGGGAGGCATGTACGCGCATGCCTCGGCGGGATGTTTGCACATTCGCCCCGTGCTGGATTTGAAAACTGCGCGCGGGGTCGAAAGTCTGCGTTCGATCAGCGAGGCGGTTCTCGAATTGACGTTGAGTCTCGGCGGCGCGATGAGCAGTGAGCATGGAGACGGTCTGGCGCGTTCGGAACATTTGACGCGCATGTACGGCGCGGATGTGATGGACGCGATGCGTCTGTTGAAGGACGCGGCTGACCCTCATCATATTTTGAACCCGGGCAAGATACTCAACGCAGAGAAGATGGACGCAAATTTGCGCTTTGGCGTTGAGTATCAAACGCACGCATGGAAGCCAAGCCTGTCGTTTGCACGCGAAGGCGGATTCGAGTTGGCGGTGGAGCAGTGTAATGGTCAAGGGGTGTGCAGGAAAACAACCGGCGTGATGTGCCCGTCGTTTCAGGCGACGCGGGAGGAGATGCACTCCACGAGGGGGAGGGCAAATTTGCTTCGAGAGTTGATACACGATCCGTACACTGGTAGGCAGGTAGACAGGTATACAAGGAAACAAGTATACACAGCGGCAATCGTAAATCGCAAATCGGAAATCGAAAATTCTGTCTTTTCAGCCCTTGACCTTTGTCTCGCCTGCAAGGGTTGCAAAGCGGAGTGCCCGAGCGGGGTGGATATGGCGAAGTTGAAGTATGAGTTCGAGAACGAGTATTACAAAACTCATCGTCGTCCGTTGCGCGATTATGTGTTTGGGTATTTCCATGTGGTGGCGAAAATACTTTCGCCTGTCGCTCCGATTGCAAATGGATTGATGGAGTTTGCTCCGACCAGGAAGTCGATCGCGAAGACGTTGGGGTTGGCGGAGGAGCGGGCGTTGCCGAGGATTGGAAAACGGAGTGTCATTCTGAACCGCGAGCCTGAAACGGCGAATGCGGCGAAGAATTTCCCTCCGCGAGAGGAGACTCTTCGCTTCGCTCAGAGTGACACGCGGAAAATTATTTTTCTTCCCGATGTGTTCTCGCGTTATATCGAGCCGCAAGTGGAGGATGCGGCATTGGAAGTTTTTGCGATGTGCGGATACGATGTGCGCGTCCTGCCGATCGTGGGCGCAGGGGCATCACTGCTCTCGAAGGGATTCGTGGATGCGGCGAGGCGTCACGCGGAGAAAACGCTGGGGTTGTTGAATCAAGTTGACCCGGAGCGCGAAGCGTTCATTGTCGGTGTGGAGCCTCCTGAAATTTATCTTCTAAAGAATGATTATGTTGATCTACTTCCAGATCGTAGTTATGAAATTCGACAGCGCGGGAAGAACGTCTGGTTGGTCGATGAGTTCCTGTTGAGATCGTCGGAGTTTAGTGCTCAGCGCGTAGCCAGATTGGAAGGACAAAATCGAATAGAGAATCAAAATCGAAAAATAAAATTTCATCCGCATTGCCACCAGCGCGCGGAGGGACCCGCCGAGGACGGCTTGCCCAGCGGTGCGAATGCGAGCGTAGATTTACTGCGCGCGTGCGGCTACGATGTGGAGTTGAGCGACGCGGGTTGTTGCGGTATGGCAGGCACTTTTGGGTACGAAGCGGAACATTACGCGCTTTCGATGAAGATCTTTGAGAAATTTGAGAGTAGAGGAACAGAAAGCAGAGAGTGGAAAATGGAAGCCGGGAACTCGTCAATACCCATCGGGCACGATGTTGAAAATCGTAGACCGCAAATCGTCTCAACAGGCGCGGCATGCCGGATACAAGTTCAACATGGATTGGGAATCAAAGCGCGGCATCCGATCGAATGGGTGAGGGATAGTCTGAAAGCGTAGTGAATGGGGTTTAGCGCGCCACGTTCACGAACAGCTCGGCGAATCCGCCGCAATCAGGCGCTTCGCCATCGGTGAAGGTGAGCAAAATCCATTGTCCGACGACGTTGGGTTCCACGTGAACATCCGGATCGGGGGTGCCATCCAGCTGAACAGTTTCTTCATAGACCAGATTATCTGCCGCATTGAATACTTGAACTTTCACCTGTCCAAAACCGTAATTGGTGCGGAAGAATTCCACGGAATGTCCGCGATTCGAGATGATATCGATCGATGCAATAAAGTCTTCCTGGACGCCGGTCCAAACAAACGTGGGAGCGCCATCTCCTTTGATCGCCCCGGCGGAGAACCAGGATGTGGTCAGGTCTCCATCGATAGCCAGCGAGGCGGGAAAAGTGGAATCGTAAATCGAAGAAGCTTCAACGATCCCTTCAGAGGCAATCTCGGCATTCGGCGGAGGGA
>CAZQES010000012.1:6398-39234 GCA_964591425.1 uncultured Anaerolinea sp.
CGTAGAATCTGCCGACACGACCGGCGGTTCGGAAGGCAGGATGCTCTCGTTGATGTTCTCCAGCGCGTTGTTCAATTCGGCTTCACTTTTCGCATCGTAGTACACGCCGCCGGAAACATCGGAAATTGCGCGGAGTTGCGCGGCGGTGTTCGCGTCCACATCGAGTCCGATGACGTGAATTGCAAAGTCTATGCCGATCTCTTTGAGATATTGCACGACGGCGGCGGGTTCGTCGCCACAGGTTTCCTCCCCGTCGCTGATCAGGATGATGAAATTCCTGCGCCCGGGCTCGAACGTGAAGTCGTTCGCGGCTTGCTGAATCGAAGCAGACATGGGCGTCATTCCCAGCGCTTGCATCTCCGGCAGATAATTGATGATCGATTGCGCGCCGTTCGCTTGAATCGGCACGACCAGTTCGATGTCTTCGCAACTCTCCGCTTCCCTGCCTTGATACGGAATGGTGTGACCATACACACGCAGTCCAACCTGCGTGTTGGGTGGTAACGCGTTGAGGCGCGAGGTAAGCACGCGCTTGGCGATTTCGAGGCGCGTCGTGCCTTCCATCGGTTGGAGCATACTGCCGGAGGCGTCGAAGATGTATTCGATGTACGTTGTGCTCAAACCCACAGGCACGAATTGTGTGGGGACATCAGTTGCGGAAATTTCGGAAGTGGAAGTGGCAGGCGGTTCAGACGCCGGGGCAAGCGGATTCGGGATCAGCCCGGTGGCGTAGGCGCCGACAGCGCTCATGCACAAACAAGCCGCGATCAGGATACCTCCCAAGACGAGCAAGCGCGGAAACGCGGATTTCTTCGGCGGGGGAGCGGACGAGAAACGCGGGGGCGCGTCAACGCTCGATGAAACAGGAGCAGATGCAAATTGAGGAAGCTCGCGTTGAGCATTGTCGAAACGAGGCGATTCGATCACAGTCCCGGGAACAGGTTCGATGGTCGTACCCTTTTCCAGCACGGTCCCTTTTTCCAACATGGTGCCGCGATCTCGAATTGCCTGCGCGAGCGCGGTCGCGGTTTGGAATCGTTTTGTTGGGTCCTTATCCAACGCTTTGCGGATAACACCTTCGAACGCGGATGGAAGATTCGGTTGACGTTCGAGCAGGCTGGGTACCGGCTGGTTGATGTGCGCGACCGCGACGCCCATGGGAGTATCCGCGCTGAAGGGGAGTTCACCGCTGAGGGCTTCGAACAACACGACACCGAGCGAATAAATATCGGTGAGCCCGCTGAGATTCTTTTCACCGAGTGCTTGTTCTGGACTCATGTATGCGGGCGTGCCGATCATGGTGCCTGTGCCAGTGTAGGCGGAGGTGGCTTCTGCCATTTTGGCGATCCCAAAATCGGACAGGCTTGCCTCGCCTTGCGAGTCGAACAGGATGTTGCCCGGTTTGATATCGCGATGGATGACGCCCTTGCTGTGGGCATAATCGATGGCGGGACCGACGCGCTGAAATAGCGAGGCGATCTCATCGACAGGCAGTGCGCCTTTGCCGATACGGTCTGCCAGTGTGCCGCCCGCCATGTATCGCATGACGATGAACGGCTGTTCTTCGTGTTCGCCAAAATCATAGACCGGGACAATGGAGGCGTGTTCGAGCGCGGCGATTACCTCGGCTTCGCGTTGAAACCGCGTCCGAAATTGCGGATCAAAGGTGAACTGGCGCGGCAGGACCTTGATCGCCACCTGCCGTTTGATGAGCGGGTCACGCGCCAGATAGACGATTGCCATCCCGCCCTGACCTAATTGTTCGATGATTTCATAGCGGCCGATATTCATCGGTCACCTCCATTGCGTAGGGAATAGATGCATCTCATCATGGATTTGGATGGAAACAGTCTGATTTGACTTGCGGATTATATCACCGTGATTGGCTCGTTGTTCGTCGCGAGTGTTGAAGACTTGGGAGAAGAGAATAAATTCGAGTGTTCACTTTTCAGTAAAAATTATAAGGATCCGCGCACGGTAGGGGGATGGCTAATTTCGTGGGCTTAGCCACAGTGCGCACACCGTTGGTGCCGCGAGAGTTCGTAGTCCACACTTTTTACCACTCCTGACAGTATTGAAAATCCAATGGGAATTCATTAAAATTACATCAAGGATTTCCACATGGCAATAATCAACATCCTCACTACCGGACGCTCGGGCACGATCCAATACACCGAAGGCTCCTTGTTCAAGAAAAGCACTTGTGAATTCTATTGGGAATTCGGCGGAGCCGATACGGTCACCATCATCTGGTTCCCGAAAGACGACGCGGAGTGGGATACAAAATATCCGTGGGCGGCTGGGCGGCGCATGGAGGTTGTGAGTGATATAGCAGAAAAAGTCCGTCGCAAGCAGTCGCCTCGGTCCACACTGAAGTGGGAAGAGGGGTCAGTGGGATTGGTCAGCCATTGAAAGGAAGCAGAGATGAGCCCAGCGAAGGTAAAGCGTTCTCGGGAGAGTTTGGAACAAGCTCGCTATGAGTATTGTAAGGAGCTGTATGAGCGCGAGCAATTACGCCGCGAGAGTTTGGAGCGTAAAGCTCAGTTTCACATTACATTGATCACATTGTTCCTTGGCGTAATGTCGTTGCGTATTGAATTTTTTACGGATCTCCAATCGGCGGTCGCCAGCGGGGAACTTATGCCAGCCGCCACGCTGGTGATCCTTGGTGTTGCGATCGTATTCGGCGCTTCTCTTTTGATGTCGTTCGTGGCGGTGCTATTTGCAGTGCGAATCCGAGGGTATACTCCGGAGTATGTCGCCAACCCGTCCACGAAGTTGTTCTTCGAGCGCGATGGGTTCATCACACCATACACGCTGGAAGGATTCTACCGAAGGATCGGCAAAACATACGCTATTGCGCTCGAAAGCGACAGCCAGGTGAACAACCACAAATCCAGGTGGCTGGTGGTTGCCACCTACAGCCTGTTGTTAATGATCGTTTCATTCGCGTTATTATTTGTCGGCTCGATCTACATTCAATTTTAAACCCGGAGACGAAAATGAGACCAAGAAAGGTATTACGCTATCAAAGTAGGGGTAAAAAAAGTCCTGCAGACTATGAAGCGATTTTTGTTCAGCTTCTCCTTCAAATGGATCGCGGCATTGAAAAATCGGAATTGGCTCGCCGTTTGGTGAGTGATTTGGAACTTGATATTGGATTCAGAGCATTTGGGCCCGGGTTGACCGGGAAAACCTTGGAACGAATGATCGGTGATAGGATCGGCCGCGAACTCACGGAACACGAGAAAGAAAAACTGGATACTCTTCTAACCGATGTGGAAATGCGATTCTCTGGAGGGCTGATCGAGTGGTTGGTGACAGGCGCTAAAGGCAATTTATCGAGTGGATTGATCTATAAAAAGGCGGGTGACGATCCTGATTCAAAGGACGATCTTCGCATCAAGCCCATGGATGACGACCCTCGCTCGCCTCTCGATGGGTTGCGCGGTTTCTTCAAAAGGTGACGAATCTATGTGAGTCGGCTGGGTTTCGGAAGGGGTCTTCTCGAAGTCGCTTGACAAGTTCACGGCTTTGGGAACGATCTTAACGCGAATGCAGCGAACGAAGGTAAAAGCGCGAATTATTAAACTTTTTCGCGAAATTCGTCCATTTTGCGTAATTCGCGTTAAAAATCTCGGAATTTGAGAAAACCATCGGTTTCGGAACCAGTTGACTCTTCAAAACGCAATTCCTGCTGGTACAATACGCTCATGGCTTCCCCGGGTTACCTCCTTGTTGTGGATGATATCCCCGACATCCTCAATCTGCTCGATACCACGCTCACCTTCAAAGGATATCGCGTGGTCACAGCGCGCAACGGACAGGAAGCCCTCGAAGCGATTCAAAAGGAAAGACCCGCCCTGATCATTGCCGACATCCTCATGCCCAAAATGGACGGCTTCAGCCTCGTCCATCGCTTGCGCATCAACCCGAAGACGCGCGATATTCCGGTCGTCTTCCTCTCCGCCACATACGTTACCCCGGAAGATAAGGATTTCGCCATCGCCATCGGCGTGACGCGCTTCATCGAAAAACCGGTGGATATCGAAACTTTCCTGCCAACCATTTCAGATATCCTCTCGCAAAAGGTGTCACCTGCGCACCAATCCATGAGCGATTTCGAATTTTACGATGGGTACCGAAAGCGCCTCGAAACGAAACTGCATCACAAAACTGCGCAGATCACGCGCTCTGAGCATCTCTTGAACACAACACAAAGTGACGAAGAAAAGCAGACCATCGCTAAATCTTTGGAAGTCGCACGCGCCGAACGCGACGAGATCCTGCACTTGCTCGAACAGATCCACAGCCAGATGGATGATTTCAAAAATTCTAATCGATAAAAACAAAGACGCCCCGACCTTCGGGGCGTCTGCTTTTGATCGCGTGAGTGATAGTTTATTTGACCTTGAGGTTCACGATGCCGTTGAACGCCAGCGCGACCCATTTCCCTTTTTCGAATTCGACCCATACACTTTTCGATTGAAGCCGCCTGCCGCTGAACGTTTTTCCTTTTTGCAATTGCCCGATGATGGCGTATTCCACGCCGGGTCCGTTTCGGACGTTCAGGAGCTCGGAGGTCACTTCATAGGTCAAAGAGGAGGGGATCTTCACCGCGTCGGGGATGTCCGTACTGACCGATTCATCCGCCGTGGAAGTTGTTTCGCCCGTGGAGAAATAGGGCATCGGGTCAACGTAGCCTTTGTAAGGCGGGTTCTCCCCGTCGATCTTTAATCCAAAATGCAAGTGTGGACCGGTGCTGGCGCCGGTGTTATTGCTATAGCCAACCACTGCGCCGGCTTTCACCTTTTGCCCAGCCGATACCGCCGCGCTGGCGAGATGGGCATAATACGTGTAATACGTTTTGCTTCCGTCTGTGTGGCTGACCTTGACGAAATTGCCGTAGCCGCCGTTCTCGAAACCGACGAGCGCTACAGTTCCAGCCGCCGCCGCGTTGATCGGCGTTCCATTTGGAATGCCGTAATCGATTCCGTTATGGCCGGGGAACCCCCATTTCTTATAAATATCCGGGTTCTCACCGAACAGCTGTGTGATAGGTCCGTTCACAGGGACGATCAGTTTGATAGCCATTCGTTATCTCCTCTGTTGGTTGATTACGGCTATGATAACACACGAACCGTTCAATCCGGCGCGGTCGCAGTGTATGCCGCGATCCCGAATGCGACCGCGACGTTGAACGATTTCTTCTCCCCGCGCATGGGGATGTAGAATACCTGCTCACACAGGCTGAGCAGGTCAGGGTCAACCCCTGTGACCTCATTACCGACTATCAGAATCGAGTCGGATTTGAGGCTTTCCATGCGGCGAATGGGTTTCCCATTTGCATCCTCTTCCAACGCGAAAACTTTCCAACCTTCGGCTTTCAACCCCTTCACCAACTTGACCGCGTCCTTGTGATATGACCACGACACCGTGTCTTCCGCGCCGAGTGAGGTCTTTTTCACGGCGTCTTGTTCAGTCGTGGATGTGATGCCGCAGATGAAGGCATGTGCGAATCCGAATCCCTCAGCACTGCGGAGGATCGAGCCGACATTCCCCGCTGAACGAATGTTATCGAGCAGTACTGCAAATTTTCGATCTGGGCTGAAGGGAGGCGCGGAGGGCGTCCGCTCGTGAATCAAATTTCCCTGGTGCACGAGGCGGGTTTCTGCAAGGCAGGCAGGACATCGAATCCCGAACGTGATCTCGTCTACGAGCGGGTAGCGCAATCCGCAAGCAGGGCATACGCGAATCTGAAACGAATTTGCTGGCATGACGGTTGATTATACATGCTACAATTTGAGCACCAAGTATGCACCGCGTTGTTCCCCAGATCATCATTGATAATTTTCGCGAGGGGCGATTCAAAGGGGAATTCCGGGCTGTGGGGTTGTTTCTCGATCTTTCCGGTTTTTCCACGATGACCGATGTTCTCATGCAGCATGGTCAACACGGCGCAGAAGTGTTGGCGGGGTTGATGCACGGCGTGTTCGACCCGCTGGTGGAAGGTATCTTTCACTACGGCGGAAACGTGATCGGGTTTGCGGGTGACGGCGTGATGGCTTTGTTCCCGGTCGAAACCGAGGCGAAAGATGTTGTGCTTTGCGCACTCGCCGCGGCGTGGGATGTGCAACAACGTCTTATCGAAAATCCCGCGCGCCAAACCGTGTATGGAAAATTTCAATTCACAGTAAAAGTGGGGATCGCACTAGGCGATGTGACATGGGGAATCTTGTGCTCGCAAGATGGCAGGAACGCCACGTATTTTTTTCGCGGTTCAGCAGTGGATGATTCCGCCAAGGCGGAACAATCGGCGGGGGCGGGGGAAATCCGTTTACCCGAGGAGACGTATTCCCTTGTTCGAGAAGCGATCTTTGCGCCGCCCACCGGTTCGTTCCGACGTTTTGACGGTTTTCGCCATGGCGCGCCGACTCCGAACCCCACCCTCCTTCCCCCGGTCGACCTTGAAACCTCCCGTGCGTTTTTCCCTGCCGAGATCATCACTCAAGATTTGCGCGGCGAGTTTCGTCAGGTGGTCAATCTATTTATGCGCTTTCCGGACCTGCCGCACGAAAAGCTCGAACCGTTCTTTCACAAGGTTTTTGCACTGCGGGCGAAATATGGCGGGTTGTTGAACCGGCTTGACTTCGGCGACAAGGGCTGTAATTTGCTGATGATCTGGGGCGCGCCGACGGCGTACGAGAACGATATGAGCCGCGCGTTGAGTTTCATCCTTGAACTGCAATCGAAAGTCGATTTTCCCATCACCGCTGGCGTGACGTACTACGTGGCGCACGCCGGGTATTTGGGCGGCGTGATGAGCGAGGATTACACGTGTTACGGCTGGGGCGTCAATCTCGCCGCGCGTTTTATGATGAGCGCCTCACCGGGGCATGTGTGGGTGGATGACCGCATTGCGCGCCGCGTCTCCTCCCGGTTCGAGATCGACCGCGTGGGTGTTCAAAAATTCAAAGGGTTTGCGGCAGATCAGCAAGTGAATATCCTAAGAGGCTTCAAACAAGATGCGAGGACTGTCTATCCGGGTGAGATGATCGGGCGTGAGAATCATTTAAATGAGTTGGAGGGCTTTGTTCAACCTCTTTGGCGCGGGGAATTTGCCGGCGTAGTTCTAGTACTCGGTGAGGCGGGTATCGGCAAAGGAAGACTGGTTCATGAATTCCATTCGAGGTTATCCCATGAGCGCTCGAATATTTTGTGGGTGCTGTGGCAATCCGATGAAAACCTTCGTCAATCGTTCAATCCGATTCGCCGCTGGTTGTTACGCTACTTCGAATTGGATACCGTCAATACAAATGAGCGGCGCGAGAAATTCGACGCATCTATTCAAAACCTGATCGACTCAACAAACGATCAAGAACTCGCGATCGAGTTGGATCGTCTCCGCTCGGTGCTTGCCGCGCTGGTCGACCTGTTTTGGGAGGATTCGTTATTCGAACAGCTCGATGCTCAGAGTCGTTACAACAGCACGCTCCTTGCCTTGATCGCACTGCTCGAAGCCGAAAGTCTTCGCCAACCCGTCATCCTTTTTGTGGATGACGCTCACGACCTGGATGACGATACGGTCGTTTTATTATCCCGGCTCAAACTCGCTCTGCTCAACCACGCTCACCCGGTCGCCATCCTCGTCACCTCGCGGAGCCAGCAAAGGTGGTTTTCCGAAGATGGATTCGTCGACCGCACGATCTTGCTGGCAGGTCTGTCTGTTGAGCAGGTCGCCCGTCAATTGGAGGTTTTGCTTGGCGGGCCAGCAACGACGGCACTGGTTCACTTTGTTTTGGAACGCTCCGAAGGGAATCCCTATTTTGTGGAACAGATCGTGCGCTACCTGCGGGAAGAGAATTTGATCGAAATGAGCCGCGCAGGCTGGGTTCAGGTGAGCCGCCTGCGAGACGTGATTCTGCCGGGCGATATCCGCGCGTTGCTGGTTGCCCGGCTCGATCAATTGAAATTGGAAGTAAAGGACTTCGTCCAGACCGCTTCAGTCTTGGGTCGTGAATTCGATGTGGATGTCCTCACGATGATGTCGGGCGGTTCAGGCTCGACGGGAGACCTGATCGCCGAAGCGGAGAAACACGCCATCTGGGCGGTACAGGAGGGCGGACGATACGTGTTCACACACGCGTTGTTGCGCGATGCCGCGTATTCCATGCAAATGCGTGCCCGTCGGCAGGAACTTCATCGTGATGCCCTTGCAGCGCTGGAAAAATATTATGCAGAGGATCTGCCATTCCATTACCCTGAATTGGCGTATCACGCCGAGCGCGGCGAACTGAAAACCAAAGCGCAGGAATTGTATAAACTCGCCGGTAAAGTTTCAGCCGACACATATCGGAATTCTCAAGCCATCGATTACTACTCGCGGGCGTATTCGTTCACGCCGTTCGACGACCTAAAGACTCAGTTCGAAATCCTGTCTGAACGTGTCGGCATTTATAGCCGCATAGGCGACCGACAGTCACAGGCGCAAGATCTGGACTCGATGGAAAAACTAGCACAGCAATTGCGCGACGACCGTCTTTTGGCAAAAGCGCGCAGTTTGTTCGCAAACTTCTATCTGACAACCGGCGATTACACCTCCACGATACGAGCCGCTGAAGAGGTGGTAGCGCTTGCGCGAAAACTTGACGATATGGTATCTGTCTCGGAAGTTTATATCTTGTGGTCGCTGGCAAACTTCAGGTTGGGGAAGATCGATGAGGCAATACGCCTTGCGCATGAAGCCCTCACGCTTGCGAGGAATTCGGGGAAAAGGGAAGACGAAGGGAGCGCGCTCAGTTCACTCGGTTTGATCATGCTCGAATCAAAGGAACCCAGTTTGGCGGTCGGGTTTATGGAGGAAGCGCTGGTCATCGCACGAGAGGTCAACAACCGGATCATGCAAGCGCGTTGCCTCGCGAACCTCGCCAATGCTGCGGCATACGTCCTGCGGGATTACCAATTGGCGCGTTCGTATTATGTGCAGGCCCATCGGCTCGATATCGAACTTGGGGATCGTTATAGCGAAGGGGTTGCGCTGGGGAATATCGGCTGGTCGTGCGCGATGCTGGGCGATTACGACTCAGCGCAAAACTATCATGAACAGGCGCTTGCCATCGCGCGCGAAGTGGGTAACAACTATATTGAAATCAACACGTTGATGAATCTCAGCGGTGTGGCAGAAGCGCAGGGGAAGGGGGAGGAGGCGGTGGTCAATGCGTTGCAGGCGAATGAACTATCGCGGCAAAAAAACGATCAATCGAGTGAAGCATGGTCGTATCAATATCTCGGTTATGCTTACCTCGCCAGCGATCGGCTCGAAGAAGCGCGCGCCGCATTCGAGCAGGCATTGAAAATGCGCAGGGAACTGGATCAACCTCCCCTTGCGAATGAACCGCTCGCAGGTCTCGTTCAGGTCGCCTTGAAGCGCGACCATCCCGTCCTCGCGGCTTCGTATGCCGAAGAAATACTCGCATACCTCGAAAGCGGCGGGACTCTTGACGGCACGGAAGAACCGTTACGCGTGTATCTTGCTTGTTATCAATTGCTCGAACAGATTCAGGATTCCCGCGCCGATCGTGTTTTATCCGTTGCGCGTGAACTGCTTGATTCGCAGGTTATGAAAATTAGCGATGAGGAATCCCGCCGCGCGTTCGTTGAAAATGTCCCTTGGCGGCGGGAGATCGTTCGATTATCGGTTGACGAGCAGGGCAGTGTGTGAGTTACGCCTTCGGTGGGAAGGTACCCCCGGCGGGGTCGCCTTCACTCAGTGTCACCTTGCCCGTTTTCTTGATCTCCTCGGTCACTTCGTAGGCGGTGTTGTTGTAAGCGACAAAAAAGCGTTCGTTCGGCGCAAGGGTAACATTGAACGAATACTTGACCTTTGCATAACCGCTTTTCTTCCCGTTCTTTTTGTTGTACACGCTGAAGCAGGCGAACCATCCAATGCCGAGCGGGTTGTCGGCTGGGAGTTTGCTCTCCATGTCGGCGCCGTCCAATTCCTCGACGATATACTTATCCAGTTCTGATGAGTCGAGGGTCAGTTCAAGATTGTTGTTTTTCTTGCCGTGTATGGTGAACTTTCCATTTTGAGGAACGACAGTTTTTACGCCCATTCAAGCCTCCACCGAAAAGATTTTGATGTTTGCATTATAGTACCAAACCATGAACTTGCGATATTTGCTCTTCAACAAACCATACGGCGTGCTCTCGCAATTTACCGATGAAGGCACGGGTCACCCAACTCTCAAGCAATATGTCAATGTGCCCGGCGTGTACGCAGCAGGCAGGTTGGATCGCGACAGCGAAGGCTTGCTATTGCTTACCGATGACGGTGCGCTCATTTCTAGGATCGCTGATCCCAAGCATCATCTTGAAAAGACATATTGGGTGCTGATCGAAGGCGACCCGATGCTCGAGAAGTTGACCAAACTTGAGAACGGGATGCAACTCAAAGGCTATCGGACTCTGCCGTGTAAAGCCCGCCTCATCCTGGACCCTGGCCTGCCTCCCCGACCCAAGCCGGTGACCCCTCACGGACCGACCGCGTGGCTGGAGATCAAATTGCGCGAGGGCAAAAAGAGACAGATCCGACACATGACCGCCGCGGTTGGCTTGTTCACACTGCGGCTTGTCCGGGTCGCAATTGGACCCATCGAGTTGGGAGATTTGGATTCAGGCGCGTGGCGAGAGTTAACTTGGGATGAGATTCGTTTGCTGAAAAAGTGAGCGGTTATAATTTTTGCGTGGCACGAAGTCTATATATCGCCGCGTGTGGAATTTTTCTGTCACTTGTGCTGATGTTTTTGTTGATACCACCGGCACAGGCTATGCCCACCCAAGCGGATTCGCCGTACGATTTGATCAACGCGGTCAACGCCTTGCGCGCTTCATACGGCTTGCCTCCCTACAGCATTAGTTCGATTTTGATGTACACCGCGCAGGCTCAAGCCGAATTCATGGCAGCGACGGGCAACGTAACTCACTTCGGTCCCGGCGGCATCGGCGTGACGGATCGCTTGCTCGCTGCGGGATATCCGCTGGCGGGCGATCTCTCGCTCGGAGGATTCCGTTCCGAAAACATCACCGGCGGCAACGAGAGTATGACCGCTCAAACCGCAGTAAATCAATGGACCGGTGACGCTCCGCATTTGAACACGATGATCTCACCAAACCTGACGGAGATCGGCGCAGGTGTTGCCGTTGCAAACGGGCGCGTGTATTACGTGATCGACTGCGCTTTGCCGACCACCAGCGGCGCATCTCAAACGGCGGGGGCGGGAACAGCCGTCCCATCGGGGGGAGCCGTGATTCCTCCAGCAGTCATCAACACACCGAATGATAAAGGGGAGGTTCTCCACGAGGTACAGGCGGGTCAAACGCTTTGGCAGATCGCCATCGCTTATAACGTGAAAATTGACGAGATCAAGAGTTTGAATAATCTGGGGGATAATACGATTTACCCAGGTGATACATTGCTGATCAAAAAGGAAGTTGTCCAAGCGAGCGCTACACCCGAGAATACCCACACAGCCGTACCGACGTTTTCAGTTGCTGCGATCGTTACATTGTCTGCAACACCCGTTATTCCGATTTCAACGCCGGTTTCGGCAGACGATTCGGTTGATGCTTCGAATTCCGCAACGACCATGTCGGTCGTGATCGGATTGGTTGCAATGGCGCTCCTTGTAGGAGGTTTCCTCGCCTGGCGAGGTGGCGAAGAAACAAATTCGGAGTAAGTAGGGAAGAAAATCACGCCGGTCAAATTACAAAATATCCCCATTGATCGTCACAGGCGCGTTACACTTCCACCTGTAAAATCCGAACCATATTTGGAGAGTACCATGAGTGATATTCACATTGATGCATTGCTCCCGCAAGAAATGGCGGCGCGCGCCGAATATCTGGGCGTGCGCAAAGCAGAGATGCCGTTCCTCAAGATGTTCATGCTGTCTGTGCTTGCCGGCGCGTTCATCTCGCTCGGCGCGATCTTTGCCACGACGGTCAGCGCGGGGAGTATTGTGATCACCCCGGCTGACGGGGCAAGCTACACTGCCGCTTTGCCATTCGGTGTGACACGTTTGCTTTCGGGCTTGGTGTTCTGTTTGGGGTTAATCCTCGTCGTGGTGGGCGGCGCGGAATTATTCACGGGGAATAATTTGATCGTGATGGCGTGGGCAAGCGGGAAAGTGACCGCCGGCGCGGTGTTGCGAAACTGGGTAGTCGTCTATTTGGGCAACTTTGTCGGCGCGGTTGGCACGGCGGTGTTGATGTTCTTCACGCGGCAATACACCTTTGGCGGAAATTCCGTAGGCATTGCCGCGCTTCGCACAGCCGCGGCGAAATCCGATCTGGAATTCCTTCAGGCTCTCGCGCTGGGAATCTTGTGCAATGCGCTTGTGTGCTTGGCGGTCTGGTTGACCTTCAGCGCGCGCAGTACTGTGGACCGAATCCTTTCGATCGTCTTTCCGATCACGGCATTCGTCGCGGCGGGGTTCGAGCACAGCATCGCGAACATGTACTTCATCCCATACGCCTTGCTGATAAAAATGTTCGACCCGAATTTTATCGCAACAGTCGGCGACGCTGTGGCAAATCTCGACAAGCTGACGTGGCAGGCGTTTTGGTTCGGCAATCTCCTGCCAGTGACCCTCGGCAATATCATCGGCGGTGCGGTGTTGGTGGCAGCCATCTATTGGGCAATCTACCTGCGCCGCACGGATTCATAAAGAAAGGACAAATCATGAAAGCCTATGTGTTGATCAAAGTACGCGCGGGGGAGGTGAAAGATGTGGTGCGTCAACTGCGCAAAACCGATAAAGTGGTCGAATCCAATATGACCTTCGGTCCGTATGATGTGGTCGCGGTGATCGAAGCGCCGGATGTCAACAAGATCGGGTCGATGATCGCCACGGTCATTCAGCCCATCCCCGGCGTGGAGCAGACCCTCACCTGTCTTGCGGTGGAAATTTAAAAATCAAAAGGTCAGCGGGCTTTACGCGCTGACCTTTTGATCGGATTACTGGGGGAGTTGATAGCGGAGTAACCGATTATTTCCGGGATCCGTCACCCAAACGAAACCGAGCGGGTCCACGGTGATGCCTGAAGGCAGACCGATCTGGTTGGCATCGATGCCAAAGTCGCCCCACGTGCGAACGAATTCGCCCGACGAAGTGAATTCGATCACGCGATATCCTTCAGGATCGGTGATGAAAACGTGGTTGTTCGCATCCACTGCGATGAACGGTTTGTTATCCAGCGATTGCCCAAACCAGCCATTCACATCCCACTGTGCGAGAGCTTGATAGAAGACTTCGTCTCCACTGGTCTCGATGGGAACGAACGATTGGATGCGTTGATTCCATGTGTCGGTGACGTACACCGTGTTGTCGCTTCCCACCGCGACGCCAACCGGCTCGTCGAATTGACCGGGATCGAATCCGCCGGAGCCGAATTCGGTGAGATAGGTACCGTTCGCATCGTACACGACGATGCGTTTGTTGCCGGTATCGGCGACGAAGACTCGCCCTTCCGAATCCACCGCAATGCCGCGCGGTCCCCAGAAATAATATTGCGATTCGGGGAACTCAGGCGCGGGTTGACCGAATTGCCCCCACATTTTGATGGGACGCCCGTCTTTTGAAAATTTTTGAACGCGATGGTTCCACGTGTCTGTCACATACACGGAACCGTCGGGTCCGACAGCCACGCCCCACGGCTCGAAGAAGGTTCCGATCGGCGCGTCGCCGGTGTTCAGGTCGGCGAACGTTCCCCATTCTCCGATCACGCTCCCATCGGTTGCAATATGCAGGATCCGATGGTTGTTCGAATCGGCGATGTAGAGATCGTCGTTGAGTCCGGCGGCGATGGAGCGCGGCGCGTTTAGCCCCAGCGGCGGAAAGAGTTCACTGCCGAAGATTCGATCCGCGGCGAGGATAACTGTACCAGCCTCGTAGGGGTCAGAAGCGGCCCCCACCGTCGAGGGTCCCACTCCGTAATTCCAGATCTGCGCCGCCGCGTCCTTGCGCACGTACAATCTCATTTCATCGGCAGGTTGCCAGGTGGTGAGGGTCATTGAGCTGCTGCCGGTCGCTTGCGCGTAGCGTGTGTAGTCGCGATTGAACCAGATTTCAAAGATGCCGGCGCGTATTTCCGGGTTCGTGATCGCGTTGAGCACGCGATTCTGGTCGAGCCCGAAGTAATCCTGATTGGGCCACCACATGCGGATGTAATCGAGGCGATAGTATCCATCGCCGAGCGCGGCATCGATCTTATCGAAGTTCTTCTGGTCGACGATCACCGCCACCGCTTCCCGCAAGGAGCGCGTGGGTTGGTCGAACGATCGTTGTTGTGTGAAATCGCGCAGATACCAAACCATGGGCCAAGACACACCGGTATCCGGCGCGCTGGCGTCGTATGCGACGATGGCATTCAACCCGCCAGCCGTCCGACGCGAAATTTCTTCCACTTGTTCCATTACTTCTTTGACTCCCCCGGCGCCGTGCGCGTAAACGAGATATTCGGTCGCATCGTTGAAGTTGATGTAACTGGCGCGAAAGGATGTGCGCGCGGTTTGTAACGCGAGAAATCCGAAGACCGTCAAAACAGCTAGGCTGAGGAGCGGAGTCTTGCGCGGCAATCGAGATAGCCAAACCAACCCTCCGATACTGAGAAGGAAAGCAAGGAAGCCTGTGGCGAACCGGATGCCGTAGGAAGTGATCGCAACCGGATCGGAACCCGGCGAGGATTGCAAAGACAGCAGCCACGCGCCGTTGACGATGCTTGAGCCGACGATCGCGAACATGAAAACGGAGAGTAAAACGATTCCAAGACTAACGAGATCATCCTTCATCAGCTTGAAGATTAATAACCCCGTACCGACTCCGATCAGCACCGGGAACACGAAGGTGAAGGTTGCTTGCAGTTGGGTCAGTGAAGTTCCCTGAAATGGGGGAGTGGGACTATACACTGCGCGGAAAATGTTGAATAGCGATATGAAAAATACGACCAGCAGGAATATCGCGAGCATCGACCGCCACGGCGAAACATCGGATATCTTTTCCGAAGCCCGTTCTACGACCTGACCGATCGCCCACGCTGTAAACAGAACCATGGGCCAAGCCATGTGATACGTCAGCCAGGGCATGCGTTCTCCGGCGATCGTGAATGCCGCGATGCTCGAAAAGCACCACCACGTCATCAAGGCGAAGAACACCCCGAACATGGATTCCTTCGGATCGCGGAGCGACTCCGCTTCGTTCGCAGGTTCTGCTTGCCTCTGCCTTAGCAATTTGTTCAATCCCAAGCCGATCGCGACCAGTGTGCCGATGGCAGGCAGGAACTCGTACATGGGTATTTGGACAAGCACGTAATAGTATTCCGGTTGACTCCCGCGTTCGACCCCTTGTTGAACGAGCCAGTATCCCAGCGAGCCGAGTAGCCCTGTGAAGAAGCCACCGGCATTGGTAAAGAAGGTCGTGTAAAAAAGCGTGAACGCTCCCCAGAACAACACCGCGTATTTCCACCAGCCGCGGTTCCACGCCATGCCGATCGCAAAACTGATGAGGAAAATTAGCAAGACGAATGCGCCAAGCACGAAATAATCTCGTTGCGTAAGGTTGGCGACCATGGCGGCTTCTGTCGGGATCACAACATTGAGGCTTTTTTCCAGCCATTTGATGGGGAACGGAATCAGCATGGGCAACACGAAGGTACCGATGAGAATTGAAAGATCGAACGAACGCTCTTTCTGAAGGTTTGACCATCCGTATCCGACAACGAGGATGCCGAGCGCGCCGATTAGCCCGAGCGCCGCCATCCCAAATAACACTCCGGTAATACCACGCGAGCCCGCCTGCGGACTGGAAGGGAGCGATGTGTCGTTGGGGTTCGAAGGTGCGGCGGTCTCGGTGCTGGTAAGAACGTCCGCGCGACGATCGGTCAAAGCCAGACCGGCGCCGATACTTCCTAGAATCAAGGAAATTGCCAGGAGTATCACGAAGGCGCGGTACAAGCCATATTTTTCCTCCCACGGTTTTCGCGTGACTCGGGCGAGGAAAAAGACGGCAAGAAAAAGGAGCATCTGCGCCGTGTAAATAAATGAAGATTCTTTATCCAGAAAGTGGACGATCTGGGAAATGGTCACCCAATACAGATATTTATGTTCGCCGGTTTCAAAGTAGCGCAAAACCGAATACAACAACAGCATCCCGGAGAAGGCTGCATAAACATCCTCCCGCACATAGCGCCCGTAATACAACATGAACGGTGAAATGACCATCATCACACCGGCGATCAAGCCTCCCCACTTGCCGAGATATTGACGCCAGTACCATGCCATGCAGATGGTGGCGATGCTGAACAACGCGGCGGGGATACGCGCTGTAAAGTCGCTGGGACCGAATAGAAAATAACTGAACGCAATCAGATGGAACTGCCACGGTCCATGCATCATTGGGGTATGTTGATAACCCTGTCCGCGATACAACAGCCACGAGAAATAGGTATGCAGGCTTTCATCATGGCTCATCACGCGGGTTCCAAGGTCATAAAAGCGGGTGAGGATGGCGAGCAGGATGATGCCGGCAAATATTGCCATTTCATTCGTGACCGCCGGCAGTGCGGGGTGGATGGAGCGTTCGAGCCAGTTGGTTTTTTGATTGTCCATTGTGTGCGTTCCCGGTTAAGGATGGGGTGACTTATACTTCAATCCGAATGTTCTGGCAAGTTTGCGTGTAATTTTTCATTAAGGATTACTGACCGGGTGTAGATGTGGTTGTTTGTAGTAGCGGCGTGAGGGTCGTGGATAACGTCGGCGCGCGGACGGTGATCGTGGGGGTAAAACTGCACATTGGGATGACCAGATCCAAATCCGCACGAAACGGTTCTTTATCCAACTCGTTGACTTCGGCGATGGCATCCTCATCTATCATGAACTGTCGCGCAATGCTCTCAAGCGTATCGCCCGACTGAACTGTATAAACCAGATCATCACAAACAGGAGATACCTTTTTGGTATTCGTTGGTTGTAATGAAGGGGTCGGGTTGGGGAATATCATGACAGGCAAGCTTTCGTTATCCTGTTGTTTCGAAGTTCCTATCTGCCAGAAACTGAAAATTGCCAGTGCGAAAAACATACTGAGCATCGCGAAACGTGTAGCCAATATCGCGCTTTTTGAACTTTTCGAATTAGTTTGCCCTCGAATGGCACCCACTGCGAGGGGCATTGGACTAAGTGCCCATTGTATTTTCATCGCGGTTCGCAAAACAGATTCAACGTCCTTGATTTCGCGCGTGTAAGTTCGACAACTCTCGCAAATATCAAGGTGATTTGCCAGTGCAGTTTTCTTTTCTGGTTCCAACACATAGTCAAGACTGTAATGGATAAGCTGAAGGGCTTCTTCATGGTTGATGCTCATCAGATTTGATCTCCGTGAAATTGTGCAAGGGCGGTCCTTAACCTTTCACGTGCCGTGTGCAGGCGAGAATGTACTGTCCCCTCACTAATCGACAGGACATCCGCGATTTCGGTTGTGGGTAATTCTTGAAAATATCGTAACACCATGACGATTCGATGCCTTTCATCCAATTCGTTCAACGCGTTCCAAATGACAGTCTCTTTCTCACTTTGAACTACTGCATCTTCTGGCGAGACTTGTTTTTGTGTCTCGACGCGGAAGATCGCAGTCAGGGTATTTCGTAATTTTTCGAGTACTTTCTGCTTGCGCAGCCTGCTTCTGCTTGCATTTAGCGCGATCGCAAGAAGCCACGCTTTGAACGATGATGTCTCACGATAGCTCGGCAGGGCTTTGAGCGCGGAGATGAAGGTTTCCTGGGTGACTTCATGCGCCTCGTGTGCATCCTGCAAAACGGAGAATGCCAGCCGGAACACATCCGTTTCATGGCGGCGCACAAGCATCTCAATGGCTTGCTCATCTCCATCCACGCACCTTGAGATAAGCCGTGCCGAATCGGCTGTTTCCATGCTCTCTGTGTAATTAACGCGAGCGGATGTAAAAACCTTCATTGGGTTTAATATTCCGTGCCTGCGCGTAGGCAGTAACCCTGATTAATTTCCCGATATGAATGATCAAATATCATTCAGACTGACCCAGCCAATTGACCACACCCAGCGTGGATATCTATCCCGCGCCTCATGCGGATCGTGCACGGAATTCCAGCCTGCTCCAACGACTCTTTGAACTTTGCCGCCCTTTCGCGTGATGTGGCTTGACCGTTGTATCCTGTAGTGGGGTTGAGGGGAATGGCGTTGACATGACACATCAAACCTTTGAGCCGCGCCGCGAGTTTCTTCGCCACTTCAGGCGAATCATTGACACCGTGAATCAATGCCCACTCGAATGTGATGCGGCGATGAGTCTGCTCGACATAATATCTGCATGCTTCGATCACATCGTCAATTTTGTATCTTTTATTGACGGGCAACATCGCAACCCGTGACGCATCGTCCGCGGCGTGGAGGGAGATGGCGAGGTTGACTTGCCGTTTTTCGTCGGCGAAGCGGCGGATTTGTGGAACCAGTCCCACCGTCGAGATTGTGAAGCGACGCGCGCCGAAGTTGAATCCGTTCGGGTCGTTGAGTCTGTCTATCGCTTCCATCGTGTTGTCGTAATTGTGGAACGGTTCGCCCATGCCCATGAGAACGATGTTGGTGACAACTTCGTTCCTTTCCTTCAACATGCGCGCGTAATACAGAACCTGCGCGATGATCTCACCGCTCGAAAGATGTCGCTTGAATCCCATTTGACCTGTCGCGCAAAAGACACATCCCATCGCGCAACCGGCTTGCGTTGAAATGCAGAGTGTTCGTCGTTTCCTTGCGCCACGTAGATTCTCGCTGTTCGGAGCGGAAGATTTGATTTGTGGGTTATCAGCCGGATCACCGTATCTCATCAAAACTGCTTCGATTAAATTCCTGTCAGGCAATTCAAGGAGCGTTTTTCGCGTAAAGCCATCGGATGAATCAAGATTGGTTTTAACTTTGAACGGAGCAAAGGTCACATGCTCGGCAAGTTTCTCTCGCAGGGATTTTGACAGGTTCGTGAATTGCTCAGGCGAATCGTAGGTATGCTGATACAAACCCTGCCAGATCTGCTTTGCACGGTAGGCGGGTTCATTCCATTCTTTCAGTAGCTTTTCGAGTGAGGGAAAATCGAGATTGTAAATCAACATAATAAACTAACCGATCAAACTCGCGAGATCATCAGCAATAATATCTACTTTCTTCTTCCATAATTCCGCCTGTTCTCTTGTAGAAACGCCACTTAAGACCAGCGCACACGGGCAACCTATCATTTGCCCCGCAGCAATATCTGTTTCAAGCCTGTCCCCAACGACCAGCGTTTCTTCTTTCTTCGTTCCGAGCCTTTCCAGTGAAAGTTCCATCATGAACGGAAATGGTTTGCCCGCGTAGATCGGCTCGACGCCTGTCGCGGTCGTGATGACCGAAATCCACGCGCCTGCGCCGGGGATTTCTCCGCGCGGGGTGGGGAAGGTTTTATCAGGGTTCGTCGCGTAAAACGGGACGCCGCGCCGCACAAGCAAAGTCGCTTCGCGCATTTTATCGAAGGTGATCTCACGGTCAATGCCCATCACCACAACTTGCGCCCCTTGTGCATTTTCAACAGGCAAAACGTCAAATCCCTTTTCCTCCAGCGCCATGCGGATTCCGTCTTCACCGATCATGAAAACTTTTGTCACGCGTGCGAATTTGTGGCTGAGCATGTGCGCCACACCCAGCGCTGATGTAATGACCTGTTGAGGAAAAACTCGCACTCCAAGCTTTTCCAATGTAGCCACGTATTGCTCGGGTGTTTTCGTTCCGTTATTTGTGGCAAAGACGTATTTCAGTCCGCGCGATTCGATGCGCCTGAAAATTTCAGTCAGGTCGCCGATCGGCGCGTCCGACCGCCAGATCACACCGTCCATGTCGAGGATGAGGGCTTTGATGTTTGAGGGAAGCATACGCTTTAGATTTACGATTGACGATTTACGATTGACGATTGGTGGTCGAGTAGCCCGAATGGTTTTGAGGGCGTATCGAGACACAATTGACTGCCGAGTATTATAAACGCAAGACCCCGAAGATTTCTCCTCGAGGTCTCGACTGATCACTGGTCACTGATTACTTGTCTTACTTGACTTTCTCCGGCATTTCCAACACCTGATCCACCAAACCATACTCAACGGCTTGCTTTGCTTCGAGATAATAATCGCGGTCGCTGTCTCGTTCGATCACTTCGAGCGGTTGGTTGGTGTGCTTAGCGAGAATACCGAGCAACAACGCTTTCAAGCGCAGGATCTGTTTTGCTTGAATCTCAATATCCGTTGCCTGTCCCTGTGCGCCTCCAAGAGGCTGGTGCATGTGGATAGTCGCATTCGGCAGGGCGTAGCGCCGGCCTTTGGTTCCTGCGGCAAGCAAAACGGTCCCGAACGACGCGGTCACGCCGACTGCCACCGTGCTGATCGGGTTCGAGATCATTTGCATTGTGTCGTAGATCGCAAGTCCTGCGTAGATCACACCTCCCGGCGAGTTGATGTACATCTGGATTTCTTTTTCGGGGTCTTCGTGATTCAAGAACAGCAGTTGAGCAACGATCACATTTGCCACCTGATCGTCTATCGGCGTGCCGAGGAAAATGATACGCTCTTTGAGCAGGAGCGAGTAAATGTCATAGGCGCGCTCGCCGCGGCCCGTATTTTCAACAACCATCGGGACTATATTTCGACTGGGCTCAATACGAGTGCTTTTGAAATTTGGGATCATATCGTGTCTCCTTTTAAATTGGGACGATGATACTTTTCGTCTATTGGATTTTCATTAACTCTTTGTTTCGGCTTCGGATGAGGTTTCCGCTTCATCTGCAGGGACGGTTGCCTCTGCCTCAGCGTCCTTTGCTTCCTCTTCCGCCTTTTTCGCGACGGCTTCAGCCTTTCTCTCTTCGGGCGATTTGTACTCGCCCACCGCAATGGATTTCAACATATCCAGCGCGCGGCGCGTGAGCAAACGGTTCGCCGATTCCAATGCCACCGCCTGCGCCAATTGTTGCTGACCCTTCTTACCGCCGCGCACCTTGCTCAAGTCCATGCCTTGCATGGCAAGCGCGTTCAACGTCTGGTTGAATTCGCTGTCAAGCGATTCGTTGTCCACTTCAAGTTCTTCCTTGCGGACGATCTCGTCAAGGATCAACGAGCGCTCGAAGCGCTTCTTCGCAACAGGTTTTACTTCATCTTCGATGAACTGTTCACGCGTCGTGTTTCGTAATTTGAAATAAGTTTCTAAATCCATGCCTTGTTGACCGAGGCGTTGAGTCAAATCCTCGAGAACATGTTCTCCCTCGTGGTCGAGGGAGTGCTGGTGATACTTGAATGTTGCGCCTTCCTTGATCTTTTCGATCAGGTCAACAAAGTATTTGTCGTCGTAATTGGCTTTCGAGCGCGCTTCCACGTCCTTTGTAACAGCCTCTCGCAGGGCGTCGAGTGTTTCTCCCGCACCGACGGTTTTCGCAAACTCATCATCCAATTCTGGTAATGTCACCGCGCGGACGTTTTTCACTGTCACGGTCATCTCCGCGCTTTTGCCTTGCAGAGCTTCGAGATCGTGATCGGTTGGAAAGTTGTATTCGATCTTCTTCGTATCGCCGGGTTTCATTCCCATGAGTTGCTTGGCGAACCCTACGAAGGGCCACTCCGTTTCGCGGTCGTCTTTCCGGACGACAGTCGCGAAACCGGTGCGGTTCAATTCAGGCATGTCTGATTCAACATCCACTTGAACGTAATCGCCCTCTTGCACCTCGCGCTCCACCGTTTCAGTGGTCGCGTACATTTGGCGCAGGTCTTCCATCGCCGCGTCCACTTCCTTGGGATCGGGCGCGCTCCATTCGTAAGGCAATCGAATCGCGTGGTAGTCGCCCAGGTCCACTTCGGGTGAGAGCGGAACCTTGAAGATCAATTTCGGCGGCTCGAGCGATTCGATGTTTTCCAACCTGCCCGATGCGCCGGGGTTGACATCCGCTTCTTTGAGGATGTTCGAGTACTCTCCATCGACGAAATAATCGATCGCCTGCTCGACGATCGCTTGCTCGCCGTAATTCAAAACCACCATGTGATACGGCGCTTTGCCGGGGCGAAAGCCGGGAATCTTGCCGCGCTCCGAGATCTTTCGCGCCGCGCGGCGTTTATAAGTGTCCATCAATTCGGGTTCCACTTCAACCACGAGTTTGGCTTCGTGGTTCTCTTCGATTGTCTTTTCGATTTTCAAGTTATTTCTCCATAAGACTCCCCTCTCCTGTAGGAGAGGGGCAGGGGGTGAGGTAAAGGTGGGGACGGAGAGAGTCGAACTCTCAAGCCTTGCGGCACAGCATCCTAAGTGCTGCGTGTCTGCCAGTTCCACCACGTCCCCTTGCGGTGAATGCGGCGAAATTATAACGTGGATTTACGATTTCAGACACCACACAAGTGTTGACGTTTTACGTTTGCCAGATATAATCGCCGACTTGATGCGCGCGATATGAACCCTGAAATTGGAGCACCTCTTTGAGCCGTCTTATTAACCTTGATTCAGCAGGCAAAGATCGAACAAGATTATCGAAAGTCATCGTGTTGGCTGTACGTGAACTGGCAACGCAGACCGAAGTCAACCCGGAAGCGAAAGACCTTGCCGCGTTTATCTCTCTCGCCCTGAAAACAATTTCCGAGGGCATCGACACATCGGTGGCGGCATGGGAGAAGCGCGGCTACTGGGTCAAAGCGGATCGCTTCCGCATGGAATGGATGTGGACTGGACAATTTTCTGAAAGATTGAAAGCCGCGATCCTCGGCGATGATTGGGGAACGGTAGCGATGTTGTCGGCGCAAATCGCCCAGAAATTCAACAAAGTGGTGATCGCCCAGAATCATAGGCTGGGGAAACCCTGGGTCGGCGCGCGCAGGCAACTGTAGGAAAAAGAATCGGAGTCGGTCACCAATGAGCGTGACCGATTTTTATTTCCCAAACGGAAAACGTTTACAAAACATCCCGTACCTTTTTCCCAGATGCCGGTGTTCCAATAAAGAGAAATCATTCCATTCCCTGGTCTGTGGGATAGGAGGTTGTGATTGCCCGATCCATCCAAACCGTACTAGTTTTATCCAATTTCAAGACTACAATTCAAAAGGAGAATTAAGTCATGGCTGATAAAGCGCAAGCGCACGATAAGCAAGTCCTGCATAAATTGGGGTATGCGCAGGAACTCTCCCGCCGCATGAGCGGCTTCTCGAACTTCGCGATTTCGTTCTCGATCATTAATATCCTAGCTGGCGGTATTTCAGCGTTCTATGCCGCCTTCAATTCCGCAGGCAGTGGAGGCGCCTTCGTTGGCTGGCTGGTTGGTGGTTTCTTCTCCCTCATGGTTGCGTTCAGCATGGGTCAGATCGCCTCGGCGTATCCCACAGCTGGTGGCTTGTATCACTGGGCTTCGATCCTCGGTGGAAAATTCCTGGGTTGGATTGCAGCTTGGTTCAACCTACTCGGCCTCCTGTTCGTCGTGTCCTCTGTGGATGTTTTCCTATATCAAGTTTTCTTTAAAGGACTATTGGTTGATACAGTTCTTGGAGGGAATTTCCTAGGATCAGACTCCTCTACGTGGACGATCATGCACCAACACATCTTCGTGATCCTCGCGTTGGTCTCACAGGCGCTGTTCAACCACTACGGCATCAACATCACCACCAAGCTCACTGACTTCAGTGGTTACCTGATCCTCGCCCTGACGGTCGTATTCGTCATCGCGTTGTTCGTGTTCTCTCCAACCCCGCTGGATATCACACGCCTTTGGACCTTCACCAACTACACGGGTGAGGCAGGTGGCAATGTGATTCCCATCGTTGCCCCAAGCACATTCATTGCTTTCTTCTTCGGGCTAATCTATGTCATGTACACCATCACAGGTTTCGACGCCTCAGGACACACTTCCGAAGAAACTCACGACGCACAGGTCAATGTCCCCAGGGGTATGTGGACCTCGGTGTTCTGGTCCTGGACATTTGGACTGGTGATGGTTGCGGCGTTTGTACTCACCATGCCCAGTATTGAAGAAGGCGCGGCCGCCGGCTTTAATTCCTTCTTCTACATGTGGAGCTCATCACAAATGCCCTATGGATTGGCGTTATTCCTAGCGGTGGGCATTGTGATCACGAACTATATCTGCGCCCTGGCGGGTCTCACATCAACATCGCGCATGATGTTCGCCTTCGCACGCGATGGCGGTTTGCCAGCCTCTAAATTCCTCTCTCACGTCAGCACGAAATATCGTACGCCTACCTATGCCATTTGGACTGGTGCCGTGCTGGCATTTGTCACTTCGCTAACCGGAATCATTGGCGCAGCGCTTGGCTTGCAAGGAGTAGATATCTTCCTCGTTTTGGCGACGGGTTGCGCAGTCTTCCTTTACATTTCGTACGCGATCCCAGTTCTGGCTGGCTTCTTCGCAGAGGGAAAAACCTGGAACGAAAAAGGTCCGTTCAATTTGGGTGCATGGTCCAAGCCCGTTGCGCTTATCTCCGGTTTGGGTGTCGCGCTACTATCCACAACAGGTTTCTTCCCTCCTAATGTTCCCGTTTTTTGGTTGACTCTCGGTATGGTTGTAATATTGCCGATCCTCTGGTTCGCGGGTATCAATAAATCGTTCGAAGGCGTACCACAAGGTGAAAAGATCAAGGAACGCCAGAAGATGATCGCCGAGATCGAAAAGAAATACGGCGAGTAATCAGCTAATCAGCACCCAGTCTTTTGGAGCGTCGCGAAGAATCTCTGAAACCATTGTAGAGTTTTTCCGCTCTCGCTCAAGGTGACAAGCTGTGAAGAGATTGGAGACTTGCAGGTTGGTACGAACCAATCTCTGGTCTCCATTCTCTTTTTATTAACCCGTCATTACGAGCGAAGCGAAGCAATCTCCGACACTAGAGGGGATTGCTTCGTCGCAACAAACGCTCCTCGCAATGACTTGGAGACTCAATGAAATACCTCCTCGGCATCGATCAGGGCACAACACAAACAACCGCGGTGATCGTCAATGAGCACGGCGAGATGATCGAGAAGAATTCATCTCAACTTCCTGCGCGCTTTCCACAAGCGGGATGGGTGGAGCAGGAACCTGCCGATATTGTGCAAACGGTCAAAGACGCCTGTGCGCCGCTATTGGATAAATTTGAAATATCCGCCGTTGGATTCGATAACCAAGGCGAAACCTTTGTTGTATGGGATAAGGATTCAGGCGAGGCTGTGACTCCTGCGATCGTCTGGCAGGATACGCGCGGACAATCGATCTGTGACGCGCTCGCCTCTTCCGTGGACCTCGACCTGCTTCGCCGTAAGACGGGACTCCTGCTGGATAGTTATTTCGCCGCGCCGAAGCTCAAGTGGGTGTTTGATAATCATCCTGAACTCCGCAAACAAGCACATGCAAGCAAGTTGTTATTTGGCACAACGGAAACATGGGTGATCTGGAAATTGACGGATGGTAAATCGCATGTTACGGATCCGTCCACGGCTTCACGCACATTGTTGTTCGATATGAATCGTTTTGAGTGGGATGAAGATTTATTGAAATTATTTGACGTTCCAAGAAATATGTTGCCGGAGGTAAAACAATCAGCAGGGTACATCGGCGATGTGGATTTTGGCAACGGCAAACTGCTGCCTCTCCACGCATTACTCGTCGACCAGCAAGCCGCGTTATTTGGACAGGCTTGTTTCAATGCTGGAGAAATGAAATGTTCGTTCGGCACTGGCAGTTTCCTGTTGATGAACATTGGCGAAACGCCGCGCCTTTCGAATAATGGCTTGCTCACCACTGTCGGCTGGAAATTTGGCGAACACACAACTTACGCCTTCGATGGCGGGATTTTCGTCACAGGGTCTGCCGTCCAATGGCTGAGAGACAACCTAAAAGCGATACCAGACTCCCCGTCGAGTTTTGAGGCGGCGAAGCGATCAACAGATTTTGGCGTTGTCGTTGTCCCTGCATTGCAAGGTCTCGCCGCGCCGCACTGGCGGACGGACGTGCGGGGGGCGATGTTTGGCTTGAATCGCAGTACGACCTCGGATGATATCGTCCGCGCGACGCTGGACGGGATTGCTTGCCGCGTGTATGAAGTGGTGATGGCGATGTCGCAGGATTTAGGTCAGGCGCCGCCGCATTTGAAAGTGGACGGTGGACCGTCGGGGAATCCGTATTTGATGCAGATGATCGCTGACTTGTTGAATCTCGAAGTCCGTGTTTCTACCGCGCTGGAAGCGACCGCGATTGGCATTGCGAATCTCGCAGGAGTATCGGCGCTCGGAACCTCGTTTGAGGAATTGTCTAAGAATTGGAAAGCCGAGACGAGTTATCAGCCTAAGATGACGCAAGAAGAAAGAGGCAAGAGATTGGAGCAGTGGGGTAGGGCGGTGGACGCGGTGAAGGAGTTTCATGGTTAGCGTTTTTGCGAGCCCCGATAGGGGCGAAGCAATCTCCAACCCTATGATGGAGATTGCTTCGTCGGGCTATCGCCCTCCTCGCAATGACATCTACGACATCGCCATCATCGGCGCGGGCGCGGTTGGAAGTGCGATCGCGCGTGAGTTATCGAAGTACGACATAAATGTCGTGTTACTCGAAGCCAACTCGGATGTAGGTATGGGGACATCAAAAGCCAGCACCGCGATCTGGCATACAGGTTATGATGCGACGCCCGGCTCACTTGAGTCGAAGTTATTGAAGCGTAGTTATGCGCTGATGGAAGCGTTTATGAAAGAGGTGGGTAGTCCGTTCGAGTTGGTGGGCGGATTATTGATTGCGTGGAATGAAGAGCAATTACAAACACTCCCAAAGTTGTTGAATAAGGCGATCCAAAATGGGGATGAGGACTGTTACCTGATTGATAAAAAAGAAGTTTACAACCGGGAACCACATCTGGGCGAAGGCGCGCTCGGCGGGATGGTTGTGCCGCGCGAGGGAATTTTGTGCACGTTCACGATTCCGTTGGCATGTGCGACGCAGGCGGTGGTGAATGGGGTGGAGTTGAAGTTGGGATTCCGAGTGAAGTCTGTTAGACCGCAGACTGCGGACGATGGTCGGCTTGTTGAAAGTGGAAAGAAGAAAGACGAAAGAGAGATTTCACTGGAGGATGGATATATCCTCAGCGGTTCAGGTGAGGAAGTTTGTGCGCGCTGGATTATTAATGCCGCTGGATTATTTTCGGATGACATTAATAAACTGTTTGGGCATGAGGAATTTAAAGTCACACCGCGGCGAGGGGAGTTGATCGTTTACGATAAGTTGGCGCGGAGACTGGTGAATCATGTATTGCTTCCTGTGCCCACAGCGACGACGAAGGGGGTGTTGGTTAGCCCGACGATCTATGGGAACGTGTTGCTGGGTCCAACAGCGGAGGATTTGAATGACAAGTCCGCAACGAATACGAGTGAGAACGGATTGAAGTCGTTACTTGAAAAGGGGAAGAAGATTCTGCCAGAGTTGCTTGAGGAAGAAGTCACCGCCACGTATGCCGGTCTCCGCGCCGCGACGGAACATAGCGATTATCAAATTCAACTTCATGCGGAACATCGATACATTTGCGTCGGCGGGATTCGGTCAACAGGAATTTCGGGATGCTTAGGGATTGCGGAGTATGTCGCCGACTTGCTGAAAGAAGCAGGGGTTGAATTGAAGCGTAAACCCGATTTCAAAACGATCAAGATGCCGAATATTGGCGAGGCATTTCCGCGTCCGTATCAAATGGGGGAGATGATCGCGCAGAATTCGGATTACGGGAAAATTTTGTGTCACTGTGAGCGTGTCACATTGGGTGAATTGCATGATGCGATGGAGTCGCCAATCCCTGCAACGAGTTTGGACGCGTTGCGGAGGAGGACGCGCGCGATGCAAGGGAGATGTCAGGGGTTTAATTGTCAGGCGGCGTTGACGAGGATGGTAGACGAAAAGACTTTAACCGCTAAGAGCGCAAAGAACGCGAAAGAAAATCAAAAAGAATTTCTTAACGGCCTTAGCGGGTTTCGCGGTTCAAGAAATGCGGATGTGTTAATTGTCGGTGCGGGACCAGCAGGGCTTGCGGCGGCGTTGGAGTTGAAGAGGCTTGGCATCAATGATATTGTCATCGCAGAGCGCGAGAGTGAGGCCGGTGGCATTCCGCGTTTATGCGGGCATAAAGGGTTTGGCTTGCGAGATTTTCGTCGCGTGATGACAGGTCCGAGTTATGCGCGGAAGTATCGCGAGTTGATTGAAGATGCGAAAATTGATTTGCGTGTAGCCAATTTCATCTCTAATATCAATTTAGAAAAAAGTAATAAACAACTAGAAGCAACATTTACAAACCAAAATCGAATTGGAGCAATCGAAGCAAAATCAATTCTACTGGCGACGGGTGTGCGTGAGAGACCTCGATCAGCACGGCTGATTCCCGGGCATCGTCCGCTGGGAGTGTTTACAACGGGGTCATTGCAAAGGTTTGTGTACGAACATCATCTGCCAGTGGGCAAGCGGGCAGTTATTGTCGGTGCTGAGATCGTAAGCCTTTCGGTGGTGACGACGCTGTTGCATGCAGGCGTGAAAGTGGTGGCGATGGTTACTGAGTTGCCAAATCATCAGTTGTATTTGCCAATCTTTTTGCCAGCCAAAATATTTTACGCAGATATTTTAGCGCGAACGAAGATAATGACGAACGCACGTGTGACGAATATTTTAGGTAAAGATAGAGTAGAAGGGGTTGTGGTAGGACAATTTGGCAAATTGTCCTACATTGAATGCGATACAGTCATCTTTACTGGCGACTGGATTCCAGAGAATGAGTTGGCGAGAAGGGGAGGGGTGGATACATCCAAGCCGTGGATGGGACCGCAAGTGGATGCGGCATTTCGAACATCGGAGATGGGAGTGTTTGCGGCGGGGAATCTGTTGAGGGGAGTCGAAACGGCGGATTGGGCGGCGCTGGAGGGACGTGCGGCAGCGCGGTCGATCGCCCGGTGGTTGGAAAATGCCAAATGGCCTGCGAGCAGGCTGAACGTCGAGGTTGAAGCGCCGATCGCGTGGATTTGTCCAAACGTGTTGAGTCCGGATGTCCCTGTGGATGGATTCCGATTCTGGTCGAGGGAATTTCGTCAAGATGCCACGTTGCAACTAAA
The DNA here is from genome assembly GCA_964591425.1 of uncultured Anaerolinea sp. Taxonomy (GTDB): domain Bacteria; phylum Chloroflexota; class Anaerolineae; order Anaerolineales; family Villigracilaceae; genus Defluviilinea. The sequence goes on from CAZQES010000012.1 coordinate 35,578, forward strand.
GCAAGGTGGGCGGGTTTTGTTTGAAAAGCGAGTCAAGTGGTTGAAGGCGAATGTCGCATCGAGTTTGGAGGGCGGGTGGGTTGATGAAGTGAATTATGCTGGTGAGGCGATTAAACTTGTCATACAACCCTAAGGTATGGTAAAGTTCAACAGTAAGCCGAAGACATAAATTGGAGTCGATTATGAAGATTGCGCTTGTCATCGGTTCGACCATTTCAACCATCAAAGATGAAGTGATGCGGGGGCGAAAACTGCTTATTGTTCGGGATGCGGATACAGCGGGCAAGCCGACGGGCGAGCCGTACATCGCCGTGGACACGGTCAGCGCAGGGACGGGGGATCTCGTGATGGTGACCGACGGTTCATCGGCTCGATACACCAACCAGACGGCAAACGCGCCCGTGGACGCGGTCATCGTGGGTGTGATCGACTCGTTGGAGTTGAGTGGGAAGGTAAGTTATCGGAAAGAGTAGCATGTCATTGCGAGCCACGAAGTGGCGAAGCAATCTCCTCGTTAGCATGAGATTGCTTCGTCGCAACGAACGCTCCTCGCAATGACATATTTATTGTATGGCAGACTCGCGAGATTTACTTTCCGTCGGCGTGGATGTGGGTACGACCACCACACAGATCGTCTTTTCACGCCTCAATTTACAGGATGTGTCGCGACCAGGGCAAATCCCGCGCATCAATATCACGGATCGGAAAGTCATTTATCAAAGCCCGATCGTTTTTACGCCTTTGATAGACGCTGACACGATCGACGCAAACAAGTTAAATGAAATCGTACGAAGCGAATATGCATCCGCTGGCGTGGAACCGAGCCAGGTCGAGACGGGTGCCGTCATTATCACAGGTGAGACCGCGAAAAAGAAAAATGCGGATGAGATCCTGCGGGCGTTATCGGGGCTGGCTGGTGAGTTCGTCGTCAGCGTGGCGGGACCGAACGTCGAGAGTTTGATCGCAGGCAAGGGCGCGGGCGCGGCGCAATATTCGCAGACGAATTTCGCGACCGTGACGAACGTTGACATCGGTGGCGGGAGCGCGAACAGTGCGACATTCCGCAGTGGAAACCTGATCGGCGCGGCGGCGATGAACTACGGCGGACGGATTTTGGAGATTGAGCATGAAACGGGTCGCGTGAGGCATATCGCGGAACCCGCAAAACACATACTAAATGATATTGGTCTGAGACTAGAGACTGGAGGTTCGCCGTCGCTTGAGGATTTGCGTCGCTTTACGGATCGCATGGCAGATATGTCCGTCGAATTGATCGAAGGCGCGAACTCGCCGCTGGCGCAGAAGATTTATCTCACGCCGCCTGTCGGTGTGTCGGGCAAAGGCTCGGTGTTGATGTTCTCTGGCGGCATCGGGCATTATTACTACAACCCGATTCCCATCAACTCGGTAAGTGACGCGACGATTCACGATGATGTCGGTCCGCTGTTGGCGGAGTCCTTGCGGAAACACGCGGTGTTGAACTCGTACTCGATTGTGCCTCCGTCAGAAACGGTCCGTGCGACGGTGCTGGGAGCCAGCACACAGACTGTGACTTTATCAGGTTCGACAATTTGGGCAGAGCGCGAGATTTTGCCGTTGAAGAACGTGCCTGTGATTCGACCTGTTCTTCCATCAACAGCACGGCGGGGGGACCCCGCCCCTACCGAGATTTCGAGAAGCATTTCTGATGCTGTCACCCGCTGGGATGTCAATCTCGCGACCGATCCGTTTGCGATTGCGTTGGAACTTGATCAATCATTGGATTACGAATCGCTGACTCAGCTCGCAAATGGATTGATGGATTTCTCAAACACAATGCCCAGCGACAGACCGCTGATCGCCATCATCGAACGCGACTATGCCCAAGCACTCGGTCAGACCGTGAAGGGACTCGCTCCATCCCGTGCTTTACTAGTCATCGATCAAGTCGGCTTATCCGAAGGCGATTACATTGATATTGGTACCCCGCTCATGGATGGACGCGTTGTCCCATTGAGCGTCAAGACATTGATTTTTTATCATTAATGTCGTAGTTTTTAGGTGATGAACAAATGCAGCCATTCAGTGATTTCTTCTCGTGGTGGTCAAAAACCTTTCGGAGTAAAGGGTGTATAGGAAAAATCTTTTTTGGCGGCATAAGCCTATTTGCGCTTTGTTTTCTGTGTAGTGTGTATATTGGGCTCACGAGTCCGAAAACTTCAACACCATCTACTAGGAATTTTGTTACGCAAACTGCGAAACCAGGTGAAAGTCTCCAACCAACTACTCCATCTGATGTAGCAGTAACGGAAGCATTCAATCTGTCCACGCCAAGTGATGTTTGTGTGTACTGCAATATGGAGTGCCCAACCAGCCAAGGAGGAGCGTATTTTTGTTTGGCGGATTCACAGCTAGTCGCCGACCAAGTTCTTTTTGAAGAGACTTTGAGGACCCATTGCGATTTTCAGGTTGGTGATTTTTGTGAAGTTTTAGTTTGGACTGATGCAATATATGTGCCTTCGTCGTTCCCTATGACGGACGAGCAAGTGAACAATCAAGTAGCAGATTACACGCGAAATAAAAACACTGGCTATGATTGTTTCACTCTGTTTTCCGCTGGTCAAATTATTTATCAATCAGATGGTTGCAGTTAACTGAATGCTTATCTAAGGAATCATTATGCTCCTCCGAACCAAACTGCACGGCAAGACCTACGAATTCCCCGATATCCGTCTCCTCATGGGCAAAGCCAATGAGGAGAAATCAGGCGACCGCCTCGCGGGCGTTGGCGCGGAGACCGCCGCCGAGCGCGTCGCGGCGAAATTGGTGCTGGCGGAGGTTCCGTTGTGGGTTTTGAAAGAGAATCCTGCCGTGCCGTATGAACAAGATGAAGTCACGCGCGTGATTCAAGATGCCGTTGACCAAAACATTTACAACGAGATCAAAGATTGGACAGTGGGGGAGTTCCGCGAGTGGATTCTCGCTGATACAACTTCGTCCGACATGATTCGCCGCGTCTCGGCGGGTCTTACCGCTGAGATGGTGTCCGCGGTCACGAAGTTGATGTCGAATCTCGATCTGATGCTCGGCGCGAAGAAGATGCCCGTTACGGCGTATTGCAATAACACGATCGGGAAGCCGGGCACCCTGTCTAGCCGCAACCAGCCCAACCATCCGACTGATTCGCCGGAAGGCATCCGCGCGGAAATTTACGAAGGCTTGTCGTATGGGTCAGGAGATTCAGTCATCGGTATTAATCCAGTGGATGACTCATACGGCTCGGTCGCGCGTCTGCTCGATATGACGTACGATGTCATCAAGACATGGAATATCCCGACGCAAAATTGTCTGCTCGCGCACGTCACGACTCAAATGAAATGCATGGAATCGGGTTCACCAGTGGGTTTGGTCTTTCAATCCATTTCAGGTTCGCAAAAAGGCAACGACTCGTTCGGCATCTCGGTGGGTCTGCTCGACGAAGCGTACGAGATGGCAAAAAAATATTGCTTTCCCAAAGGTCCGAACTTCATGTACTTTGAAACGGGTCAAGGTTCTGCCCTCTCCGCCGACGCGCACAATGGCTGGGATCAACTCACGCTCGAAGCGCGCAACTACGGGCTGGCGAAGCGCTGGCATCCGTATCAAGTCAACACGGTGGTCGGCTTCATCGGACCCGAA
>CAZQES010000013.1:0-37393 GCA_964591425.1 uncultured Anaerolinea sp.
GCCGGTGGCGCGGGTAATCGAATAACTTTTCGATAAAGCCTCGAGATGAAGGGCAATATCTCTCATATGACATCCGCAAATCCACGTTCGATACGCCGGAATATAACTAGCCCGCCGATGAAAAAGATGATGGAAGACAGGGCGCTGATAACGATCATATCCCACGTCAACCCATTACTACCCAACAAAGCCCAGCGAAATCCCTCAATGAAGGCAACTGCGGGGTTCAGGCTGAAAACCCAACGCCACTGTTCCGGCACGATGCTCATTGCATAGGCGACCGGGCTGGCATAAGTCCAAAACTGGATCACGAAGGGAAGCGCAAAAAGAAAATCCCGGTAATACACACTCAAAGCTGAGATTAACAAGCTTACACCCATCGAGGTAAGCAACGTGAGCAACAAAAAGAGAGGTACTGTAAGCATTCTTACGGAGGGAGCTACACCATAGAATATCATCAGGATTACGAGCACTACTGCGGCAACTGCGAAATCGATCAGGATCGCTCCGACGCTTGCCAACGGTACCAGGACACGGGGAAAATAAACCTTCGAAATGAGACTCGCACTTCCGACAAGACTGCCTCCCGCCCTAGAAAGCGATGCAGAGAATAAATTCCAGGGCAGCAACCCGGCAAAGACAAACAGAATATAAGGAAGCCCATCGCTGGGCAGGCGCGCAAAATTTCCAAACACAACCGTAAAAATTATCGCCGTAGCCAATGGTTGAAGAATAACCCAGGTGACTCCAAGCAGGGTTTGTTTGTAGCGCAATTTCACATCGCGGCCAGCAAGGATCAACAACAAGTCGCGATATTCCCAAATCTCGCGCAGGTTCAATCCTAAATATCCGCGTTGCGGTTGAATCACAATGCTAGGGCGGCGCATGCCCGATCTTTCAATGTCCGTTGTCATTTCATTCCTTCTGTGTAAATTTCAAATAATCGTTAATACCCTGGCGAATAAAATTCGGAAGGGAAATATCTAACCAACTCTGCGGCGTGCGCCATTCCGCCGTTGAATTCTGGAAATCCAGGGTAATTTCCTCCGGCTGGTCAATTCTGGCGACAAAAAGGGTTGTAATACCATGCGATTTACCGTCATCGTCACGAACGATCACCACATCGTACGTACCCAACTCGAACCATCGGCGGGATTTCAAGCCACATTCTTCCCACAGTTTCCGGGTTGCTGCACTCAAACGAGTTTCGAGATAATACACCCTCCCTCCCGGAAACCACCATTCACCTTTTGCGGGTTCATTGGCCCGCTTTGCCAGCAGAATCCTCTCGAGATCATCCACCGCGATAATATCAACACAAGAAATCGGCATAACCCTTACAAACTGTTGATAAAGTTCCTGATCAATCATCATATCAGCGAAAAATAAGGGGCAGGCACAATAAAACGACCACCGGTGAGTAAATATTCCTTCTCGCGATCCTTGAATTCCTCCAAGAAATGCCAGGGAAGGACGAGGAAGAAATCCGGGTTGATCTTCCGCGCTTCCTCTTCAGAGATGATGGGAACGTGCGTGCCCACAGTCACTTTTCCCCATTTGTCGGCGTTTCGTTCGGCGGCGGAGTGGATGACGGTGTGATCCAAGCCATAATACTGCAAAACCGTATTGCCCTTGGTGGACGCGCCGTACACACAAACTTTTTTGCCTTGTTTGACCTGCTCGCGGATAAAACTCACCACATCATTCTTGATTCGTTCGCACCAAACGGCAAACTCACGATACACATCAACCTTGTCCAACCCCATAGATAATTCGTGCTCCCTGATCGTTTGCACCCGCTCCCGCGCAATTTCACGATAGGTGGGGTCACCGAACACAGTTTTATCTGCGGACCGGGCTCGAATATAGACACGAAAACTTCCGCCGTTGATGTCATTCAACTCCACATCTACTGCTTCAAAATCAAACAGGTTCAGGAGGTACTCTAGTGATTGGAATGAATAGTACTCAAGGTGTTCATGACAGATATTTCCCAGCTCGTGCGTCTTGAGCATCAAAGGCAGATAGCTCATCTGGACGATCCAGACGCCATCCGGATGCATGATCGATTTTACATCCGCTACAAATTTTTTGGGATCTTCAAGATCGTAAAACATGGCAATACTAGTGATAATTTTCGGGCGCACTGCCGATAAATCGGGATCCTTTTGAAACACCTCCCCCTGGAAGAAATCAGTCACAAGCTTGTCTGCAACTCCACGTGCAAGAGGTGCAATATTTTCAGCGGGATCGATGCCGATCTTATAAATTCCTTGTGAACGGTAGGAACCCAACAACGTACCGTCATTACAGCCAATATCCAAAACGGCTTCGCCCTGTTGCAAATGAATGAGTTGTTCCGCCCGGTGTGCAATCTCAGCTAGAGCGTCCCGCATGGTTTGATTCGTACCTGAGCGATACCAGTAATTCTGGTACATGGTCCCTCCGGGAACCGTGTGCCTTAACTGAAGCAGGTGGCAAACACGGCACAGCGCAAGTTCCAGAGGGCTCTTAATACCGTCCGGTTCGCCCGGGGCAAGAAAGTTGGAAACATAATGATCTCCGAGAGGCAGGATCGTATCTAACGGTCCTTCACACACGCGGCAGGTTTCCCGTACAATGATTTTCATTCAACCTGACCCTTCACCGCATCAAGCATGCCAAGCACAGATTCGAATTCTCTTGCGGAAAGCCCCACTGAACAGGGCAAACTGACCGCGTCGCGGTTTAGCCTCTCAGCCGTCGAACAATCCACAGAAAAGGCGCCTCGATGAGCGGAGCTCAAATGCACCGGCTGCCAGAGCGGACGCGCCTGGATATTCTTCTCCGCCAATTTTTTCATCAAGGCGCGGCTATCCAGACCATATTTCTGCTGATCCACAAGAATGGTGTACAACCAAAACACGCTAGAAGCCCACTCCGCCTGAGGCATCACCGTTAAACCGTCGAGATGAGCGAGGGCGCGGGCGTAATCCGCTGCGATCCTGCGTTTGATGGCGATGTACTCCTCCAGTTGTTCCAGTTGGGCACATCCCATCGCGGCTTGGATGTTGGTAAGCCGGTAATTAAACCCGACCTCGTTATGGACGAATTCAAACGCGTCGTCCTTCGCTTGAGTCGTTAAATACTTGGCTTTACTCGCCCAAGCCTCGTTATCCGTGACGATCATTCCCCCGCCGCCTGTAGTAATCAATTTGTTCCCGTTGAAACTGAAGCAAGCAATGTCACCGATGTGACCCACCGCCTGATCCTTATAAAGCGCTCCGAGGCTTTCTGTCGCATCTTCGATCACTTTGAGTTCGAATTTGCGCGCAAGGTCCATGATCGGATCCATGTTCACCGGATGCCCCAGAATGTGAACCGGAAGGATCGCCTTCACGCGCCGACCTGTATGACGATTACGCAGATCCCCATTCTGCCAATCGCAATCCCTTTCGAGAAATTCCATCGCCTTCTGCGCGTCCATCTGCCAGTAGTCCGGTTCGGCGTCTATAAAAACGGGCCACGCACCCACATAGCGAATCGCGTTAACCGGCGCGATGAACGTCAAGGTAGAGACAAGCACTTCATCATTTGGTTGAACGCCAGCCACCAATAGGGCGATATGCAATGCGGCAGTACCTGTTGAGGTTGCAACCGCAAATTTCGATCCGACCCAAGAGGCAAGTTCATTCTCGAAGCGATCTACAAACGGACCTACCGAGGATACAAAATTCGAATCCAGACATTCCTTGATGTATACCCATTCATTCCCACGAATCTCAGGAACACACAAAGGGATTCCGCCATCGGCGACGGGAGCACCCGGTTCAAATTTCGATATATTCATTCGTGTTCCATATCCATTATAGGCAAGTTATTATATCGTATAAGACTCAGGGCGATAACGAGAAAGGTTATTCTCGATCCAAGCAATTGTCTGCTCGAGTCCTTGCTCCAACGTAACGCGGGGAGTCCATCCGGTCAATTCACGGGCAAGCTGGGTCGATGCGATCAGACGCTCCACTTCACTGGCAGGAGGACGCAGGCGTTTATCCTCCGTCTGGATCTCGATGGGTCTGCCCATCAAACCAGCGATCAATTGAGCCAGGTCGCCGATGCTGATCTCGCGTCCCGAGCCGAGGTTGATCGTGCGTCCAATCGCTTCATCATTTTCAGCGCAGGCGATGAATCCTTCGACAGTGTTGGCGACGAAATTCAGATCGCGCGTAGGATGCAAACTTCCTAGCTGCACAGTTCTCCCCGCGAGCAATTGTGTGATGATGGTGGGTATGACCGCACGTGTAGACTGTCTCGGACCAAATGTGTTGAAAGGGCGGACGGTTACAACAGGTGTCTCGAACGCAAGATAAAAAGATTCGGCGATCTTATCTGCTCCGATCTTGCTCGCGGAATAGGGGGACTGTCCCTGTAAAGGATGATTCTCGTCAATTGGAGCATAACGTGCTGTGCCGTATACTTCACTTGTGGAAGTATGCAAGACTTTCTGCACACTCAGATCGCGCGCGGATTGCAGAACATTCAGCGTCCCTTCCACATTTGTGCGCACGAACGAAGCCGGGGCTTGATACGAATATGGGATGGCGATCAACGCCGCGAGATGAAAAACAATCTCCCGGCTTTTCATCGCGTTACGCACGCTGTCACGGTCGCAGATGTCACCAGAAAAAACTTCGATGTCGCCTTTGTGCGCCGACGAATCGAGCCAGCCCCAACTGCCCAGCGCGTTGTAGTGAACCAACGCGCGCACGTCCGCACCAAGTTCCACCAGCCGTTCGGTGAGATGACTCCCTATGAATCCGCCAGCCCCGGTGACAAGGACCCGACTTTTCTGCCAATCCATCATGATGTTTTCGGTTTCCGATCATTTTTGATGTTATTACCGGCATTCTTCTCATCGCCAAATTGAGTTTCCATATCAGTTTGTGCGCGAACGTAATCGGCGTGTTGCCCAATATCGAGCCAGTACTCGCTGACCGGGAAGCAGACCACACGTCTGCCTGCATCGATCAGCCATTGGATCAGGTCGGTCATGTTGAAATGCTCACCATTCGGAATGAATTGGTACACGCTGGGATCGAGCAGGTAGATTCCCGCGTTCACGAAATGGCTGAGCCGGGGCTTTTCCCGCACACCTTTCACAAGCACACCGTCGCTCTCGATCACACCAAAAGGAATTTCGACATCATATTGGCGCACAGCCACGGTAAGGTCTGCGTGGTTCTCTTGATGGAACGCTAACATGGATCGGAAATTCACACGGGTGAGCACATCGCCGTTCACTACCAACATAGGCTCGACAGGTTGGGGTAACAAACCCAGAGCGCCGCCTGTGCCGAGCGGCCTCTCTTCATTAACATAATTGATCTCAACGCCGAAGGCTTTACCGTCTCCGAAATGTTCGGTGATTTTTTCCGGCAGGTAATGAGTCGTGACATTTACACGGCGGATACCTGCCTGTTGCAACTGTTCCAACAAAACTTCCATCAATGGGCGTCCACCGACTGGCAACATGGGTTTGGGCAACTCTTCAGTAAGGGGGCGAAGCCTCGAACCAAATCCGCCCGCCATGATGACCGCTTGAATGGGAAGATTTTCGGTGGGGAAGAGATCGTCCATCGTGATGAGATCATGCAGAATACCTACATCGTCAAGAATAGGGATGACATGCACGGCATATTGCATCATCAACGCCATAAGCGATTCAGGATTCTCGCCCAGTTTTGCCGTAATGGGTTTCGAATACTGTGTGTTGGACTTGCGCGAAAGCAAGATCTGTACCGGTTGTTCAAGGTCGATAGAATCCAACATCGCGCGGCGGATATCCCCGTCGCTGACCGTACCGATCAAGCGGCGACCCAAGTCTACGATCAATGCTATGCCCAACCCACCCCGGTCAATGGATTCGATGGCGGCACGAATCGTACATTCAGGCGGGATGCACAGGTCTTCGAGCGGTCCTTTCAACATGATGTTACGAAGCACTTTCCCAGACTGGGTGGCGAAGTTTCCACGCGTCATTCACTTTTTCCCATAAATGAGGTGAGCGGAATTGGTCGCATAGATCCATGAATTCCTCAGGGTCAAGACCAATATAGTCCAGTACCTCGCGAAAATAATGTGTGGGCAATTCGCCATCGAATTGGCGGACGAGAGCAACGCCTTCCTCGCGCGTCAAATGTTTGTTGCGGATCTCCTGTGAGGCGTCGTAAGATGCTCGCCCCAGCCCGAATTTCACATGGGTGGTGTAATAATGCAGGTCATCGATCTTGTCGTCGATACTGTTATATTTGCTGTAGGTTCCTTCTGTACGAAACGGACGAGCCTGAAAGCCGGTGTTCTCCACGGCATAGTAATAAGCTTCCTGAGGTGTCCACTTGATGTAATAGCCGAGGTACTGCACAACAATATTGCTTTTCTCCAGAGCGTTGTAATCCGCCGGCAGATAGGGCACGAGATCGATCATCTTAAGATCGAATTTCTCGATCAACTCACCCACCGGTAATCCCGCAAGATAGATCTCCTCGATGTTGCGCATGGCGAAATACGCCTTGTCGCGCAAAGATGTGGCATTGTCCGCAAGGGGGTTGCCATATTCCGCCTCGTTCTCGCCGTAAAAGATTAGGGGGATGTTGTATTGCATCGCGATCTTAGGCGCAAGGTTTTTTTGCCCAAGGATAAAGGTCTGGAAAGGATGCAACAAGTTTTGGATGCTCAAACGTGTAAGGAGTTTTTGGACTTTTGGATTGGGACGAAAGGAGACATTGTCGAACCCGCCGATCTCCAGCCAATTTTTGAAATTCTGCCAACCATAATCGGTGTACAGGATGGGGGGCCAAGTGCATGTGAGCGGATGCATCCCGTATTTGTGTTTCAAAATATGTGCTTGCATGGCGCTATCCTTACCACCGCTGCCCGGTACAAGGCAATCGTACTGACCATCATTGCGGCGATATTGATCCAGCAGTTTGACCAGTTCCTTTTCGCGCGCCTCCCAGTCAATGCGTTCCTTTTCCTCGGCATGACGACAAGCGTCACATACACCTTCCTCGTCGATATGCAGATACTGCGCGTCTCTGCGATCTGGCGTGTGTTTGAACTCGGGTATCGAGGCGGGGCGCTGGTTCGACATTACACAACGATTACAATAGATCACTTCGTGTGGAAGTCCGTATTTGGTTGCAGTTATATCATTCATTAGGTTAATTCCTTTAATGAGCGCCGGACATGCGAGGCAAGATTTTCATAGATTTTGAGACCCATCACACCGCTTCGTTCCGGGTGGAATAAGCACGCAAAAATGTTGTGGCGGTGCAAGCTGGAGCAGAACTCGATACCGCCATAGTTGGTTTTAGATAATATCACGTTCGGGTTTTGCGGTTGCGGAACAAAGGAATGGACAAAGTACATATATTCACGATCAGGGATTGACCGCAAGAGCGTTTCATCCCACGAACGGGTCGAGGCGATTTGATTCCAGCCGATCTGAGGCACCTTTAACAGTCTATCACCTTCAAACGGATGATTGAGTGGAATTACCGCGCCTTCAATAATACCCAGTCCCTTGTGATGACCGAACTCATAACTCTCGCTCAACAATAACTGGATACCCAAACAAATTCCAACTAATGGCTTGCCTGAGGCAGCGATTTCGCGCAAAACGGTGACCAGATCGAGTTTGTGCAAGGTTTTCATGGCGTCGCCAAAGGCACCCATACCAGGCAATAACACGCCATCAGCGTCTAAAATCTCTTCCTTGTCCGAGGTAATGATCGAATCCAACCCAACCCGTTCACACGCATGTTTGATGCTGAACAGGTTTCCTAGCGAGTAATCTACAATGGCAACTTTTGGTGTTCTCTTTTCCATAAACTTCAATTCCTGAAACGGCATGCCACACTGTTATTCATAAGCAAGGTCTTCACATCGATCAACGAAGTGGGAAGAATTCGACTGTTTGTTCCACCGCGGCGTAGGAACTCGATATTACCTTCTTCAACAAATTCCTTCTCGTTCGGCTTGATCTGCTCGATACATTCGTAATGCAGGATGGACGCTACACTAACCGCATCCGCACTTCCACTTCGGATCGCATCCAACACATCATCGGCTTTTCCTGCGCCGCCATGTGCTATCACCGGCACAGGGACAGACTCGGCAATTCTTCGCGTGAGTTCGAGATCGAAGCCCTTTCCTGTTCCCTCGCGTTCAATTGCTGTGACGACAATCTCACCCGCGCCGAGTTCCGCGGCTTGAATTGCCCACTGGAGTGCATTCACACCTGTGCGTTCGCGCCCATAATTGACAAGAGCCTCATAGGTTCCATCCGGTTTGCGCATTGCCTCGATGCCAATGACAATTGTGGATGAACCAAAAGCGCGCGACGCCTCCCGGATCAATCCGGGATTTCGGATTGCTGCAGTATTAATAGAGACTTTATCTGCTCCTGCGCGCAGGACGGCGCGGATATCATCCACTGTCCGCAATCCGCCACCCACACAAAGCGGAATAAAGATTTCGCGGGCGGTGCGCTCTACGATCTCGAGAAGGCTGTTACGTCCGTAGAGACTCGCCACCGCATCCATGTAAATCAATTCATCAGCGCCATTTTCATAATAGTAGCGCGCAAAATATTCCGGTTTGCCCAGCACCCGCAAACCCTCCATATGAATGCCTTTAACCAAGTTCGGACCTTTGATATCCAGCCAAGGGATGATACGAATATTCACGAGTGTACCTTTTCAAGAAGCTGAGCTGGCACGCCAGCCACGATGCTGCCCGATTCAACATTCTTTACAACAACCGAGCCCGCACCGACTACAGCATTTGCACCTATCCGAAGGCCTTGTCGAATCGTCGCACCCGCACCGATATGAGCACCCGATTCCACACTGACCCCACCAGACAACCGCGAGCCGGTTGAAATGTGCGCATGATCCAACACAACACAATCGTGCTCTACAATCGCGCCGCTGTTGACGATCACATTGACCCCAAACTTCGCGCCGATGTTGACAATGCACCCCGGCAGGAACTGGCATCCATCGCCAAGCTCCGCGCCTGGTGAAATCATCGCACTCGGGTGTCTTACCATCAGGGGTATAAGACCGACGCGCACAGCCAGATCAAATAACCTCCGCCTCGGTTGATTGTCGCCGATACTCCCCAGCCCCACAACAAAATGACTCACGCCTTCGTTCAACAGTTTTTCCATCATCTCATCGTTTCCAAGCACAGAAATTCCATCCAATTTTTGACCGGTCAACGATGGTTTTGCATCGAGAATACCGGTGATCTTGACTTTGGGATTATAGCGCAAGCAATCGATCACCACACGGGCATGTCCGCCGGCTCCCAATATCAAACACGAAATCCTGTCACTCATCTTTATTCGCTCTCATTGTTCCAGATCATGGAATGATTTCACGAGAAGCCCGTCGTCAATCATTACATTCTTGAGCCTTTCAACGATGATCTTCGATGCTTTCGCACTTTGTTGATATGGGTTACTTGTTCCTTTCAAATCCTTGCGAAACGATGGATGAATGGCTTTTGTTATACCTGCAAAAATATCGTCTCCGTTGCACTCAACATCAACCACATTCTGCCCTCGCAACCTGCCCTTCTGACGGTTGCCGATGTTCACGCTGGGAAGTTGGAATGAAGGCGCTTCGATGATACCGCTGGAGGAATTGCCAACCATCGCGGCAACATGTTTCATCAGGCTGAAATACGCATCTGTTCCCAAATTGTCAACGAATCGCGAATTCGGATGAGAACTTACATACGCGCGAATCTTCCTCACAATCAAACTTCCACCGGCGTCTGCGTTTGGTGCAGTGAAGAGCGCAAAACATCCGCTTTTTTCCAACGCCGATAACACAGCATCAATCTGTGCCTCGACCTTCTGGTATTCCAACGTCACTGGATGAAACGTAACCAAGAGTGTTGTTTGTCCGAGATCAATTTCAAGCATTTTCTCAAGTTCGGCGCGTTCCAAATATTGGATCGAATCAAGGTTATCCAAGCCTGGCGCGCCGGAGATCGTCACTCTCCACGGCTCTTCGCCCAATTGAATTACGCGTTTTGCATACACCTCCGTGGAAACAAAATGCAAATGGCTGAGCTTCGTCATCGAATGTCGGAGCGCATCGTCAATCGCGCCGAGGGTTAACTCGCCGCCATGAATGTGCGCGACGGGGATATTTAATGGCAAACACGCCAACGCAGCGGTATACATCTCGAATCGATCACCCAACACAACAAGAATATCGGGAGCCGAACGCGAAAGCGCGGCGGCAAATCCATTTACCCCACGTCCGATGGACTGGGCAACCCCAAGGGGAGAATCAGAACCGCTCAACATCTCAACCTGTTCGGTAATAGGGTATCCATCTGCTTGTATCATCTCGATCGTTCTTCCATATTCGGGGCGTAGATGCATTCCGCCAACGATCAAATTCAGCGATAATTGAGGATCGTTCTGAATCCGTTTCAAGATCGGAGTGTAAATTCCATAATCAGAACGTCCGACAGTAACAACGCCTATGGTCCTCAATCGATCATCTCGAAGGAAATCAGCGTGCCAGCCAGGATGTCCCTGCGCGCGACACGACCGATCACGTGAACCAACATGCTGGAGGGTAATCCTGTTCCGGGGCGCATCATCACGATTTGATCCTGTGTCAATATTGTGCCCGCCAGTATATCTCGACGCGCAACAATGCTCTTGCGCGCCACAGCGGCTGTATCCGCCTCGCCCTCGACAGGCTCTTTCCGTCCGCTCCCCAAAGCCGATTCAACTCTGCGAATCCCACGCACCAACCTTTCAAACTCTCCCGGTTCCAGCGATGATTGATGATCCGGACCCGGCAGCGATTTATCGAGGGTAAAGTGTTTCTCGATTATGCAAGCACCCATTGCAACCGCGGCAAGAGAGATATCAATTCCCGTTGTATGATCCGAAAACCCAACGGGAATTTGAAAGGCCTTAGCCAATGTTTGTATGGCACGAAGATTCACATCGGCAGGTTCCGCCGGATACTTGCTTGTACATTGTAAAAGCGCCAACTGATGATTGCCGGTCGCGCGAACGGCTCTCACAGCAACATCTACTTCGTTCAAATACGACATGCCCGTCGAAAGAATCATTGGCTTACGTTTTCCTGCAATATGTTCAAGGAACGGAAGATTTGTAATTTCACCAGAAGCGATCTTGAAAGCATCCATACCCATTGAATCAAGCAGGTCAGCGCTCTCTTCATCAAATGGTGTTGACATGAAAAGGATTCGGTGTTCCCGGCAATCCTGTTGAAGAATTTTGAAATCCTCTGCACCGAGTTCAAGTTTGCGCAACATCCCCAGTTGAGATTCACTATCTCCAATTTCGACCTTCTGATATGCTGCTTTAGGTGCATGTGGCGTTGTAAGCCTTTCCGCATTGAACGTCTGGAATTTGACAGCGTCCGCCCCCGCATGCGCCGCCACACGGACCATTTCACGCGCCATATTGAGATTGCCATTATGATTCACTCCCGCCTCGGCAATGATAAAGCATGGATATCTCCTGCCAATCTTTCGACCACCAACTTCAAGAGAGACTTGCAACATGTTTTTCCTTCAACAAAAGGTCAGCCAAGTGCAACTCCCAAGGAGTATCCACATCCAACGACCTATCCTGCGGCATAACATAAGCAAAGCACTTGCTCGGCATGAATGTTCTTTCCTTCATAAATACCGATGTAGATATCAAATAGATGGCTCCGTTCAATCGAAATATTCGTTCAGTATGAACATCGACCGACAGAGGCAATAGTTCTCCACTTGAATTGATCCTCTTTAAGACTGAAAACGGATGCTCAGTTTCACATACACTGACCACAGCATGTGCACTGTTTTCCTTTTGCAAGGCAAGGCTAGTGTTAATATCGTCCTCGGTGCGTAAAGGCGAGGTCGGTTGGAGTAAAAGAATGAATGATGGAAGGGCATCTCCACTCTGCGACAACCAATTCAGGGCATGCATTACAACATCAATTGATGTGGCAGAATCACTTGCCAGCTCCGCTGGGCGGAGGAAAGGTACTTCTGCACCGAACTTCCGTGAGACATCATCAATTTCAGCATCGTCCGTTGAAACGATCACGCGAGTCAGACCTCCTGCGCGCAACGCGCTTTCGATCGTCCATGCTATCATTGGCTTCCCAGCTACCGGCAATACATTTTTACGGGGGATTCTTTTTGATCCACCACGGGCAGGAATAACAGCCATAACACTCATGAGTTCAAACGGTCCCTCCGAGCACATCATGAAACTCTGCACCGATAACACGGAAGATCATTCCTGTAGGCACTTCAACCTGAAACACCCGCCTCCCATCCACCAAAACCGGCAACTTCAACGCGGACTTCAACTTCTTCAAGTCCAATTCTTTATACGCACTGTGCGACACCATCACCACCGCCGCGTCACAGCCTTTGACCTTTTCATATACATCGCCGTTGTATTCAGGAATCCACGGGTCGTGGATCACGGGCTGTGCGCCGAGTTCGTACAATCTTGCAACCAGCGCGCGGGTGGGACTGTTGCGCGTGTCGTCGCTGTCTTCGAGGTAGGCATAGCCCAGCACGGCAATGCGCGCGTCGAGAATGGACCGGCCGGCTTTCGCAAGCGCCTCCTCCAGCAATTTGACCATGTGCAAAGGCATCGAATTGTTGATCTCGCGCGCGGCGGGGATCAAACGCAACTTAACTCCCTTTTCCTCCGCGCCGTGGACGAGAAGCCACGGGTCTTTCGGGATGCAGTGACCGCCGACTCCCGCGCCGGGCAGGTGCATCTGCCGCATGGGACTTTTATTCACCAGTTCGCGCACTTTCCACACGTCGCCGCCTGCGGCTTCCGCGACCAGCGCCACCTCGTTGGCAAACGCGATCTGCACATCGCGGTAGGCGTTCTCGACCGTTTTGACCAACTCCGCGGTAATGCAATCCGCCGGGTCGAGGTCAGCCTCGACGATATTTTTGTAGAGCGCGATCATCGCTTCCGACGTTTCCGCCGTCATCCCGCCGACCACGCGACTCATGGTTTTGAGATTCTTGAGCAGTTTGCCGGGCATCACACGCTCGGGGCAATTGCCAAGATAAAAACCTTGACTCAATTTTTTACCGCTTTGCTCCTCAAGCAATGGCAGGACGAGGTCGTGCATCGTGCGCGGCGCGATCGTCGACTCGACGATGACCAGCGCGCCTTCCTTCATTACACGTGCCAGGCTCGAGAGCGCGGCACGCAGCGCTTCGTAGCGCGGGATGTGGTTGTCGTCCACCGGGGTTTCGACGGCGATCAGGAAAATATCGCGGTCGCCCAGTTCGCTGTACTCCGTTGTTGCGCGCAACCGCCCGGACTCTACGACGCGTTTCAACAACTCCGCCAAACCCGGCTCCTTCCCCTCGATCGGGTTGATGCCCGCGTTGATCCTTTCCACAAGGTCGGCGCGGAGTTCAACGCCTTTCACATCGAACCCCGCATCGGCGAACAGCGCGGCGACCGGCAAGCCGACATATCCCTGCCCGATGACAGCCAGTTTGGCAGTCTTATTTTCGATGCGTGTGCGGAGTTCATTCAGGTTCATTAAAGTTCAACCACTCGATGGGTTCGCCCGGATTCGACGAGGGCGAGGGAAATTTTCAGGGCGGCGAGCCCATCCTCCCCGGAGATGGGAACCGGCTTTCCATCCTGAATCGCTTTGAGGAACGATTGCAGTTCCGCTTTCAACGGTTCGAAGCGCGGGATGGCGAACCGCGTCATACTGCCTTCGCTCACGCCTTTGATGGTTTGGAGCGTCGCCCATTGCACATCGTTGACCAGCGAGTTTTCGTAAAAATACAAGTCTTGCGTGAGCGCGTCGGCGCGGAACATGCCGCGCTCGCCCAGCACCAGCACTTCGCGGATCTTCGTCGGCGTGAGCCAGTTGATCTCGAGTGCGCCGATCACCCCGTCGGGAAAACGAAGCGACGCCCACAGCAGATCTTCGTGCTCGGTATGAATCCGTTGCTCGGTTTCAGAATGTACCCGGATGGGGTCTGACCCGGTGAGGAACCGCATCACGTCCACATCGTGCGGCGCAAGGTCGATCACCACACCCACATCCTGAATGCGCGTCGGGAACGGACCGGCGCGGCGGCAGAAAATTTGATAGATGCGACCGAGTTCGCCCGCGTCCAGTTTTTGTTTGAGCGCTTGCAAGGCGGGGTCGAAGCGCACCACGTGACCGATCATCAACTGCTTTTTCATCGCGCGCGCTTTTTCGATCAAGTGCATTCCCTCTTCGATGGTCGCGGCGATCGGTTTTTCGATCAGGATGTTCACTCCCGCATCCAGCGCGTCCAAGCCCACCCGTTCATGCATGGCGGTGGGGACAACGACCGAGACCGCATCGGGCTTTTCTTTTTCGAGCATTTCACGATGGTCGGTGTAGGCGCGGATGCCGAAATTCTGCGCCGTGGATTCAGCGCGGAACGAATCCGCATCCGAGATCGCGACCAGTTCCGCTTCCGGGAGTTCGCTGTACACGCGGGCGTGATGCCTGCCCATCGTGCCGACGCCGATGACCGCGACTTTCATCCGTGCTTCTCCATGAAATCGTTGACCGCGCCGACAATGGTTTCAAGATCGGATGGACTCAAGGCGGGATGCACGGGCAACGACAAAACTTCCGTTGTTGCAAATTCTGTTTCGGGCAAACTATCCTTGTAGCCCAAATCTTTCACATAAAAATTCTGCTTGTGGATCGGCACCGGGTAATACACTTCGGAACCGACGCCGTTCTCGTTCAAATACGTGCGGAGCGCGTCGCGCTTGCCGTTCGGGACGCGGATGGTGTACTGATGAAAAACGTGAGTCTGTCCTTCGGGGACGAAAGGCGTTCGGACTCCCTTCAAGTTGTCGCTCAAGAATTTGGCATTCGCGTGCCGTTGGGCGTTGAACTTCTCGAGTTTTTTCAATTGCGCAAGACCGATCGCGGCGTGAATATCGGTCATGCGGAAGTTGTAACCGAGCATATCGTGATAGTAGCGGACGCGCATCCCATGCTGGCGCAGGACGCGGCACATTTCGTCTATTGTTGCATCGTTGGTTGTGATCATGCCGCCTTCGGCGGAGGTCATGTTCTTGGTGGGATACAGCGAAAATGTTCCCGTTCCGAACGAACCGACCTTCTTGCCCTTGTACTCCGCGCCGTGACTCTGGCACGCATCTTCGATGACGGCAAGCCCGTGCTTCTCGGCGATCTTCATGATCGGGTCCATATCGCAGGACAAGCCGTACAAGTGAACTGGCAGGATCGCTTTCGTCTTTTTCGTGATCGCGGCTTCGATTCTCGCCGGGTCCATGTTGAAGGTGCGCGGGTCGATATCCACGAAGACGGGTCGCGCGCCGGTAAACAGCACGCTGTTCGCGGAGGCGATGAAAGTGAACGCGGACGTGATGACCTCATCGCCTTCACCGATGCCGTGCGCGAGCATGGCGAGGTGCAGGGCGGTCGTGCCGGAAGACGTGGCGATGGCATGCTTCACGCCGCACATCGCGGCGAAGCCCTCCTCGAAAGCCTTGACGCGCGGTCCCTGCGCGATGATACCGGAATCCAACACTTCCATCACTGCTTGTTTTTCTTCGTCGCCCATTTGGGGCTTTGCCATGTGGATCATTGACTCATCTCCCATTCCTTTGTTGAAACGTCGTGCGTGCGCCCGCATTTCGGGCATTTTAACTTCACAGTAGTGTCGGACTGTGAATCTTTTTCAAACACCTCGCCGCAAGCGCAGACAAACCCGCGCAAACGCGCTGGGTTGCCGAAGACCAGTCCGTGGGCGGGGACATCCCTCGTCACCACACTCCCGGAACCGACCATTGCCCATTCGCCGATGGTGATCCCACAGCGGATGGTGGAGTTCGCCCCCAACGCCGCGCCTTTTTTGATGCGCGTCTCGCTCAATACCCAATCGTCCGCGGCTTTGAGCGTGCCATCCGGGTTGACCGCGCGCGGGCGCATGTCGTTGGTGAAGCAGACGTGAGGTCCCACGAAGACGCCGTCCTCGATCACCACGCCGTGATACACCGAAACATAGTTCTGGATCTTTACATTGTCGCCGATCGGCACACCGGCATCCACGTACACGCCCTTGCCAATGATGGAATTCTTTCCGATCTTCACGCCTTCGCGCACCTGCGCGTGGTGCCAGATGCTCGAGCCTTCGCCGATCTCAGCTTTGTCTGAAACTTCTGCAGTTGGATGGATTCGTATGCCCATACTTGATCTCTTATTTCGGTGTTGCGACCATGCGATACTCCTGTCCGGTCACCTTCAACGTCACTCCATTGGGCGAATCGAGCAGGCGGATGCCGGCCTCGATGCAGGTCAGGCGCAGGATATCGACGATCTCGTCGTCGCCTTCGATGTAGGCTTGCGTGATTCCCTTTTGGCTGAGTTCGCCCACAAAGGTCTTTGCCTTGTTGCGAAAATCGCCGTAGACCTTGAGCGAATCACGGGCGTAGTTCAACGCGCGCTGGGTGAACACAGCCATGCCTTCGGGAGTCAGGTCGTACTTCAAGCGCGTGCGGTCGAGGTGCGTTACCTTGATCCAGCCGCGGTGGATGAGGCGCTTGATATACCAGTTGACGCTCCCGACGGCGATGCCAAGGCGGTTGGATAAATTCGCCTGAGTTACCAGCGAGTCTTGGGCGATTTCGTTCAGCAGGGAATATTCGTGGGGTTTGATTTCGGTCATGTGAGCATTCAGTTTTTGAATTCTCACACAGAAAATGTCCCCTGTCAAGTGAGCATCTTCATAAACAGGTTACTTCAGTTCGTTCTGAAGAATGGAGCAGATCTGCTCTGACGCATGACCGTCGCCATACAAGGCTGGGCGCTCCCCGGTCGGGCGAAAATTTTCGAACAAATCCAGTATGGTCTTCGCCTCCACCCCAGCCAGTTTGTTCCAGCCGGCCTCCACTGTTTCCACCCATTCGGTCTCTTCGCGCAAGGTGATGCACCGCACGCCGAGCAGATACGCCTCTTTTTGCATCCCGCCGGAGTCGGTGAGCAGGCAATCGGCATGTTCGAGCAATTCCACGATCTCCAACGGACCCAGCGGTTGGATGAGCGATACGTTCGAATGGACGGCGAGTTTCAGGTCGTTGATCAGGTTGCGCGTCCGCGGGTGAACCGGGAAGACGACGGGCACCGGCAAACTCCCCAGCGCATCCAAAAGGGATCTCAAGCGGGCGGGGTCATCCGTATTCCCCGCGCGATGCACCGTCGCTAGCGCGTACTTCTTTTTTTCCACGCCCAACTGCGGCAGGATCGACATTCGCTTCCGGGCAAGCGCCCGGTGATGCAACAGCGTATCGTACATCACATCGCCCACGCGATGCACGCCTTTTGTGATGCCCTCGTTTTTCAGGTTTTGGATCGCCGCGTCGGTCGGGCAAAACAAAATATCCGAGACGTGATCCGTCAGCACCCGGTTGACCTCTTCCGGCATCGTTCGGTTGAACGACCTCAAGCCTGCTTCCACGTGAGTGAGCGGAATCCCCGCTTTTGCCGCCACCAGCGCGCCCACCAGTGTGGAGTTGGTATCTCCAAAGACCAAAATGCAATCCGGCTTGATCTCCGAGATCGTCTTCTCAAGGTCGATCAGCATCAGCCCGGTTTGTTTTCCGTGTGTTCCGCTACCGATCTCAAGATTGAAGTCCGGTGCGCGCATGTCCAATTCGTCAAAGATCTGACCTGACATCTCCGGGTCGTAATGCTGGCCGGTATGGATCATCACCTCGTTGAACTTTCCCGCCAGCGCGCGCGAAACCGCCGAGGCTTTGATGAATTGGGGTCTCGCCCCGACGATGGATGCGATCTTCTTCACAGACAGCTCAACCGTTAATCAGGAATCCACACTTCGGCTGAACCGGCGAGGCAGGCTTTCCCGTCCGAGTTAAGAATCGTCGTGTCCAATACCAGCCGCCGCTTCTCCGCGTCCACGCGTGTCACCTTCACTTCCACCTTCACCGTCGAATCGACGAACACCGGGCGCTTGAACGAGGCGTGTTGCGAAATGTACACTGTGCCTTCGCCGGGAAAATCCATGCCCAGCACCTTCGAGATCAACCCGGCAAGGAACGCGCCGTGCACAATCTTTTTCTTGAAAAATGATCTTTCAGCGTACCCTTCGTCAAGGTGAATGGGATTCGAATCGCCGACCACCTCGGCAAACCGATTCACATCGTCTGCCGAAATGAATCGCTCGAAGGAAAACCCATCACCTTCCTTGAAATTAAATTCTCGCGCCATGCGACTGTCCTTTCGCGTTACTTCTCTTTATCAACGATCTCGAGCAAATACTCGCCGTAACTATTGCCGCGCAATGCCTCTCCGAGTTTTTGCAGTTGGTCTTTGTTGATGAAACCCATACGGTAGGCGATCTCTTCCGGGCATGAGATCATCAATCCCTGCCGGTTCTGGATTGCCTCGATGAACATTGCCGCCTGCAAGAGCGATTCGTGCGTACCGGCGTCCAGCCACGCCACGCCGCGACCGAAGACTTTCACTTTCAACTGCCCGCGCTCCAAATAGAGTTTGTTTAGATCCGTGATCTCGATCTCGCCGCGGGCGGAGGGCTTCACCTGTTCCGCCAGTGTCACCACCTGATCATCGTAAAAATAAATACCGGGCACGGCAAAATTCGATTTGGGATCCTTGGGCTTCTCCTCCAAACTCAGCACGTTTTCATCGGCATCGAATTCGACAATGCCGTAGCGTTCCGGGTCGTTGACGCGATAACCGAAGATGATCGCGCCCTCTGTCAACGATGCGCATTTCTGCAACAAGGAGATCATCCCCTCGCCGTAAAAAATATTATCGCCGAGGATTAAACAGACCGGGCTGTCGCCGATGAACTCGCGCCCGACTAAAAACGCGTCGGCGAGTCCGCGCGGCTCGGCTTGTTCCTGATAGTCAATTTTCACCCCCCATTGTGAACCGTCCTTCAACAGCTCACGAAAGGCAGGCAGTGCCTCCGGCGCGCCGATGATCAGAATCTCTCGTATCCCTGCAAGCATCAACATCGATAGCGGATAATACACCATCGGCTTATCGTAGACCGGCAATAGTTGTTTGCTCGTGGCAATGGTCAACGGGTACAGACGCGTACCTTTCCCGCCTGCCAGAATGATTCCTTTCATTTCGATTCCTTTTCCGCACGCCATGCATAGTTCTTTTGAATCCACTCGCCGTACGCGCCCTTGCTGACCTGATCCACCCATTCAGGATTCGACAAATACCATTGGATCGTCCGACGCAACCCCGCTTCGAACCCGACCTCTGCCTGCCATCCTAACTCGCGCTGAATCTTCGACGAATCAATCGCGTAGCGACGGTCGTGTCCCGGACGGTCCGTCACAAAGCGAACTAATTCTCTGAAACTCTTCAATCCCTGCTCGCGCAGTTGAGGTATTTCCTCCGGAGTCGCGACTTCATCGAGAATACTGCAAATTTGATTCACAAGGTTGAGATTCTTCTGTTCGTTGCTTCCGCCGATCAAGTACACTTCGCCGGGCACACCTTTCTCATAAGCCAATTGAATCGCCTTACAATGATCCTCCACGTACAACCAGTCGCGCACATTAGAGCCATCGCCATACACCGGTAACGGCTTGCCTGCAAGGGCATTGAGAATCATCAAGGGAATCATCTTCTCAGGGAATTGATACGGTCCGTAGTTGTTCGAGCAGTTGGTGATGACGGTCGGCAATCCATAGGTGTGATGGAAGGCTCGCACAAAATGGTCGCTCGCGGCTTTCGAGGCGGAGTACGGCGAGTTCGGCGCGTAGGGCGTCTCTTCTGTGAAGTAGCCATCCTCGCCCAGCGAACCGAACACTTCATCCGTTGAAACGTGTAGAAAGCGGAAAACCGTTTTGACATCCGCGGTTAAGTCATTCCAATAAGCGCGCGCGGCTTCGAGCAAGGTATACGTGCCCACCACGTTCGTCTGAATGAAATCCTCGGCATTGACGATCGAACGATCCACGTGCGATTCCGCCGCAAGATGAAGAATACCTATGGGTTGATATTTTTTAAAAAGCGATTCAACAAGTTTGCGGTCGGTGATGTTCCCCTTCGCAAAAACATAACCGGGATCGTCTTCCAGATCCGCCAGCGATTGAGGGTTGGCGGCATAGGTCAGCGCATCGAGGTTGACAACGCGGTATTGCCTGCCTTTCACAAGCAGGCGCACAAGGTTTGTGCCGATGAATCCGCACCCACCGGTAACGAGAACGGTTGGCTTCCCGGTCATTCCCGTCCTTTCATCAGGATATCCGCAAATATCGTTTCATACTTTTGCGCGATATGGGCGATCTCAAACGACTTCGCTTTTTCCAAACTGGCTTGGCGCAATGATAACAGGCGGCTGGGATTCGTGACCAACTCCTGTAACTTTGCTTTGAATCCATCCTGGCTTCCACTTTCAACGAGATACCCGTTTCGACCTTCGTCCACGAGGTCGACAAACCCGCCGACGCGGCTGGCAACGATGGCAAGTCCCTTTGCCAGCGCCTGCACGCCGACGACCGGCAGTCCTTCGGAAAGCGACGGCATGAAGAGAATATCGCTGCGGTCGAAGATCTTCATCACTTCCTCGGGTGCGATCCAGCCCGTCAGCACGATACGCTCAGCCAGACCACTGTCTGCAATGGATCGTTTCACATCGGGCATCAACGGACCGTCACCGATCATCGTACAAACCCATGGAAGATTCTTGATCTCGTGCAAGGTCTGCACAACCCTTAACGGGGATTTTTGTTCCATGAATCGACCGGCGAAAACAACGACAGGAGGTTCGTTGACCTTGATCGAATTCGGTTTTTCCGCATTCACCTCAATTCCGTTCGGAATGACAAGAATCTCCTCGGCGTAGTGGTTACGCGCCAGCGTCCGCGTGTATTCGCTGACGGCAACTCGCGCGCGCGCATCACGCCAGATCCAACGCGTGATCGGGAAGACCCAGCGGAACCAATCGTTGGTTTTTTCCGGCACGCCGCCGGGCACATCACCCAGGTGCGCAGTGAGCACGTACGGAACGCGCGTGAGCTTGGAGAGCATCCACGCCAGCGCGCCGGCGGGCACGGCAAAGTGGACGTGGATCACGTCGGGTTTGAAAACGTGGACGAGGCGGAGCCCAGCCCAAAGTCCGGCGAGAACGTAGGCGGTCATCGAGATCAGGCTCGCCCGAAAGGGTTGAGTCCGCAGGGATGGAATCCTAATAATCTCATATCCATCCCGTTGTTCCTCGCGCGGCAGATCGTTGAGGTGCGCGGTCAGAACTGTGATCGCGTGTCCTCGTTTGGCAAGATTCTGGCAAATACTTTCCGCGGCGCGGCCGCCGCCGCCGCCGATCGGCGGAAATTCGTGATTTAAAACGAGGATACGCATTATGGATACCGTTCGATCCGGGCGACTCGCACAGGCTTCATGCCGGCCGCTTCTCCAGCATGAAGACATTGAGGAAACATAAATTTGGGGGCGCCAGGAAGCGGTTATACAACCGGTGCAAGCCGAGCACGCTGGACGGCGCGAGCACTGTAAGCAGGGAGATCATTGGGTAGGTGGGGAACAAACCCCTTCTCGAGCGAATAATGAAATGTTTATTGAAAATCCGCATGTATTCGGCGATGGGTCTGTCGCCGGGATGCCGTTCAATGGAGGAGGTTCGAATCAATTCGCCCCGGAAGAAGAAGGAGAGGCGCGAGGCGAAATGCGCCAGATTCGGAACGCTGATAAACGCCCTGCCCTGCGGCGAAAGAACGCGCGCAAATTCGGCGACGGCAAGTTCCTGTTCGGGGAAGGGCATGTGTTCCAACACATCGAGGCAGAGAATCAGATCCACCGAGGAATCCTCGAGCCCGGATTCGAGAAAATTTTTCTGGAGAATGGAAGGCGCGGCGTAGTTCAAATCCATGCCGGTGATGTTATAGCCCGCCCGGCGGTACTCATCCACCAGAATGCCTTCTCCGCACCCCATATCGAAGATAACTCGGTTTGGATCCGTCCCATCCAGCAACTGGCGCGCCAGTTTCATCTTTTCAAGGTAGACAGGCAGGTAGGGCCAGTCCTTGCGGAGGTTGGCGTGATAGTCGCCGCGTTCAGCGTATTCACCGGATCGTTTTTTCATAACGGATCGATATCACCTGATGTAGCGTGAGGCTGCAACTGAAATTTTCGAATTCACGACCTTTATGGGTCGGGCCAATCGGCATTTTGACGCGACATTGCCGCAAGTGCGGAGGGAAGAAACACCGACCCCGGCAAACTCGCCAATAGGAGGAGAATGCGGATCAACACCGCGACCGCCAGGCTGGGCGCGGGCCCGATCCCTGCCACATTCGAAAACAGGAAGGTGAGGGATAGTTCCTGCACGCCATAGCCGTTGATGGAGATCGGGATGAGGGTCACGAAATAAGCCAGACTCCAAATGCCCGCGATCAACCAGAACGACACCGACTCACCCAGTCCATCCAGAAGAATGAAAAGAGTTAAGAAGATAAATATCATGTTGCCCCATGTGCAGAGCAGGGCAAAGAACAGGGCAAGGGGTTTGCGAAACCAGACAGAGAACGACCGCAGTGTTCGCTGGAGGAAAGCCGCCATTTTTTGACGATACGCGGGAAGGAATCCCGCTTGCAAGCTCGAAGCTCCCAGCACATTCCACGCGGGGATTAACCCGAACGGCAGGGCGAAAACCATGCCCGCCATGCCTAGGACGCGGTCCGCAACAATCGAGGCGAGGCAGACTGCCCGGTCAAAACCCAATTGCATGGCTCCGCCGAGGCGCACTACATCGCCGCCGATCGTCGTCGGCAGATAATTGGAGGCGAATAAACCCGTGAGCGTCAACTCGGTGGTTCGCGCGAAGGGAATCGCCACACCGCCGGAGCGCAGCAGGATGTGCCAGCGCACAATAACGAATATCCGTGAAACCAGAAGAGAGGCAAGGGCAAGTAAAAAGACGGGCAGGGAAATTTGCCGGATGGAACTCGTAATCTCAGCCCAGCCCTCCCTTTCGAATAACACAACGATCAGGAAGACCGCCAATACGGTTCCCAACAAGCGGACGAGCATATGTCGGTTTACAGACAGCCAGTCGATCATCTTTTCTTCTTTTTCGCCTCGATGATTTCCTTCAAGGTGTAGGTCGGCTTTTGCTGCGACTCGTGATACGTGCGCGCCAGCAATTCCGCGATCAGGCCCATCAGGATGGATTGAAAGCCCAAAATGAATAACATCACACCGATCAACAACAACGGTGATGTGGAGGCAGGCACCCCAAAAAACGTGCGGCGGATGAAAACATACGCAAGATCAACCATGCCCAACAACATGAGACCCGAGCCTGCACCGCCGAACAGGCGGATCGGCTTGTGAGAATATTCGAGCAGGAACTTCACCGTGAACAGATCGAGGATAACCTTCACGGTGCGGTCCAATCCGTAGTTTGCCCTGCCGAATTTGCGCGGGTGGTGGCTGACCGGAATCTCGGCGATGCGCGCACCCACGGAATGGGCAAACACTGGAATGAAGCGATGCATCTCGCCGTACAAACGGAAACCGCCCAGAACATCGCGGTGATAGGCTTTGAGCGTGCAACCGTAATCATGCAGATGCACGCCTGTCACAGTTGAGATCAACCAGTTGGCAATATTCGAGGGGATGGTGCGCGTGAGCCGATTATCCTTTCGGTCTTTGCGCCAGCCGCTGACGAGATCATAGCCTTCCTCTAATTTTGACAATAAGCGGGGAATATCTGCGGGGTCGTTTTGCAGGTCGGCGTCGAGCAACACAATGGTTTCGCCTCGCGCATGGTCGATGCCCGCCGAGATGGCGGCGGTCTGCCCGAAATTACGGCGGAAGACCAATACACGAACATGATTCGGATTCGTTTCGGCAAGCGATCTCAACACATCCAGGCTTTTGTCGCGGCTTCCATCGTCTACGAAGATGACTTCCCATTGCTGTTTTAGAGGTTTCAATGCTTTTTCGATCGCATCGTACAACAAGGGGAGGCTTGCCTCTTCATTGTAGACGGGGATCACCAGGGAGAGATTCATGAACGTCTCCTAAACAGGTACAACACATCTTCGCATTGGGCGAGGTTTTTCATATCGAACGGGACAGGCTCGTATCTTTCATCGTTCTGAAAATCATCCAATTCGATGTTTGGATAACCCTTCCAAATAATAAAGTAATCGGCCGATTCTCGCCACTGCACATCCATATCGCCATTGAACAATCCGAAGCGGAGCAACCTATCGGGGTCGCCAGCCTGGACATACCCTGCACCGGCGGTGATCTGTGCTGGGAAGACGCGAACATCATCCAAATATAGCATCATGGCAATGTGCCTGCCGCTCCCCTTCCAGTAGACCAAACTCGCTGGCGGGATCGCATCTGCAAGGGCTTGCCCTGCTTGCTCGTAGTACGAAAGGAAGTTCGTTGAGCACGGCGTGGCATACGATCCCGCGTTTACCGCAGGAGGGAGGATCACGCCAACGATGAGGAACAGGTTGAGGGTCGCAAGAGAAGCGTTTTGACTCGTCCAGTCTTTGATGCGGGAAAAACGTTGGATGATCCAATCACTGAACAAGAAAGCCACGCCGACCAGCACTCCTGTGACCGCCGCGCCGATACGTTTTTGAATATCCAGAGGCGAGTCGAAGATGTACGTGAGCACGTCTCCCAGTGAAGCCCAGGCGAATTCACCTGCGCTATTCACGCGTGGGAATTGAAGCGCCGCGAGCGACCATTCGCCTGTCCGCTGAAAATAATAGGAACCCAAGCCCGCCGCGAAGAGCAGTAGCATAACGATGAGGATCACGCGGCGAGAAGTCGAATCGCTGTGACCGTTCGAAAACACGACCACGATGAATAACAATCCTGCAACGGTGTAAAACATTTGATAGGGCGAAAAACATTGGACGCAAAATTGGTTGAACAGGGATCCCCAGGTGTGCATCAAGAAAAGCGAGAGAAACGACAGCCCTAAAAATACCGCGGCCTTGAACCGGTTGATATTCTTCCACCGCGCTTTTGGAGGAAAAAGGATCAACGCCCCTGCAAACCCGCACAAAATGAAGAAATGATGTTGGATGCCGATCGCCAACGACTGGATGCGGCTTAAATTCTCGATCACGAAGGTGTCGTACCCGAAAAGTGCAAACGGACGAAAGTCGTCCAGGAACGGTGTCAACGATTCAGGCAGCCACGGCGCCCATAGTTGCAGGATGTTGGGCCAGTAGATCGCATGAACGATGAGGAAGAGTGCCGCGCTCGAAACCAGCGACCCTATCCCCGCTTTCTTTCCATGCTGCCAAAAAACATACCACACGAGCAGAGGAAGAAAAACGACCATGTTCTGTCGCGTCATCACCATGAGGACAGACAGCAACGAGCCAAGGATCAACTGCCACAACGGACGCTTTTCATCAAGCGTGCAAACGAACACCCACGTGAGCATGCAGGCAACCAGTCCCTGCGACAATGCCTGGCTATAAATTGACGTGTTCGCATCGGAAAGAGCAAAGACCCACATGGCAACCGCCGCCCAAACTTTTCCTCCCAGACGGTTTGTGATGATCCACACCCCTGCCAACATGAAAAAACTGACGGCAAGCGCAAAGTAACGCGCCTCCCGCAGACCTGCGCCAAACCAATGTTGAATAGTTCCGGGGATCAAAAAGGCAAGCGGCGCCTTGTTCGTCCAATAGCCGTACTCTTCGAAGGGAGCAAACTCCCCGCGGGCGAACGCGAGACCCTTGTAAAGATACGCCCCTTCATCACCGATGGAGAGGGAGGAATGAGCAAAGTACAACGATCGCGCCGCATAGAGAAGCACTCCCAGCAAAGTGATGATCTCGATGAGCGGAATTTTTCTTTCGGACTTCATTGCAAATTATTTGCCGTTCAAGCGTGCGAGATCGGCGTCCACCATCATTGTGACCAGTTCCTTGAAACCGATCGAGGGTTCCCAACCCAGCGTGGCGCGCGCTTTCGATGGGTCGGCGATCAGCAAATCCACTTCGGCGGGACGGTAGAAGCGTTCATCTTGCACAACAAATTCCTGATAATCCAAACCTACATGACCGAAGGCGATCTCGCAAAACTCGCGCACGGAATGTGTCTCGCCCATGCCGATGATGTAATTATCGGGCTGATCCTGTTGCAACATGCGCCACATGGCATCGACATAATCACCCGCGAAACCCCAATCCCGCTGGGCTTCGAGGTTGCCGAGGCGGAGTTCCTTCGCCAGTCCGAGTTTGATGCGGGCAACGCCGTCGGCGATCTTGCGAGTCACGAATTCCACACCGCGGCGCGGACTCTCGTGATTGAACAAGATGCCCGAAACCGCGAACATATCGAACGACTCGCGATAGTTGACCGTGATCCAATGCCCGTACACTTTCGCCACGCCATACGGACTGCGCGGGTAGAACGGTGTCGTCTCGCGTTGCGGGACCTCAACTACTTTGCCGAACATTTCGCTCGAGGATGCCTGATAAAAGCGGATCTTCGGGCTGATGAAGCGAATGGCTTCCAACATGCGCGTCACGCCGATGGCGGTGATATCGCCCGTCAGCGCGGGTTGGTTCCACGAGGTGGGCACGAACGACTGCGCGGCGAGGTTGTACACTTCGGTCGGTTTGTATTCTTCGAGGAACGAGAGCAACGATCCCTGATCGTGCAGATCGCCCTGAACAACGGTAATATCGTCTAACAAGTGGTTGATGCGTTCATTCGTCACCGTGCTCGAACGGCGCGCCACGCCGACCACGCGATAGCCTTTCGATAACAATAACTCCGCGAGGTACGATCCGTCCTGACCTGTGATGCCTGTGATAAGAGCTGTTGGCATTGATTCTCCTAATCCAAAATTCAGCGGCTGAATTATAACTCACATTCGCCGCGTCAGGCGCGCTTTTTCTCCAGCCACCAACTGCCTGCAAATACCACGCCCCACATGCCAACGATCAATGCGATCATCGTGGCAAACGGCAACTGTCCGC
The DNA here is from genome assembly GCA_964591425.1 of uncultured Anaerolinea sp. GTDB lineage: Bacteria > Chloroflexota > Anaerolineae > Anaerolineales > Villigracilaceae > Defluviilinea. The sequence goes on from CAZQES010000013.1 coordinate 27,104, forward strand.
CCACATAAAAATATCGGCTCGCGTACCATTGCGTGAAGATCAAAATGAAAACAACTTCACAGGCAACCACGCGCGCAAACCAGATGCTCTTCGACTCGCGCCACCACACCCAGACATACCCCGCGACCAACGCCTGCCACACGAACTGAATCGTCCGATAGCGCGGATTGTCCCACTGGTCGCCTCCGCCTCGAAGAGCGGCGAGCAGGATCCACGTCCACGCGAGAAGCGCAAGCCAGATGAAAATACTTCGACCCTTCGATACGGCTTCGCCACTCAGGGCGGCGCTACCCTCGGCACGCTTCGCTCCCAAGTGGAAATTTGATCCAGCCATCGCCGAAAGGATCAACAGCGGAAGCAGGGCATACCATCCGAGCGCGCGTAACACGTATATCACTTTCCAAATGGGGAGCGTCGGCACGACCAACGCGGCGGGTAGCACAGGCTGAAGAATCCCGTAGACCGCGACGAACGGCAGACGAATGCCTTCGGGCATTTCGTCGAAAAGTTTTTGCACCCAACCCGATTCGCGTTCGATCTGATAAACGTTCCATTTGACCGAAAGTTGAATCCAATCGTTGAGCACGGACATGGGTGAGCTCGTATCGAAGATCCCTTTGCGATTGAGCGACGATGACAGCGCGAACAAGCCGACCATGAACACGAGCACGAAGATGAAAATGGACCGCCATGAGATACTTGCCCGTTCGCGTGAGAAGAACACCCAGCCGGCGAAGACGATCAAGGTGAACACGGCGACCGCAGGCGAGAGGAGCAACATGCCAAGGAGGCTCAGAGCAAGAAAAATTATCGCGATGTTTCGCTGGTCGAGTAGACGGTGGGGTCTAGATACGGACTTCGTCCGCTCGATTACCGCCGTCGTATCGAGACCAGAATCACGCCATTCCACAAATCCCCAAAACGCGATCGCGGACAGGGTCATCAAATACGGCTCGCGCATCGCGGACCCGCCCAGCAAAACGGATTCGGGATACAGCGCAAAGATCCACGCGGACGCCCACGCGACTTTTTCGCCAAAGACCTGGTGGGTTGCCCTCCAAAAGAACGCAACCCCCAACGCGGCAACAAATGCCGATAACAACACCATCATCAATGGACGATGCGCATCAGGCGAGAGATAGCGATAGACCACCGCGCTCAACGCCAGCAGCCCGCCATATTGATCGGACGAATAATCCCTGCTGAACGCGTCGAGGATCGGCTTGCCTGAGATCGCCAGCCCCCACGCCTGATCGTCGCGCCTGTGCGCGTCGGTGAACACATAGCCTGCCTGACTATCGCTTGAGTCGGCATATCCGTAGACGGGAAGCAGTTCATACGCGGCAACTCCGCCCGCCAATCGCAGGAGGAACGCGAGAGTAATGATCAGTGCGAGGTTGCGTCCGCCGCCTGACGATGAGTGAAGGGCTTTGAGGATGAGCAAAGAAAGAAGAAAGAGGAAAGAGAATCCCAGCCAACCGCCGCCTTGAAGGAAGGAGAATGCTGTACCCAAAAGGAGGGAAAGAAGGAAGATCCAGAGCAATTCGTTTTTATTTTGATTCATTTCCGCTGGATTGTACACCAGTTACATTTGGCAATCTCACCAGTGAGATCGGGGATATAATTCGGCGCGTGTCTGAGGCGGGACATTTGCCACCTCCACGCCTGACAAAGGAAACTCATGGACAGTACATCCATCCACAGCTTGAATGCTGACAGGGGTCTACGCCCGCACATGAAACTGCTCTGGTTCTTCTATAACGGGTTGAATAACAACCTCTTCCCCAACTCAGCCACCCGTGGATTGGACTTGCGGAATTTTCACGCGGACGTATCCGACAAGAACTGGAGCCGCACCAACGCTGAAAGCACCCCATCGAGAAAACTCAGCGACCTGTTTTGGCTGCAACTCCCGTGGGAGGCGATCAAATCAGAATTGGGGCAGGTCAACATCCTCGATAGCGGCTGTGGGAACGGCAACTATGCGACAATCCTTCAATCGTATTCGGAAGGCGCGCTTGCAAGTTATACAGGTCTCGACATCCGCCAGCACGACAACTGGAGCCGGTTGACCGACGCGCACCCAAAATTTCGATTTCACGTCGCGGATAGCGCGAACATGTCGAAATATTTTCCAGAGGATGCCAACCTCATTATTTCACAGTCTGCCATCGAACATTTCGAGCATGACCTGCGTTACTTCGAGCAAGTCCGTGAGTTTGCCCGAAACAAACAGCGAAGCCTGATCCAAATCCACTTGTTCCCATCGCCTGCATGCCTCGGGCTGTATCTATTGCACGGCATCCGGCAATACACGCCGCGCACAATTTCAAAGGTGGCGCGGCTGTTCGAGGAATTTTCGTATTCACAACTCTACAGCCTGGGCGGACGGGAATGCAATCGTCTTCACTGGGATTATTTCACCAAGCCGATTTTCCTCAAAAAGGCGGGCATCGCCAACCGCACTCGATCGGAAACATACGAGGAGAGATTACGAAAAGCCATCGTCGCCGATAACGGCAAATCGCATCGAAGCCCAAGTTTTTATGCGCTCGTGATCCACTCGAATTGGAGCACGCGTATTTTCGAGTAACCCCTTCCGCGTTGGAGGAAGTATTTTCACTTAAGAATTATTCATGCTTATGGCGTTCTCATAACTTTATGTCAGCCGATACACGCACGCCTCATACGGGCGGAGCGTGAACTTCCGAATATCATCCGCATCCACCTTGTAGTTGCTGATCAACAACTCGTGACTCTTGAATGAGATATTTTTCGGCAGTTCAAAGACCGGGGTATTCCCACTGAAATTCAAAATCACGAGCAAGCGATCCTCGTCCAGTGTGCGGGTGAAGGCGTAGATTTCCTCATGGTCATCGAGGATCAAGTCATACGCGCCGTAGACGAAGATGGGATTCTTCTTCCGCAGTTGAATCAGTTTTTTATAGTAGTGGAAAATCGAGTTCGGGTCTGTCAGCGCCTGCGCGGCATTGATCTCTTTAAAATTCGGGTTGACCTTAATCCACGGCGTGCCGGTCGTGAAGCCCGCCTGCGCGTCGGCGGTCCATTGCACGGGGGTGCGGGCGTTGTCGCGTCCCTTGGCGTGGATGAGGCGCAGAATCTCTTTTGAGTCCCTGCCGCGTTCGGTCACTTGCTCGCGATACATGTTCAGGATTTCCACGTCGCGATAGTCGTCAATCGAATCAAACGCAACGTTGGTCATGCCGATCTCTTCGCCCTGATAGATGTACGGAGTCCCTTGCAGGAGGTGCGTGAACGTGGCGAGCATCTTGGCGGACTCCACTCGAAACTGCGAATCGTTCCCAAAGCGCGAGACAGCCCGAGGCTGGTCATGATTCGCAAGGTAGATGCTGTTCCACGCGCGGTTTTCGAGTCCCTTTTGCCAGCGCGTCATCACCGACTTCATGTCGGTCAGCTGTAGCGGCTTGACGCTCCAACGCGAATCTTCAGTGTTGTGCGAATCCAAGTTCATGTGCTCGAACTGGAAGACCATGCTCAACGCGCCGGTTTCCTCGCCGGCGATCATCACCGCCTCTTCCGTAGACACGAACGGGGTCTCGCCGACGGTGAGGATATCGTACTTCGACAGCACGCGCTGTTTCATTTCGGTCAGGAATTCCATCAGGCGCGGACCGTTGGCGAAATATTTTCCGCCGAATTGGTAACGTTCCTTGTTGATGATGGGGGCATCGGGCAAGCCCGACACTTTCGAGATGAGATTGATCACGTCCATGCGGAAGCCGTCTATGCCTTTTTTCAGCCACCACTCCATCATGGCGTAGATTTCCTCGCGAACTTTGGGATTCTCCCAATTCAGGTCCGGTTGTTTTTTGGTGAAGAGGTGCAGGTAGTATTCACCGGTGACTTCATCGAATTGCCAAGCCGACCCGCTGAAAAACGAGACCCAATTATTCGGTTCCGCTCCGTTTTTCGGCGGCCGCCAGATGTAGTAATCGCGGTACGGGTTGTCTTTCGATTTGCGCGATTCCCTGAACCACGGATGTTCATCGGAGGTGTGGTTCACAACCAAGTCCATCAACAATTTAATCCCGCGCTTGTGCATGCCCTCCAGCATTTCCTCCCAGTCTGCCAGCGTGCCGAATTCATCCATGATGTTGTGGTAGTCGCTGATATCGTAGCCGTTATCGTCGTTGGGCGATCTGTACACCGGCGAAAGCCAGACCACGTTGACCCCCAGTTCATGCAAGTAATCAAGTTTCTGTATGATGCCGCGCAAGTCGCCGACTCCGTCGCCGTTGCTATCCTTGAAACTGCGCGGGTAAATTTGATAGACGACGCTTTCCTTCCACCAGGTTTTGTTCATATTTGATTATTTCCCTAAAGATCTCAAATCCTTGCGACCCAAGTCAATCAATGCGCCGACCTTCGTAAGAAAATCCATGCCGATAATTCCGTCCATATCAAAGCCGTAATTCATTGCGCCAATCTCGATCTCAAAATCTGTAACCTCCAGGTTCCCCGCTTTCAGCGTGTTCACCCGTTTCGTAAAAACAAACTCCGATCCGCCAACACCGCGAATGCGATGAACGAAATCTTCTGGTTCGTAGGTTAGCCCAATTCCTGCAACCTTGTCCGTTGAAAAAATCGAGCCAGCGGAGCCTGTGTCTAACAAGACATTTTTCAGGGTCACACGCTGGCTGTGATGAATTAGTGTGGCAGAGATGTATGGCAAGCCGTTCTTGATTCGTATCCTCATCGTGCTCCTCGAATGCCGAGCCATTTCCTTTCTGTCACCATCAATTTCTCGCGGCTGGTGTGGAATACATACAATTCGCGCTCAGGAGTTTCGCGATGAAACTCCGCGTATTTTTTCAATGCAGATTTTGAATTAGCAAAAGTACCCAGCACCGCAAGTTGCAGAAGAATTCGCTGGTCTGCTTTCGTGCGAGCCTTCAATGCCTCCACTAGCAACCATTTCTTAGGGTATTTCGTTCGGATGTCATTCCATTTCATGATTATTGCTCCTGAACGATCAGGATTATAGCACGCAACAAATCTACTTTTTTCTGCTTCGTTGATGGAGAACCAAATCCTCCTGAACCACTTCTGTCGCCACGGCGATTCGTTTCCTAGACAACTCGCAATACTTCGCATCCACTTCGATGCCGATGCCTTTGCGCCCATTCGTAACGGCGGCAACGAGGGTCGAGCCGCTTCCGCTGAAGGGATCGAGCACGGTATCGCCGACGAAGCTGAAGAGTTTGACACAACGCCGCGGCAGTTCGAGCGGAAACGGCGCAGGATGACCGATCTTCTTTTTGCTCTCGCCGTTGAAGGTCCAAACGCCGTTGGTCCATTCCATGAATTCGTCGCGCGTCACATCCGAGGTTTTGCTTCCACTGGTCTTCTTCCAATTTTTCTTGTACAGCACAAGGATCAATTCCACCGGCGCAATGACGAACGGCGCGCTGGCGCTCATCCACGAGCCCCACGCGGTGCGGCGTGAAATGTTCCCCTCGTTCCAGATGATGGTGGAGTGATAGCCGAAGCCCAGTTGTTTTGCGATCGTGGTTAGGTCCGCGCCGACGCTTTGTTGCCCGCCTTTGTTTTTGTCGAGGGGAATGTTCAAGCAAAAGCGCCCGTCGTCCTTCAACCATTCGTAACAACGCGTCATCCATTTTTGGCTGAACTCGAGATACTCTGTATACGAAATGTCATCCTTGTGCGAATTGTAGGCGATGTCCACGTTGTACGGCGGCGAGGTGACGATCAGGTCGATGCTGGAATCATCGACGCGGTCGGTGGTAATGACATCGTCGTGGATGATTTTTACATGTTCGGTTTCAAAAAATATTTTGGGATCGGGCATCGGGTTCACGTGTGCGGATTATAGCACGCCGAAATTCCCGTTCCTTGACGCAGTGCAACTACGTCAAGAACGTATGGTGTTAGTTTGATCACCTTACACTTTCAAAATCGGGACGCTGATGCACGCTGAAAACGCAGATTTTTCTTTTTAATAATCAGGGTGTTAGTCTAATTTCAGATCAATCGCAACCACCAGCGCGGATTGTGCCCACTCGCTGAGCGACCCGTCCGACTCGCGTTCGTTATATTTGTCGGCGAGCATCGTACGGGCGGAGGATGCTTCCTCCGCTTGTTGAACCAGCCGTCCCGTCGCGTTGAACGTGCGTTTACCGATCCGCACTGTGACGTTTGAATTCTTCGTCAGGTTCTTCACCCAATCCGATTTGTGTCCGCCGCCGGAGAGGAGATACAGTGTGTTGTCTTTCATGCCAAACCAGATCTCGATCTCGTGCGGATTGCCGCTTACGCGCCCTGTGGTGGTGAGATAGCAATATTCTTCGTGGGCGAGGTCATTCATCCGAGTCTTCCTCTTCACTCTCATTGGAAAGAAAATACGTTTGCGCGGGCAGGAGCAAGTGCTTGCGCGTCCATGTGGCATAAACGGTGGTACAGCGCGAACGCGGCAGGCGTTTGATACGCGAGGAGTCGTACAGAAAAATCGAACGATCCGTGATGGACTCGATCACCGTCCTATGGTCGTGATAGCCCTGCAAACCAAGGATGATGGCGCGGCCGGGGGTGCCGTCGAGGAACGCCTGCATCGATTTCCAGAAGGTGGTCAGGTCGGGGTTGGGCACGCCGCGCCACGGGACTTCCACGCTGGAGATCCTCTGCTTGCCCACCACTTTGTCGAGGATCAACAGCATCTGTTTGTGGATGATGCCCCCGATGAGCAGTTTGCTCAACAGCCCGCGCTTGGAAAGAAAATGAATGAGATCATCGAATAGTTTCTGGGTTTCCTGGTCGGAGGAGCGGTTGATGATCCGTTCCGCGTTGATGACGCTGTACAGCCCGCACAGCGAATCGAGACCGCCCTGCTGGAAAGGGAGCAGACCGTTGTTCGGCATGGTTATACGCCCCGATTACCGAAGATTTTCCCTGCCGCTGGAAGCAGGGCAAAGTAGGCGAGCCAATGAAGGAATGTGAGTCGGACGAGGGTCATTTTGTCTCTAGCGGGTGCGCCCATTTTACTAAAAACCTATCAGATTTGCGCGTCATGCCCGAAACGGGAATTTCGACATTTGTGTCCCGGCAGAAAAGTGAGTTATCATACGGCTGTCATGACCGGAACCCGGATAATTCTCCTGCGGGTCATCCGTACATCGCCAAGCCATGGAGCCTGACTGGTGTTTTTTCACATACCCGTCGGGCTTTTTTATTCCATTTTGTAGTGCGGGAAAGCATCCCGCACCATAGAAAATTCAAGGAGCCTGAATGCAGACACCGTGGGCATACCGTTACGCACATCGCATCCAACGTATGGGGAGTTCGGTCATCCGAGAATTGTTGAAATTGACCGAACAGCCGGACATCATTTCATTTGCCGGCGGCTTGCCCGCGCCGGAGGTCTTTCCGCTGGAACAGTTCCGCGAGGCGTGCAATTACGTGCTCGACCACTTCGGACCGCAATCGCTTCAATACAGCACCACGGAAGGATACCGCCCCTTGCGCGAGATGATCGCCCGGCACACGTCACGCTTCAGCGCGGAAGTGGGCGCGGATAATATCCTCATCACCTCCGGCTCTCAGCAGGCGCTCGATTTCATCGGACGGCTGTTTGTCAATCGCGGCGATTACATCGTGGTCGAATCACCGACGTATCTCGGCGCATTGCAAGCGTGGAACGCCTACGGCGCGCAGTACATCCCCGTGAGGGCGGATGAGCACGGGATGATCGTGGATGAATTGGAAGCGGCGCTTCGCATCGGACCCAAATTTATCTACGTCCTTCCGAATTTCCAAAACCCGAGCGGGTCTACCCTGTGTCTCGAACGGCGGAAGCAACTCGTCGAGATCGCGGACAAATACGGCGTGCCGATCATCGAGGACGACCCGTACGGTCAATTGCGTTATGAGGGCGAACACATTCCCTCCATCGTTGCATTGGACAGCGAATATCGCGGTCCGAACGGCGGTCATTACAGCGGCAATGTGATCTACCTGAGCACGTTCTCGAAATTGCTCGCGCCCGGTCTACGGCTGGGATGGGTGATCGCGCCGCCGGAGGTGATACAAAAATTAGTGATGACCAAACAATCGGCGGACCTGCACACTCCCTCCTTCAATCAATATGTCGCGTTCGAAGTGGCAAAAGGCGGATTCCTCGACGAGCATGTGAAAATGATCCGTGCCACGTACAAGGAACGCCGAGATGTGATGATGGAAATGATGGAGGAGTTGTTCCCTGCTGGTGTGACGTGGCGAAAACCGCAGGGCGGCATGTTCTTGTGGGGAATCTTGCCGGAGAATATGGATGCCGCGGACGTGCTCAAGCGCGCCATCGAAAAGAAAGTCGCGTTCGTGCCGGGCGAAGCGTTTCACCCTACGGGCGGAGGCAAGAACACAATGCGGCTTAATTTTTCCTATTCATCGCCGGAAACGATCCGTGAGGGAATTACGAGGTTGGGATTAGCGTTGAAGGAATTGATCGCGGATTCATAAATTTTTTATCGCTGGAATCAATTCATCGAACGATTTGATGACGACGCAATCCGCTTCGGGGAAGTATCCGCCGGGGTCGTAGAGCACAGGTCGAAGTCCCGCGCGACGCGAGCCGACCACATCCGCGTAATAGTTATCACCGACATACACAGCCTGCTCAGGATGCAAATTTACGCGCTTCAACGCGTGATGGAATATTTCAGGTTCTGGTTTGTACGCGTCCACTTCGCCGCCGGCGAGCGAGAAATCGAAGAAATCGCTGATGCCGTGCGATTCAAGTTCCTCGCCGAAGGGTTTGTCGCGGTTCGAGATGACCGCCATGAGGTATCCATGTTGCTTTAGTTCATGCAAGGCTTTCTGCACGTCGTCTGGGATGATGCTCTTGGGCGTGTAAAACTCCTGCATGTACGCGGAAACTTTCGGCGCGAGCGATCTTGATTTTCGCCGCGCGATGCCCAACGCAACGAGGCGGCGGTAACTGTAGTTGACCCAAAACTTTTCGTTCTCACCCTCGTGCTTTTTCAGGTCTTTGAGCAGGTCGGAAGAGTTCGCCCAATACATGAATTCCCAGCGCATGGCGCGCTGAAGATCTTCGTGGCTGAATTCGATGCCCAGCGAGCGGATGTATTCGGTGGAAATTTCGCCGCCGCCGGGAACGTTGTGACGCAACGTGCCGTCGAGGTCGAAGAAGATGGCTTTGATTCCGTTCAGAGGCATGGAAAACTCCCAGTGTCATTGCGAGCGAAGCGAAGCAATCTCCATGCTAGGAAGTGATTGCTTCGTCGGCTATCGCATCCTCGCAATGACATATTACCCGCCGATGTGCGACATTTCTACTTTGGGCAAGTCAATCGTATTTTCAGAGCGAAGTTCCGAGTAACGATCCGTGCGTTTGCCCCAGATGCGAGTGATGGTTCGTGAAATTTCATCGTCCGTTGCGCCGCTTCGCACGAGCGATTTCAAGTCGTGCCCTTTGATGGCGAACAGACAGGTGTAGAGTTTGCCCTCGGCAGAGAGGCGGGCGCGGTTGCAATCGCGGCAGAACGCCTGCGTGACGGATGAAATCACGCCGATCTCGCCGCTCCCATCCTTGTAGCGCCAGCGCTCGGCAACTTCGCCGCGATAATTCGGGTCAGCGGGTTCGAGCGGCATCTCGGCAGAAATAATTTTTACGATCTCCGCCGATGAAACGACATCGTCCATGCGCCAGCCGTTGGTGTGACCGACATCCATATACTCGATGAAGCGCAGGATGTAACCCTTCTCGCGAAAGTAACGCGCCATCGGCAAGATGCTGGACTCATTCATCCCTCGCTTGACAACCATGTTGACCTTGACCGGTTCCAGCCCGACGAGTGCGGCTGTTTCCATCGCTTCGAGCACTTTCGCCACCGGGAAGTCCACGTCGTTCATGGCTTTGAAGGTTTCATCGTCGAGCGAGTCGAGGCTGACGCTGACGCGTTTAAGCCCCGCATCTTTCAACGCTTGCGCCTGCTTTGCCAGCAACGCGCCATTCGTTGTCAAGGTGAGGTCGAGGTCGGGAATTTCGGCGAGCATTTTTACCAGCAGGTGCACATCTTTGCGGACCAACGGCTCGCCGCCGGTAAGCCGGATCTTTTTCACGCCGTGTGAGACAAAGATGCGCGCGAGGCGCGTGATCTCCTCGAAGGTCAACACTTCGCCGTGCGGCAGGTAGGGATAATCGGAGCCGAAGATCTCTTTCGGCATACAGTACACACAGCGGAAGTTGCACCGGTCGGTGACCGAGATGCTCAGGTA